>CAZVIS010000035.1:0-17015 GCA_964627355.1 uncultured Rhodobacterales bacterium
CCAACCGCAGAAAGCCCCTCCTGCAGACGCCCCTGGCGGCGGGCGGCCGAGGCGACACTGGTGTTGTATCCGTGAACGAAAAGCGTGAGGTCACCGACCGTCCCTTGGCCGCCGGGACCGGTGCTAAAGCTGGCCATCACACGTCTGACCCACTCGGACCGCGGGATCTGGTGTTCGGGCGCAGGAGTAACCCCGGCGGGGACGTCCAGATATCGGGTCTGCCCAATGACGGGTTCGTCATCGAATTTGCCGTTGCGGATACGGCGGACACTGATGCAAAACATCGGTCGCTCTCGTCAGGGTTGTGCGGAGTTCGGCTACTACACGTATCGTGCTCGCTGGGGTTCCCCTACGTCAAGCGCAAATGCGTCGGGGGAACGGAACAGTTCACCTGACAGCGCCGCCCAGCTGAGGCGAGACGTCGCATTTCGGTGATGAATCAGCGTCGATCCCTCTTGCGCTGCAGTGCAGCGCTTCTAACGTGGCGGAAGATAGCCTGAGGACGCCGCCATGCCCGACTTCAAGAAGATCCTCGTTGCCAACCGGGGCGAGATCGCCATCCGCGTGATGCGGGCCGCGAACGAGATGGGGAAGAAGACGGTCGCGGTGTTTGCAGAGGAGGACAAGCTGTCCCTCCACCGCTTCAAGGCGGATGAGGCCTACCGGATCGGCGAGGGGCTGTCGCCGGTGGGGGCGTACCTGTCCATCCCCGAGATGATCCGGGTGGCGCGGCTGTCCGGGGCGGATGCGATCCATCCGGGGTATGGCTTGCTGTCCGAGAACCCCGACTTCGTGGATGCCTGCGAGGGCGCTGGGATCACCTTCATCGGGCCGACGGCGGACACGATGCGGGCGCTTGGCGACAAGGCGAGTGCCCGGCGGGTGGCGATTGCGGCGGGCGTGCCGGTGATCCCGGCGACCGAGGTGCTCGGCGACGACATGGCCGAGGTGAAGCGGGCTGCGGCCGAGGTCGGCTATCCCTTGATGCTCAAGGCCAGTTGGGGCGGCGGCGGGCGCGGAATGCGACCGATCAATTCCGAGGACGAGTTGGAGGCCAAGGTCCGCGAGGGACGGCGTGAGGCGGAAGCGGCCTTTGGCAACGGCGAGGGTTATCTGGAAAAGATGATCCTGCGCGCGCGGCACGTGGAGGTGCAGATCCTCGGCGACAAGCACGGCAACATCTATCACCTGTGGGAACGGGACTGCACCGTGCAGCGCCGCAACCAGAAGGTCGTGGAGCGCGCGCCTGCGCCGTATCTGAGCGACGCGCAGCGGGCCGAGGTCTGCGAGCTTGGCCGCCGGATCTGCGCCCATGTGGGGTATGAGTGCGCGGGGACGGTCGAGTTCCTGATGGATATGGATACCCAGAAGTTCTACTTCATCGAGGTGAACCCCCGCGTGCAGGTCGAGCATACCGTCACCGAGGAAGTGACGGGCATCGACATCGTGCAGGCCCAGATCCTGATCGAGGAAGGCAAGACGCTGGCCGAGGCGACAGGGATCGCGCGGCAGGAGGACATTCCGCTGATCGGCCATGCCGTGCAGTGCCGGGTGACGACCGAAGACCCGCTGAACAACTTCATTCCCGACTACGGGCGGCTGACCGCCTATCGGTCAGCCACGGGGAACGGCATCCGGCTGGACGGCGGGACGGCCTATGCGGGCGGGGTCATCACGCGGTACTACGACTCGCTGCTGGTCAAGGTCACGGCCCATGCGCAGACCCCACAAAAGGCCATCGCAAGGATGGACCGGGCGCTGCGCGAGTTCCGGATCCGGGGGGTAGCAACGAACATCGAGTTCGTCATCAACCTGCTGAAACACCCCACGTTCCTCGACAATACCTATACCACCAAGTTCATCGACACGACGCCCGAGCTGTTCCAGTTCCGCCGCCGCAAGGACCGGGCGACGAAGATCCTGACCTACATCGCCGACATCACGGTGAACGGCCACCCCGAGACGGCGGGACGGCCGAAGCCCCCCGCCGAGGTGCGCGCGCCGAAGCCGCCTGCGGCCATGGGCGAACCGGCCATGGGCACCCGGAACCTCTTGGAGCAGAAGGGCCCCAAGGCCGTCGCCGACTGGATGCGTGCTCAGAAGAAGGTGCTGGTCACCGACACCACGATGCGCGACGGGCACCAGTCGCTGCTGGCGACCCGGATGCGGTCCATCGACATGATCCGCGTGGCGCCTGCCTATGCGGCGAACCTGCCGCAGCTTTTCTCGGTCGAGTGCTGGGGCGGGGCCACCTTTGACGTGGCCTACCGCTTCCTGCAGGAATGCCCCTGGCAGCGCCTGCGCGACCTGCGCGCGGCGATGCCCAACGTGATGACGCAGATGCTGCTGCGCGGGTCGAACGGGGTGGGCTACACCAACTATCCCGACAACGTGGTGCGCGAGTTCGTCCGGCAGGCGGCCTATACCGGCGTCGACGTGTTCCGGGTGTTTGACTCGCTCAACTGGGTCGAGAACATGCGCGTCGCGATGGATGCCGTGGTCGAAGCGAACAAGGTCTGCGAGGGGGCGATCTGTTATACGGGCGACCTGCTGGACCCTGCGCGGTCGAAATATGACCTGAAGTATTACGTCAGCCGCGGGATCGAGCTGCGCGAGGCGGGGGCGCATATCCTGGGGCTGAAGGACATGGCGGGCCTTTTGAAACCCGCCTCGGCCCGGGCGCTGGTCAAGGCCTTGCGGCAGGAGGTGGGCCTGCCGATCCACTTCCACACGCATGATACGAGCGGTTTCGCCGGGGCCACGATCATCGCCGCCTGCGAGGCGGGGGTGGATGCGGTGGACGCGGCGATGGACGCCTTCTCGGGCGGCACCTCGCAGCCCTGCATCGGGTCGCTGGTCGAGGCACTGCGGAACACCGACCGGGATACCGGCCTCGATATCGGGGCGATCCGGCAGATCTCCAACTATTGGGAGGGCGTGCGCAAGCTCTATGCCGCCTTTGAGAGTGGCCTCCCTGCCCCGGCGTCCGAGGTCTGGCTGCACGAAATGCCCGGAGGCCAGTTCACCAACCTCAAGGCGCAGGCGCGCAGCCTGGGGCTGGAGGAGCGGTGGCATGAGGTGGCACAAGCCTATGCCGACGCGAACCAGATGTTCGGCGATATCGTCAAGGTGACGCCGTCCTCCAAGGTCGTGGGCGACATGGCGCTGATGATGGTGGCGCAAGGGCTGACCCGCGCAGAGGTCGAGGATCCGGGCGTCGAGGTCGCCTTCCCGGAATCGGTCGTGGATATGCTGAAGGGCAACCTTGGCCAGCCCCATGGCGGCTGGCCCGAGGGGATCCAGAAGAAGGTGCTCAAGGGCGAGGCCCCGCTGACCGGGCGTCCGGGCGCGGGGATGCCTGCGGTGGACCTCGAAGCCGTGCGGGCGAAACTTGCCGCCGAAGTCGGCCAGCAGGCCGAAGAGGCCGAGGACAAGATCGTCGATGACGAGGACCTGAACGGATACCTCATGTATCCCAAGGTCTTCATGGACTACCGCGCCCGCCACCGCACCTATGGCCCCGTCCGCGTCCTGCCGACCAAGACCTTCTTCTATGGCATGGAACCGGGCGAGGAGATCACGGCCGAGATCGACCCTGGCAAGACGCTGGAGATCCGTCTGCAGACTGTTGGTGAGGTGCAGGACGACGGCGACGTCCGCGTGTTCTTCGAACTGAACGGCCAGCCCCGCGTGATCCGCGTGCCGAACCGCGCGGTGAAGGCCAAGACAGCGGCGCGGCCCAAGGCCGCCGACGGCAACCCCGCCCATGTCGGCGCACCGATGCCGGGGTCCATCGCCTCGGTCGCGGTGAAGCCGGGGCAGAAGGTGCATGCTGGCGACCTGATGCTCACCATCGAGGCGATGAAGATGGAGACCGGCCTGCATGCCGACCGCACGGCGACGGTCAAGGCGGTGAACGTCGCGCCGGGGCAGCAGATCGAGGCGAAGGATCTGCTGGTCGAGTTCGAATAGGGGTCAGTCCACCCGGGTGAAGTGCATCACCCAGTTCACCTCCCAGGTGGCGCCGCCATCGGCCGAGAATGCCTGCTGCCAGCGCGGGCCACCCGGCGCTTGCGACCATTGGAACTCGACCACGATGGGGCGTCCGTTGAAGCTGTCTTGGGCGCGAAAGCGCCCGATGCCATCGACGAACCGGCCCTTGACCGGAACATCGAGTGAGTGGGGATTGCGGCCATCGACCCACCAGATCGCCCAGAGGCCGGTGTCCGGATCGAAAGTTCGCATCGCCAATGCGCGGTAGGTGCCGCCGGGCAGGTGGATCACGTTGTCCTCGACATTCCCGAGGCCACCGAGGACAGGCCGCATGATGCTTTCGCCGGGAAACTCCTGCCAGTCATCGGCGTCGGCCAGACGGGTTGCCAGCCTGCGGTGAAGAACGGTCCACCGGCCTTCCTCGAAATCGAAGTCGCGGCGTCCATCGTGCTGATCCGGCATGTTCCTGTCCCTCCCTTTTCTGCGAGAACAAATGCCACAAAGCCTTGGAACATATCAAGAACATTGCGCCATCCCGGGCCGCCCGCGCCGACGGATCGCTTCCTTCGCTTCGGTGTGGCGGCCCGGGCACGCAAAATTCGGCGCAACCGGCCCCTTTCCCCCTTGCAGCCCCCGCCCGGCGTTTGTATTTCACGCGACACCGAAACGGAGTGCGGGCGTAGCTCAGGGGTAGAGCATAACCTTGCCAAGGTTAGGGTCGTGAGTTCGAATCTCATCGCCCGCTCCAATCGGTTCGCAAGGGCGCCCTTCCGGGGGCGCCTTTTGCATTCAGGCGAAGCGGTCCTTGTAGGCGGCCCGCAGCACCGCCTTCTGCACCTTGCCCATGGCGTTGCGCGGCAGGGCATCGACCACCACGGCTGCTTTGGGCTGCTTGAACCGGGCAAGACGGTCGCGCACTGCAGCCAGCACCACCTCGGGGTCCAGCGTCACGCCGGGTTGCGCCACCAGCACGGCAAAGACCCCCTCGCCGAAATCGGGGTGCGGCAGGCCGATCACCGCGCTTTCCAGCACGCCGGGCACGCGGTCCAAGGCCTCTTCCACCTCGACCGGATAGACGTTGAAGCCGCCGGTGATGATGAGGTCCTTGGCCCGGCCGACGATTGACAGATACCCCTCGGCATCGAACCGCCCGACGTCGCCCGTCTTGAACCAGCCGTCCGACGTGAACTCCTCGGCGGTTTTTTCAGGCATCTGCCAGTAGCCCGCAAAGACGTTCGGGCCCCGCACCTCGATCCCGCCGACTGGCTGCGCATCCAGCCGTACCTCGACCCCCGGAAGGGCAAATCCCACCGTTCCGGCCCGGCGGACCCCTTCGTAGGGGTTCGAGGCGATCATGTTCGTCTCGGTCATCCCGTAGCGTTCGAGGATGGCGTGGCCGGTCGCCTTGGCAAAGGCCGCGTGCGTTTCGGGCAGAAGGGGCGCCGAGCCCGAGACGAAGATCCGCATCCCCCGCGCAGCCTCGGCCAGCCCCGGCTGGTCGAGAAGCCGCGTGTAGAAGGTGGGCACCCCCATCAGGGCGGTCGCCTGCGGCATCAGCGCCACCACCTCGGCCGCGTCGAACCCGGGCAGCAGGATCATCCGCCCCCCCGTCGCCAGTACCGTGTTCGTCGCCACGAAGAGGCCATGGGTATGAAAGATCGGCAGCGCATGGATCAGCACATCGTCCGGGCTGAACCGCCACAACCCGGCCAGCGCCTCCGCATTCGACAAGAGGTTGCCTTGCGTCAGCATCGCCCCCTTCGACCGCCCCGTGGTGCCTGACGTATAGAGGAGCGCCGCAAGGTCCCCCTCTCCCCGCGCCACCGCCACGATTTCCGCGGGCTGGCCCGCCGCCGCCTCGGCCAGCGTGCCGGACCCATCCGCCTCCAGCGTCAAGAGGCGCGCCCCGTGCCGCGCGGCCAGCGCCCGCAGGTCCCGCGCCCCCTCGGCCAGAAACACGGCGGGGGCGGCATCGGACAGGAAGTAGTCCAGTTCCGCAGGCGTATAGGCCGTGTTGAGCGGCAGAAACACCGCCCCAAGCGCCACCGCCGCGCCATAGGCCGCCAGCGCCTCCGCGCTCTTCGGCACCTGAGCGGCAATCCGATCCCCCGGCCCCACTCCCGCCGCCCGCAAAGCATGTGCCTGCCGCGCCACCATCGCCAGAAACGCGGCCCCGCTGATCGTCGCGCCTCCGCGCAACAAGATCAGGGGAGCCTCCCGCCCCGCCAAAGGCGCAAGCAATCCATCCCAAAGCGGATTCGTCATGCGACCCCCTCTGCCACTTCTTTTGCCTGCAAGTATCCCACGGGGGTGCGGGGGTGTGAAACCCCCGCTGCAACGGTGCCGCAGGCTCAGAAGTCCGCCGTCACCCCGGGCAGCCTCAACGTCGCGATCAGGTCGCGCAGTTCCTGCCGGGCGGCGATGTTCGAGAGGTTCAGCTGCTCCACCCCCGTATCCCGCAGGTCCAGAAGCGTCAGCCCGCGCGGGAACAATTCGCGGAAGATCACGCGTTCCGAGAATCCGGCGGCCACCCGGAACCCGATCCGCCGCGACAGATCCTCCAGCGCCGCCCCCACCTTCTTCTTGTTGTGCATCTGCTGCACGCCGAGGCGGTTGCGCACGACGATCCAGTCGATCGGCTTCAGCCCCGCCTGCGCGCGCAACTGCCGCGCCTGCCAGACCATCTCGGCATAGATCGAGGGGCCGATGACGCGGCCCGTTTCGGGGTCCAGACGCGCCAGAAGGTCAAAGTCCACGAAGCTGTCGTTGAGCGGAGAGATCAGCGTATCGGCCAACGAATGCGCGACCTGGCTCAGCCGCGTATGGCTGCCGGGGCAGTCGATCACGATGAAGTCCGACACCGGCTCCAGCGCCGCGACGGCGGCCGAGAGGCGCGCGTCATAGGGGTTCTCGCCGGGGGCGAGGGTCGCGGCATCCACCTCGGGAAGCGGCCGGAAGTCGGGCGTTGCCAGAGCCAAGCCCGAGCGGTTCAGGAAGGCACGGCGGTTCTCGATGTAGCGGCCAAAGGTCTGCTGCCGCATGTCGAGGTCAAGCGCGCCGACCCGCCGCCCCATCCGCGCCAGCGCGGTTGCCACATGCATGCAGGTCGTGGACTTGCCCGACCCACCCTTTTCGTTTCCGACGACGATGATATGCGCCATTCACCCCACCCCCAGGGGGGTCGTTTTGGCAAGAACTAGCCGAGGACGAAAGCGGGAAACAGGCCAAATGCTGCGCAAGCGCAAGGTCGTGGCGTCAGCGTGGTCGCGAGGGCACGATGGCGCCGCCGCGCCCCGCACGGCGGCCCCGGCGGAGCGCGACGCGGAGGAGGCGGCGGAAGGTCGGGCATTCAAGATGCGTGGGCGCAGGGCAGTCGGCGGCGTGGCGCAGCGTGTTGGACAAGGCCGTGAGGTCCCGGATCTGGCGATCGATCGCGTCGGCCCTCGCCCGCAGCACCTCGCGCGGCAGGTCGGGCGTGCCGTCCTTGCCGATCATCCCCCCGATCTCGGCCAGCGAGAACCCCGCCGCCTTGCCAAGGGCGATCAGCGACAGCCGGACCAGCGCCTCGACCCCGAACTGCCTTCGCAGACCATGCCGCCCGGTCGAGGCGATCAGGCCCACCTCCTCGTAATAGCGCAGGGTCGCGGGTGAAGTGCCGCTGCGGGCAGAGAGGGTGCCGATGTCGAGAAAACGCATGTTGACCTCAAGTTGACTTGAGGTGGCAGGGTGCCTGCATCGGATGATTCGGTACAGGGGCATGAAATGGGCAAGGTGGGTTTGGGGGCTGCGGTGCTCCTGGCGGCAATGGGGACGAGTGCGGCGAACGTCGCCCTGCCCGCGATTGCGGCGGACCTTGGCGCGAGCCTGCCGCGCGTGCAGTGGGTCGTGGTGGGCTATCTGCTGGCCATCACCGTGGCGGTGGTCGAGGCGGGACGGATGGGGGACCGCTTCGGCCATCGGCGGATGCTGCTGGCAGGGGTGGGGCTGTTCGCGATGGCGGCGGGCGGGGCGTCCCTGGCGCCGGGGATCGGCTGGCTGATCGCGGCGCGGGTCGCACAGGGGGCGGGGGCGGCGCTGATGATGGTGCTGCCGCTGGCGCAGTTGCGCGGGATGATAGCGCAGGAGCGGCTTGGGCGGGCCGTCGGACTGATGGGGACGATGTCGGCGGTCGGAACGGCGCTTGGCCCGTCGCTTGGTGGATTGGTGCTGGCCGGTGCGGGGTGGCGGGCGGTGTTCGGGCTGCTGGCGGCAGGTGCGGCGCTGGTCTTTGTGGGGCTGCTGCGATTGCCCCACGTGGCGCGGACAGCGGGGGTCGCGTCGTCGCCGCAGGCGGCACTGCTCTTTGCGCTGGCGGTGACGTCCTATGCGCTGGCGATGACCACGGGGTCGCTGTGGGCTGTGCCGCTGGCAGCGGCTGCGGCGGGATTCGGATGGCTGTTCCGTCAAGCGGACCGGCGGTCGGCGGCACCCCTGCTATCAGCGGTCGAGCTTCAGGACGCGACCTTGCGGGCGGGGCTTGCGATGAATGCCGTCGTGGGCGCAGTGATGATGGCGACGCTGGTGGTCGGGCCGTTCTACCTGATGCAGGGACTGGGGCTGAGCCCGTTGGACGCGGGTTTGGCGCTGTCGGTCGGGCCGGTGCTGTCGGCGCTGTCGGGGGTGCCTGCGGGGCGGCTGTCGGACCGGATGGGGGGCGAGGCGGCAGTGCGGTTTGGGCTGGGGGTGATGCTGGCGGGGACGCTGGCGCTGGCGGGGCTGCCTGCGCTGATCGGGCTGCCGGGGTATCTCGCGTCGATGGCGGTCCTGACGCCCGGCTACCAACTGTTCCTCGCCGCCAATACGGCCGAGACGATGGCGCGCGCATCGGCAGAGCAGAGGGGGGCGACCTCGGGCCTGCTCAGCCTGTCGCGGAACCTCGGGCTGATTACCGGGGCGGCGCTGATGGCGGGGCTGTTTGGCTGGGCGAGCGGAGGGGAAGCCGGGGGGGCGACGGTGGGGCTCGCCTTCACCTTCGGGCTGGCGGCGGTGCTGCTGGCGGGAGCCTTGGCAATAGCGGGGGTGGCGCGCGCCCTGCCGAAACCGGTGGCCTGATCCGGAAAAGAAAACGCCCCGGGCAGCGCCCGGGGCATTCGATTCTTGCGGTGAAGGTTCTCAGAACCCCAGGCCCGCGTACTTGTTCTTGAACTTCGACACGCGGCCGCCGGTGTCCATCAGCTTGGCGTTGCCGCCGGTCCAGGCGGGATGCGCCAGCGGGTCGATGTCCAGCGCCATCTGCTCGCCTTCCTTGCCCCAGGTCGTCCGGGTGCGGAAGGTGGTGCCGTCGGTCATCTTGACCTCGATCATGTGGTAGTCGGGGTGAATGCCCTTTTTCATCGACGTTACTCCCCCTTTTCCTTGTAGTTGGTGCTCTCGGCGATACGCGCCGATTTGCCGCGACGGGTGCGCAGGTAGTACAGCTTGGCGCGACGCACGCGGCCACGGCGGACGACCTCGATCGTCTCGATGTTGGTCGAGTACAGCGGGAAGACGCGTTCCACCCCTTCGCCAAAGCTGATCTTGCGGACGGTGAAGCTGGCCGCGATGGTGGCACCGCCCGAACGGCCGATGCAGACGCCCTCATAGGCCTGGACGCGGGTCCTCGTGCCTTCGGTCACCTTGTAGCCGACGCGGACGGTATCGCCCGCGCGGAAATCCGGGATGGTCTTGTTGAGGGAAGCGATCTGCTCCGCCTCGATCTGCGCAATCAGATTCATGCGCCACTCCTTACATTGCCCACGGTTTGCCCGCAGTGATGGTGCCGCCAGAGAGCTTTGGTCTTCCACCGGGTTCCCGCCGCGAAGGCAGACCCGCCAGAGATCAGGCGCGCGTTCTTTGGTTCCCGCCCCCCTTGCCGCACATGCCGGAGAAGGCAGGGCGGAGGCCAAAGGGAATGGGTCCGGTCGACTCATTCGGGTCGCGGACCTGCGCGCTATAGGGGGTGCGGGTCAGCCGGTCAAGGGAGGAGGTCGGGGCGACGTGCGCGGGTGATGCGTTCCGCCTCGGCGCGGCGCCATTTGGCGATCTCGGCGTGGTTGCCGCCGAGGAGAACCTCGGGGGTCGCGCGGCCCTCCCAGACGGCGGGGCGGGTGTACTGGGGGTATTCGAGGAGGCCGGTCGAGAAGCTTTCCTCCTCGGTCGAGGCGGCGTTGCCGAGGACGCCGGGGAGCAGGCGGACGGTGGCGTCAAGAAGCGCCATGGCCGCGATCTCTCCACCCGTCAGGACGAAGTCGCCGAGGGAGATCTCTTCAACCGCATGGTGGTCGAGGACGCGCTGGTCCACCCCCTCGAACCGCCCGCAGAGGAGGGTGAGGCCCTGAGCTGCGGCGAGGCGGCGGGCCGTCGCCTGCCGGAGGGGCTGCCCACGCGGGGACAGGTAGATCACCGGCCAGGCGGCGCGGTCCACAGGCGTGCCGACGGCGGCGGCGTTGAAGGCGCGGTCCACGACGTCGGCGCGCAGGACCATCCCCGCGCCACCCCCGGCCGGCGTGTCATCGACATTGCGGTGCCGCCCCTCGCCGAAGGTCCGCAGGTCCAGCGTGGCCAGCCGCCAGAGGCCGGTATCCAGCGCCTTGCCCGTCAGCGACAGGCCAAGCGTGCCGGGAAACGCCTCGGGGAACAGGGTGATGACCCGTGCTTCGAAGGCACCCTTGACCTGCGGAGGGCCGATCAGTTCGCGCGGGCGGGCCGAGGCCTGGATGGACAGGCGGCCATGGCTCTTGGTGGGGGGTGTATCGCTCATGGGGATGCGTTCTAGCCGATCCCGGCGCCCGCCGGAACCGCCGACTATGCGGTGCCCGAGGCGCGGCCCTGCCCCTGCGCAGTCAGCAGCGCATCGGCAAGGGCGGCAAGGGCCCCCGCCCCCGCCGGATCGCGGGCGATGGCGGCAGCTTCCTTCAGGTCGACGACCGACGGAAAATCGGCGGCGAGCGAAGGTTCCGCCCGGATCAGGGCCAACCCGCGCTCTGCAAAAAGACGCTGAAGATCGGGCCAGCCCTTGGCGGTGGACCACGCCTCGGCCAGCACCTCGGCCCCCTCGAAGCGGTCGGCTACGGCGGGTTCGGTGGACCACAGGACCAGACCCCGGCGCGCGGCGGGGGCGGTGGTCTCGTGAAAGGTCAGTGCCTCGCGCAGGGTGCGCAGAAGGGCTGCCGACATCGGGCTGTCGCCAAGGCGGGCCACGGCGGCCTGCGCGGTGGCGTCCGGCGTCGTGGCGGGCAGGTCCAGCAGCGGGCGGATCGCCTCGCGCAACCCTTGTGTATCCTCGGCAGGCACGGCGAGGACGGTGGGCGCCGCTGCCACACGGTCATCCCGCAGCGCCCCGGCAAGGGGGTCGCGCGCAAGGCGGGCCAGCGGGATAGCCAGGAACGACACCGCCAGCGGCACATACATCGGCACGCCCGACACAAAGCCGACGGCCCCGCCGATCCCCCGCCCGATGCCGAAGCAGACGCCAACAAGGATTATGATAAGCGCAAGCCGGGTGAAGGCGCCGGTCAGCACGCCCGGCTCGGCCCATTGCGCGGCGCGGCGGGGCCAGTCGGCGGGGCGCATGATGATCTGCCACAACAGGAAGATCAGGACAAAGCCCGGCATCATCGACCAGCCGAAATCGGCCAGCCCCGCCGCCAGCGGTCCGACATAGAGAAGCAGTGTCACCACTTGCAGCAACAGGTGCTTTCCCATCCCATTCGGCCTTCCTGCGCGCCCCTGCGGAGGCGCATGCCGAGCCGCCCCTCGTTTTGGCGCGAAGTGTGCCGGGACGAGGGGCTTCCGTCCAGCCCCCTTCAGTCCGTTTCCTCGGGCGGATCGGCCACAATGCGGCCTGACGTCAGGTCAACCGTGGGCACGGCGGCCCGGGTGAAGGGCAGAAGCAGGGTCTTGCCGCCGGGCTGCGCTACCTCGATCACATCGCCTGCGCCGTGGTTGTGAACGGCCGTGACGCGGCCAAGGGGGGCGCCGCCGGTGTCGTGGACTGCAAGGCCGATGAGGTCGGCATGGTAGAATTCGTCGTCACCCAGGGCAGGCAGACACTCGCGGCTGACCCAGAGGGTGGTTCCTTTCAGCGCATCTGCCTCTTCCTTCGTCGCAATGCCGGTCAGCCGCGCGCCAAGGCCGCCCGAAACGGGGCGCGTCAGCTTCACCTTGAAGCTGCGGCGGCCATCCTCGGTCGTCAGCGGACCGTAGGTGGCGATGGCGCCGGGGTCGGCGCAGAAGCTTTTCAGCCGTACCTCGCCCGAGACCCCGAAGGACCCGGCGATGGCGCCGACGCAGACGCGGGCTTCAGGAGGTGTCACGGAAGAACTTGCTGATGACATGTCGGTCGGGCCTGTTCCCATCGTTCGGGTGATAGATCGGTGAACTGTCAGGGCTGCACAAGTCAACCGGCTTGCTTCGGGCACCCATGGCCCCGGCCATCGCCGGGGCCACGCGGGGCAGTTCCGTTTCGACCGGCCGGGGGCCCAAAGCCCCCGGCCCGCGCCTGCCTGCCCCTCGGCAGGCGCGAGTCCGCGCCCGCCCAGGCAGGCGCGGGCCTCTGTCGCGCTTGTCGATACGGTCTTGCGGCCATGGCGTGCTGCGGGCGGGGAAAGGCAGTGCCTTTCCTTTTCCGCCCGAGCCAGTCGCCGCTAAGGGGTGATGATGCACAGCCGTCCGTCCGGTGAGAGCGAGCCGCCGTTGCTCTTGCAGGCCTGCTCGGTCCGCAAGCGTTCGAACGACATACCCCACCAGAACGCAAGGACGAGGAGGAGGAGCGTGATGGTCCTGCGGATCATCCCGCCCCTCTCTCGTCAGGCTTATGCCTCGGCCGGTTCGGCGGCGCGGGCGGCCTTCTTCGCCGCACGCTCGGCCATCGCCTTGCCGGGGACAGCGGATTTCGGGTTCGTGCGCACCTTCTTCTCGATCACACCTGCGGCTTCGAGGAAGCGGGCCACGCGGTCGGTCGGCTGCGCGCCAAGGCCCAGCCAATGCTTCACGCGGTCCATGTCCATCTTGATGCGGTTCTCGTTGTCCTTGGCCAGCATCGGGTCATAGGTGCCGAGCTTTTCGAGGAAACGTCCGTCGCGCGGCATGCGGCTGTCGGTCGCCACGATGGAATAGTGCGGGCGCTTCTTGGTGCCGCCGCGTGCAAGCCGGATCTTCATTGCCATTGGGTCTCTCCTTTGATGGCGTAAGGCGGGGACATCCCCGTCATTTCTGCAGTTTCTCGTGATGCCTGATGACTTCACCGATGATGAAGGTCAGGAATTTCTTGGCGAATTCGGGATCGAGTTTCGCCTCGCTGGCCAGCCGTTCCAGCCGTTCGATCTGGCGGGCCTCGCGGCTGGGGTCACTGGGGGGCAGGCCGTGCTGCGCCTTGAGTTCGCCCACCGCCTGCGTGTGCTTGAAGCGTTCGGCAAGCGTGTAGACAAGGATCGCGTCCAGCCGGTCGATCGACTCGCGGTGATCGGCCAAGAGGCCCTGCGCACGGGTGGCAGCATCCATCGGGGGATCCTTTTGGGTGTGGGTCATCAGGTGGCGACCTCTCGCGCGGGGTGGCGGTAGTGCAGGGCCACGGCATCGGGGGCGTGGACGGTGCGCCCTTCAAGCTGCGCGCCCAGCCGTTCGGCCAGCCGGATCGAGCGTGTGTTGCGCGCGTCGACATGGCTGACGGGCCGGGCGATGCCGTGCAGGCGGCCCCAGTCGCGGGCGGCGCGCACGGCCTCTTCGGCGATGCCCTTGCCCTGCGCCTCGGCCACCAGGGCCCAGTAAAGCTCGACCTCGGCCGCGTCGTGGGGCTGGAGAAAGCCGGTATGGCCAAGGAAGGCGTCGGTCCAGCGGTCGGTAATGGCCCAGGTGCCAAAGCCCCGGATGGTCCATTCCCCGGCCAGTTGCAGCATCTGCGCCCAGGCCGCGTCACGGGTGGTCAGCGCCCACATCAGGCTGGAATGGAGACTTGCGTGCAGCACCGCGAAGGCGTCGAAATCGCGCAAGGCGAGCGGGCGCAGGACCAGCCGACCGGTGGTCAGGACAGGGGTGGGGAAGGCGGGGATCATGCGGGGCCCCCGTGCCGCCAGACGGTCGAGCCGTCTACCGTACCATCCGCCCGCGCGCCAAGGCGCTGCGCCACGCGCGTCGAAGCTGTGTTTTCCGGGACGATGTAGCTGACCAGCGTGGTCAGGCCGAGGGCCGCGAAGCCATGCTCGCGGGCGGCAAGCGCGGCCTCGGTCGCATAGCCCTGCCCTTCGGCATCGGCGGTCAGGAACCAGCCGAGTTCGGGTTCCAGATCGCCGGATTCCAGCCCGATCAGCACGAAGCCCACCAGCCGCCCCTCGGCCTCGACCGTCCAAAGGCCATGCCCCCGCAGCACCCAGATCGCCGTCAGTCGGCAGAAGTCGTCCCAGGCCTCTTCCTCGGTCAGGGGGCCGTCCATATGCACCGCGCGGTTCGAGGTCAGGATCGCGGCATAGGCCGGGAAGTCCGCAAGGACCGGCGCGCGCAGCACCAGCCGGTCCGTCACGATGCGCGGCAGCGCGGCCTGCACATGGGCGGCGGCACGGGCCATCTCGGGCGTCAGGGGGATGGTCCAGGGCGTCATGCCAGCCCCTCGGGCCGGGGGTGGCGATAGACGAGGTCACTGTCATCCGGGTCCTGCGGCGCATGGGGGTCCAGCACCGCGCCGAGGCGCTCGGCCAGCGCGATGGACCGCGCATTCGCCGGGTCGATGTAGCTGACCGCCGTGGTCCAGCCGAGGGTGGTGAAGGCGAAGGCGCGGGTCACCGTCGCGGCCTCGAAGGCATAGCCCTTGCCCTCGGCCCCGGGCGACCAGAGACACCAGCCGATCTCGCGCTCGGGCCAGTCGAAGGGGTGCCAGGGTCCGGCGTGGCCAAGCGGCGTGTCCGTTCCCGTCTCGCAGAACACGAAGGACCCATAGCCGCGCGCGACCCACATGCCGATGATGTGGCAGAAGGCGCGCCACGCGACCCGGTCATCCATCGGCCCGCCGATATAGGCGGCACGCGGGCTGCGGGCAAAGGCGTGCCAGTGCGGCCAGTCTGCGGCGACGGGGGCGCGCAGGGTCAGCCGCTCGGTGGCGAGCGTGGGGGTGCCGGAGAGGGTGATCATTTGGTGCCCCCGGGGTGAGGGTGGCGATAGACGCGGTCGTTTCGCCCTTCCATCGTCGGCGCGGAAGGGTCGATCACTGCCCCCAGCCGTTCGGCGACCCGGGCCGAGGCGGGGTTGGAGGGCGCGACATAGCTGACCAGCGTCGGCAGGCCGCGCTCGCGGAACGCCCAGTCCCGCAGCGACGTTGCCGCCTCGGTGATGTAGCCCTGCCCCTCGAACCCGTCATAGAGATACCAGCCGAGTTCAACCTCGGGGAACAGGGGCCCGGTGTTCAGGCTGACGACGCCGATTGCGGCCCCATCCGCCCGCCGCTCGACGATCAGTCCGCCGAGGGTGGCGAGCGTCCACAGCGCCACGTCATGGCAGAACCAGCCCCAGGCCTCTTGCTTACTGACGGGCCCGCCAAGGCCCGTCGAGCGGGGGCCAGTCCAGAACGCCTCATAGGCGGCGAAGTCGGCCATGACGGGGGCGCGCAGGGTCAGCCGTTCCGTGCTGAGGAGGGGCGCGGTCATGCGGCACCTGCCGGATGGCGCCAGATCTGGCAGGGGTGGCCCTCGATCTCTCCCATCCGCTCGAACCGCGCACCGAGGCGTTCGGCAAGGCGCAGCGAGCGGGTGTTGTCGGGGTCGATCATCGAGATCAGGGGGCCAAGGCCCTGCACCGTCTGCGCATGGCGGCGGGCGGCAAGGGCGGCCTCGAAGGCGATCCCCCGCCCCTCGAACCCGTCATAGACCTGCCAGCCGAGTTCCGGTTCCGGGTAGTGCAGGTGGAAGCCAACGCCACAGCGCCCGGCGACCTGTCCCGTGGCGCGATCCTCGACCACCCACCAGCCATAGCCGCGCAGGGCCCAATGGCCAATCTGCCGCAGGAAACCGCGCCAGGTGTCCAGCGCATCGCCCGGCCCCCCGATGTAGCGGGTGCGGTCCGAGGCGGCGAAGGCGGTGAACGCAGGCAGGTCGCCCTCACGCGGTTCGCGCAAAGTCAGACGGTCGGTTTCCAGCACCGGAATGACGAAGGGCAGCGTCATGCAAGGCCCCGCAGGTCATGCTCGATCACCACGTCGGTGGGGTCCGAGCCGGGCCGGTCGCAGATCCGGCCCCCAAGGCGCAGGCCAAGCGCGATGGACCGCGCGTTGCCCGGATCGATGTAGTTGACGATGTGGTCCCAGCCGAAGGTCTTGCGCGCCCAGACCATGACGGCCCGCGCAGCCTCATAGGCCACGGCCTTGCCCTCAGCCTCGGGCACGACAAACCAGCCGAGTTCGGGCTCTGGGTAGTCGGCGGCATGGTAGATGCCAACCTCGCCCACATAGGCGCCGTCCATGTCCACCGAGAAGGGGCCATAGCCCATCAGCGGCCACTGCCCGACCTCGGAGGCAAAGATGCGCCAGGCTTTGGCGCGGTCACAGGGCCCGCCCTCATGGACCGAACGGTCCGAGGCGAAGAAGTCCGCGTGAGGTTCGAAGTCCGCGAGCACGGGCATCCGCAAGGTCAGGCGGGCCGTGGTGAGGGTGGGGGCGATCATGCGGCCCTCCGGTGGTGACGCCAGACGATGTCGCCTTCGTCCTGGACCGGCGCATCGGGGTCGATCACGGCACCAAGGCGGCGGGCGACGGCTTGCGACGCGACATTGTCGGGGCCGGTGTAGCTGACAAGGCTTTGCAGGGGCAGCGTCGCGAAAGCCCAGTCGAGCATCGCCCGGGCGGCCTCGGTCGCGTAGCCCTGCCCTTCGTGCCCGTCATAAAGCTGCCAGCCAAGCTCTGGTTCCGGAAACAGGGGGCCCGCGTTGATCTCGACCATGCCGACGGCCTCGCCCGTATCGCTGCGGGTGACCGTCAGGCCGCCGTGGCCGAACAGGTGCCAGCAGGCAATCTCGTGGCAGAA
>CAZVIS010000036.1:0-7276 GCA_964627355.1 uncultured Rhodobacterales bacterium
CCCCAGCCGGGGGACGATGGACATCTTCGTGGAACCCGTCCTGCCGCGGCCGGAGCTTGTGGTGTGCGGTTCGAGTCCCGTCGCCGTGGCGCTGGCCGACCTTGGCCCGCGCTTCGATTTTGCCGTGCTGGCGGCGGCGCCTCTGGCGGAACAGGGGGCCTTTTCGGGGGCTGACCTCCACGACGGTTACGCCCTGCCCCCGGCCACCACCCCCCGTTATGTGGTGATCGCGACGCAAGGCCGGGGAGACGAGGCGGCGCTGCGGGGGGCGATGGAGGCACCCGCAGCCTACACCGCTTTTGTCGGCAGCCGCCGCAAGTGGGTCGCGCTGCGCGAGCGGCTGGCGGATGTGCCCGCCGAAAGGCTCGATGCGGTCAGGGCGCCGGCGGGCCTCGACCTAGGGGCGATCACGCCCGCCGAGATCGCCCTGTCGATCCTGGCCGAAATGCTGCAGCACCGCCGCCGGGGTCAGCGCGGTTAGGTCGGACCGACCTCGCCAGAAGCCGGAGTTTTCGAAAACTCCGCACCGGAGCCTTCAAAGGCTCCGGACCGATTTCTTCAAAGAAATCGGTACTTTGGGCCGACGCCTTTAGACGATCCCGCCCCCGGCCCCCGCCACCCGGGGCCGCACCGCAGCCACCTTCGCGCGGTAGCCCGCAGCGCGGTAGGTGGCGACGGGGTCAACCGCCCCGCCCGCCTCGACCCGCGCCATGGCAAGGATCGGCTCGACATCCATGCGGAACCCGCGCTTCAGTTCGGTCGTCGCCATCAGCGCGTCGTTCCCCTCTTGTGCCGCGCGCAAGGCCGCCCGATCCACCAGCAGCGCCTGCGCATAGGCGCGCTGCACCTCCATCGCGGACACCATCAGGCTTTCGATGGGATCGGTCACGTTGTGGCTTTGGTCGAGCATGTGGGCAGGGTGGAAGCCGGGCTTCCCCTCGGCCTCGACCAGTTCATTGAAGACGAGGAACAGGCGGTAGGGATCGACAGAGCCGGTATCCAGATCATCGTCGCCGTACTTCGAGTCGTTGAAGTGGAAGCCGCCGAGTTTCCCGCGTGAGATCAGGCGGGCGACAATCATCTCGATGTTCGTGTTCGGGGCGTGGTGGCCGAGGTCCACCAGACAGAAGGCCTTCTCGCCCAGTTCCGTCGCGATGATGTAGTTCGTGCCCCAGTCCTGCAGGACCGTCGAATAGAACGCAGGCTCAAACATCTTGTGTTCGGTGAAGAGGCGCCAGTCGTCCGGCAGCCCCGCATAGATCGACCGCAAGGACTCCATGTAGCGGTCGAACTGGCGGGTGAAGTCCTGCTGGCCGGGAAAGTTGGTGCCGTCGCCGACCCAGACGGTCAGGGCTTTCGACCCCAAGGCAGCCCCGATCTCGATGCATTCCAGGTTGTGCTCGACCGCCTGCTGGCGGGTGGCGCGGTCGGCGTGGGCAACCGAGCCGTACTTGTAGCTGGACCGCTGCTGCGGCTGGTCCTGGAAGGTGTTGGAGTTCATGGCGTCGAAGCCGAGGCCCACCTCCTGGGCCTTGGCCCGCAGGTCGGCGACAGGGGCCTTGTCCCACGGGATATGCAGCGACACCGTGGGGGTGGCGCGCGTCAGTTGCTGGATGACCCCGCAATCCTCTAGCTTGTCGAAGATGTCGCGCGGCTCGCCCTCTCCGGGGAAGCGGGCAAAGCGGGTGCCGCCCGTGCCCACGCCCCAACTGGGGATGGCGACGCCGTATTGGGCGACCTTGGCCTTGATGGCCGCGATGTCGATGCCCCGGCGAGCGAGTTGTGCGCCAAGGGCCGCGTAGTCCTCGGCCAGCGCCTTGTCGCGCGCAGCGTTTTCCTTTTCGATCAGGCCCTTGTCGATCATCGCGTCACCTCGTGAAAGCCTGCACGTTGCCTGCGTCCACGTTCAGGATGTTGCCAGTGGACTTGGACGACAGATCCGAGGCGAAGAAGTACACCCCCTCGGCGATATCCTCGGGAAAGACGGAACGCTTGAGCATCGACCGCTGGCGGTACATCTCTTCCAGCCCCTCCTTGTCGGTCTTGTAGGTGCTGGCGCGCTGATCCAGCCACTCGCCCGACCAGATCTTGGACCCCCGCAGGACGGCATCGGGGTTGACCACGTTCACGCGGATCCCGCCCTCGGCCCCCTCCAGCGCAAGGCAGCGGGCAAGGTGGATCTCGGCGGCCTTGGCGGTGCAGTAGGCGCTCGCATTGGGGCTGGCGGCAAGGCCGTTCTTCGAGGCTACGAAGATCACCGAACCGCCCATGCCCTGCGCCCGCAGGACCTTGAACGCCTCGCGGCTGACGAGGAAGTATCCAGTGGAGAGGATGTCCATGTTCCGGTTCCAGAGGGCGAGCGTCGTCTGCTCGATTGGCGCGGAACTGGCGATTCCGGCGTTCGATACGAGGATATCGAGGCCACCGAACTCGACCGCCGTGTGGGCGAGCGCGGCGATCACCTGCGCTTCATCCGTCACGTCCATCTGCACGCGGCGGACCACGTCGGCGCCATGGCGGGCGGCCAACGCCTTCGCCACCCCGTCAAGCGCACCCTCGTCGATATCCGCCAGCATCACGCAGGCGCCCTCGCGCAGCAGGCGTTCCGCCGTGGCCGACCCGATCCCCCCAGCCCCGCCCGTCACCAGCGCCACCCGACCGGCGAGCGCCTTCGGCTTCGGCATCCGCTGAAGCTTCGCCTCCTCCAAGAGCCAATACTCGATGTCGAAGGCCTCCCGCTCCGGCAGGCCCCGGTACTCCGAGACGGTATCCGCCCCCCGCATCACGTTGATCGCGTTGACGTAGAACTCGCCCGAGATGCGGGCGGTGGCCTTGTCCTTGGCGAAGGTCAGCATCCCCACACCGGGCACCAGCCAGACCACCGCGTTGGGGTCGCGGAGGGGGGGCGAGTCAGGGTGCTTGCAGCGGTCGTAGTAGGCGGCATAGCCCTTGCGGTAGTCCTCCACCGCCGCAGGCAGTCCGGCGAGGACGGCCTCCACATCGGGGTTCGCCGGGTCGAAGCCCACCACGAGAGGCCGGATTTTCGTGCGCAGGAAATGGTCGGGGCATGAGGTGCCAAGCGCCGCAAGAGGCTCCAGCCGCGCGGAATTCACGAACTCCAGCACCGCAGGCTGGTCGTCGAAATGGCCGACCATCGGGTGCTGGCCCGAGATCATGCCCCGAATGGCAGGCATCAGCCGCGCCGCCACCGCGCGCCGCGCCTCGGACGGCAGGCTCTCGCGCACCGCCCCGCCGAACACCGCCTTGCCCGCTGTCTCAGCGGCAAACCAGTCCATCGCCTTCTGGATCGTGGCCAGCGTCAGATCATAGCAGGCCCGCGCGTCGTCATCCCATGTGAACAACCCATGCGCCTCGAGCACCACGCCCTTGGCGTTCGGGTTCTCCTCACAGAACTTCCCCAGCCAGAGGCC
Organism: uncultured Rhodobacterales bacterium; assembly: GCA_964627355.1. Lineage (GTDB taxonomy): Bacteria > Pseudomonadota > Alphaproteobacteria > Rhodobacterales > Rhodobacteraceae > JBBQXK01. The sequence continues at coordinate 3,432 of CAZVIS010000036.1, forward strand.
CAGCTCAAACCCCGGGCGCTTCCAGGGCAGCCAGCCGATCTGATCCCCGAAGATCCGCGCCGTCAGCTCTCGCGAATTGGCACTTGCCGCAATCGCGATGATCGCGTCGGGGTGCATGTGGTCCACATGCTTGCGGGGGACATAGGCGTGCAGCGGCGTGTCGATGCTGGCGGCGCGAGGGTTGAGGTTGAAGGTGCAATGGGGAAGGTAGCCCACCATCTCGTCCTCGAACGCCACCCCGCGATAGACGCCCTTAAGTGCCCGCAACTTCTCCATGTAGAGCGTGGCAAAGCCGTCCATCTTGATGGAGCCCACGTCACCACCAGACCCCTTGACCCACAGCACCTCGACCGGCTGGCCGGTCAGGGGATCCCGCTCCGTCACCTTGGCGCTGGTATTGCCACCGCCGTAGTTGGTGATCCGCTTGTCCGAGCCGAGCAGGTTCGAGCGGTAGAGCAGCTTCTCCGCCTCGGTCATGGCACCCGCGCGGGCGTCATCCCACAGGTTCGTCAGCCGGGCTGTGGCGGGTGTGGTCATGCGGTCCTCCCCAGGCGTCTTGTGGCAAATGTGCCGAGCGCGGCGCCCAAGTCAATCACAAACGATCAACTCCCGTCATGCTGCACCGCAGAAACGAATGCAGTGATTGAAAATGATTGACAGTGAGCGTTTGCGGTGGAAGCCTGCGACCAAGGGGGACGCGATGCACGAGAGTGAGCGGCACAAGATCATTCTGTCGGCGGTCGAGGGGCGGCCTGTCGCCTCGGTCACCGATCTGGTGACGCTGACCGGCGCGTCCGAGGCGACGATCCGCCGCGACATCGCCACCTTGCATGTGCAGAAGAAGCTCCGCCGCGTGCGAGGCGGGGCAGAAAGCGTGGCGCCGCCAAGTTATGTCGGCATCAACGCCCGCCCCTTCGCGGTGAACGAAGGGATCCGGCTGGCCGAGAAGCGCGCCATCGCCCGGGCGGCGGTGGACCTCTGCGCCGACGGCGACGCCATCATCATCAACGGCGGCACCACGACCTTCCAGATGGTCCACCCCCTGACCGCGCGGCGCTGCCAGGTCTTCACCAACAGCTTTCCGATTGCGGAACACCTGCTGAAGCACTCGCGCAACACGGTCCTCCTTCCGGCAGGGGCCATCTACCGCGAGCAGAACATCATCCTTTCGCCCTTTGACGAGGACGGCAGCCGCCATTTCCACGCGCGGCGCATGTTCATGGGGTGCCGTGGCCTGGGGCCGCTTGGTCTGATGGAGGGCGACCCCCTGCTGGTGCAGGCGGAGCAAAAGCTGATTGGGCAGGCGGACGAGCTGATCGTGCTGGCCGACAGCACCAAGTTCGCGGCGCGGTCTAGCCTGCTCCTTTGCCCGCTGCGGCGCATCCATACCGTCATCACCGATGACGGCATCACCGATCGCGACGCCGCCATGCTGCAGGCGGCGGACATTAGGCTGATCGTGGCGCAGACGGGCGCTGCGGACAGAACGAACGACCGTGCGGGGGAGGTCTGACGCACGCGTGAGAACGGCTCATTAGGGAGGAACACATGAGCATCCTGAAGAAGGCTCTGACAACGGCGGCGCTCGCGACGGCCCTTCTGGCCAATGCGGCGGCGGCGGAGAACGTGAAGATCGCGCTGGTGGTCAAGGCGCTTGGCATCGGCTTCTTCGAGGCTGCGGCCAAGGGCGCCGAAGAGGCGGCGGCGGAGTTGGGTGACGTCGAGATCATCTACACCGGCCCGACCGACACCACGGCAGAAGGCCAGATCGAGGTCATCAACGCGCTGATCGCGCAAGGCGTGAACGCGATTGCCGTGTCGGCCAACGACAAGGACGCGCTGGTCCCCGCCCTGAAGAAGGCGATGGACCGCGGGATCACCGTGATTTCGTGGGACTCGGGCGTGGCGCCCGAAGGGCGGATGATGCACCTCAACCCGTCGTCCTCGGCGCTAATCGGCAACACGATCATCAAGCTGGCCGCCGACCACATGCCGGATGGCGGAGATGTCGCGATCCTGTCGGCCTCTGCCACCGCGACCAACCAGAACACCTGGATCGAAGAGGCCAAGAAGGTGCTGCCGAACTATGCGGGCATCAACCTCGTCGATGTGGTCTATGGCGACGACCTCGCCGACAAGTCCTACCGCGAGGCGCAGGGGCTTATCGCGAAGCATCCGAACCTCAAGGCGATCATCGCCCCCACCACGGTCGGGATCCTGGCAGCGAGCCAGGCCGTGACGGATGCGGGCCTGATCGGCAAGGTCAACGTCACGGGCCTGGGCCTGCCGTCCGAGATGGCGGGAGCGGTCGAGTCGGGCGCCACGGTTTCCTTCGCGATCTGGAACCCGATCGACCTTGGCTATGCCGCGACGATGCTGGCCTACAACATCAACAAGGGCGCCAAGGCTGAACCCGGCGCGCAGATCCCGATGGGCCGCATGGGCAGCGCCACACTCGACGCGACGAACGAGGCCGCGATGTCCGACCCCTTCACCTATGACAAGTCGAACATCGAGCAGTTCAAATCGATCTTCTGATCTTCTTGCCCCGGCAGGCCCACCCTGCCGGGGCACCCCTTCCCCTCAAGGTTTCCCCATGAATCCCGTCCTGTCGCTCAGCGGCATTTCCAAGTCGTTCCCGGGCATCAAGGCGCTGTCGGACGTGCGGCTGGACCTTTACCCCGGGCAGGTGACCGCCCTTGTGGGCGAGAACGGCGCGGGAAAATCGACCATCGTCAAGGTGTTGACCGGGATCTACCAGCCCGATGCCGGGACCATCACGCTGGACGGCCAGCCCGTGACCCTGCCCACACCCGAGGCTGCCGCGAAGGCCGGGGTAACGGCGATCCATCAGGAGACGGTGCTGTTTGACGAGTTGTCGGTGGCCGAGAACATTTGGCTGGGCCACGCCCCCCGCACCCGCCTTGGCCTGATCGACCGCGCCGCGATGCGGACGCAGGCGGTGGCGTTGCTGCGCAGCATCGGCGCCGACCTGCACCCCGACACGCCACTGAAAACCCTCGGCATCGCATCGAAGCACCTCGTCGCCATTGCTCGTGCCCTGTCGATCGAGGCGCGCGTCGTCATCATGGACGAACCGACCGCCGCCCTGTCGTACAAGGAAATCCACGAGCTTTACGCGCTGGTCGAGACGCTGAAGGCCCAAGGCAAAGCCATCCTCTTCATCACCCACAAGTTCGACGAGATCTTCCGGATTGCCGACCGCTATACCGTCTTCCGCGACGGCCAGTTTGTGGGTGAAGGCGCCATCGGCGAGGTGACCGAAGGGCAACTGGTGCAGATGATGGTCGGCCGCGCCGTGGACCAGATCTTCCCCAAGCGCAGCCACAACATCGGCCCCGAGATCCTGCGGGTCGCAGGCTACGACCACCCGACCGAATTCGCCGACATCGGGTTCACCCTTCACCAGGGCGAAATACTGGGCTTCTACGGCCTTGTGGGCGCAGGACGATCCGAGGTGATGCAGGCCCTCTTCGGGATCACGCGCACCTCCAAGGGCGCATGCAGGATCGACGGCCAGATCGCCGTGATCCGCTCGACCGCCGAGGCGATTGCGGCGGGCATCGTCTATGTGCCCGAGGATCGGGGGAGGCAGGGCGCGGTCAAGGGCCTGCCCGTTTTCCAGAATGTCACCCTGCCGTCGCTCGGCCAGACCAGCCGCGCGGGGTTCCTGCGGCTGGCCGAGGAGTTCGCACTGTCGCGCCGCTATGTGCAGCGGCTGGATCTCCGCGCGGCAAGCCTCGATCAGGACGTGGGCCTTCTGTCGGGCGGCAACCAGCAGAAGGTGGTGATCGCGAAGTGGCTGGCAACGAAGCCCCGCGTCA
>CAZVIS010000036.1:7376-16927 GCA_964627355.1 uncultured Rhodobacterales bacterium
GGCAACCAGCAGAAGGTGGTGATCGCGAAGTGGCTGGCAACGAAGCCCCGCGTCATCATCCTCGATGAGCCGACCAAGGGCATCGACATCGGGTCCAAGGCCGCCGTCCACGCCTTCATGGCCGAACTTGCCGCCGAGGGCCTCGCCATCATCATGGTGTCGAGCGAGATCCCCGAGGTGCTCGGCATGTCCGACCGCGTGATCGTGATGCGCGAGGGGCGGATCGTGGCCGAGGTCGCGGGCGCGGCGATGACGCCCGAGGCGCTGGTCCGCGCTGCAGCCGGACTGGAGCGGGCGGCATGACCCTGCTGCGATCCCGCGAGGCGCTGCTGGCGCTGGCCATCCTGCTGCTAACGGGGGTGATCGCCCTGCGCTTCCCGGCCTTCGTGGCACCCGCCAACCTTGTCTCGGTCTTCAACGACACGGCACCGCTGATGATCCTCGTCCTCGGCCAGATGATCGTAATCCTGACGAAGTGCATCGACCTGTCGGTGGCGGCGACGCTTGCGCTGTGCGGGATGGCGGCGGCGCTGATGAACGGGGCCGGGGTGCCCTTGGCGCTGATCGTGCCGGGAGTGGTGGTGATGGGGGCGGCGCTTGGGGCGGTGAACGGGGTGCTGGTGTGGAAGGCGGGCATCCCCTCCATCGTCGTGACGCTTGGCACGATGACGATCTACCGTGGCGTCATCTTTCTGCTGACCGACGGCAAGTGGGTGAACGCGCATGAGATGACCGAGGGTTTCAAGGCCCTGCCCCGCGCCGTCATCCTGGGTCTGCCGGTGATGTCCTGGGTGGCGGTCGCGCTGATTGGGCTTTTTGCGGTGATCCTGTCGCGCGCGCCCCTGGGCCGGGCCTTCCTGGCCGTGGGCGGGAACCCTCATGCGGCCGTCTATATCGGGATCGACGTGGGGCGGACGCAATTTCTGGCCTTCGTCCTGTCGGGCGCCTTGGCGGGGCTGACGGGGTATCTGTGGGTGGCGCGCTATGCGGTCGCTTACGTCGATATCGCGGGGGGGTTCGAGTTGGATGTGGTGGCGGCCTGTGTGATCGGCGGGGTGTCCATTGCCGGGGGGGTCGGCACGGTGGGGGGCGCGGTTCTGGGGGCGCTGTTCCTTGGCGTCATCAAGAACGCCCTGCCGGTGGTGGGGATTTCTCCTTTCTGGCAACTGGCAATCTCCGGCGCCGCCATCATCCTCGCCGTCGCCTTCAACGCCGGGCGGTCGCGCGCCCCCGGCCGCCTGATCCTGCGGAGGGCGCCCGATGTCTGAGGCCCGCGTCCTGCCTGACCGCCTGCACAGCCCCCTGACCCGCACCCTGCGGAGTTGGGAGGCGCTGCTGGTCGTCGTGTTCCTGATCGTCTTTGCGATCAACGCCTTTGCCTCGCCCTATTTCCTCAACGCCTGGAACCTGTCGGACGCGACCTTCAACTTTACCGAGAAGGCGATGATCGCCTTTGCCATGGCGATGCTCATCATCGCGGGAGAGATCGACCTGTCGGTGGCGTCCATCATCGCGCTGGCCTCGACGGCCATGGGGCTGGCGATGGTGGCGGGGGCGGGGACGCCTGTGCTGGTCGCCGTGGGGATCGGGACGGGGCTGCTCTGCGGCGCGGTCAACGGGGGGCTGGTGGCGGGGCTTGGCCTGCCCTCGATCGTCGTGACCATCGGCACGATGAGCCTGTTCCGCGGGATCAGCTATATCGTCCTTGGGGATCAGGCCTTTACCGGCTATCCGGACGACTTCGCCTTCTTCGGGCAGGGTTATGTCTGGTGGGTGTTCTCGTTCGAGCTGGTGCTGTTCACCGTGATGGCGCTGGCCTTCTATGTCCTCCTCCACCGCACCAATTTCGGCCGCGCGGTATATGCCATCGGCAACAACGCCACCGCCGCGCAATTCTCGGGGATCCGCGTCGCGCGAGTCCGCTTTATCCTGTTCCTGCTGACCGGGCTGACGAGCGGGATCGCCGCCGTCTGCCTGACCTCGCGCCTCGGGTCCACCCGCCCCTCCATCGCCACGGGAATGGAGTTGGAGGTGGTGACGATGGTTGTTCTGGGCGGCATCAACATCCTTGGCGGGTCGGGAACGATCCCGGGGGTGGTGCTCGCTGCCTTCATCATGGGGATCGTGACCTTTGGCTTTGGGTTGCTGAACGTGCCGGGGATCGTGATGTCGATCTTCCTCGGGCTGCTTTTGATCGGGGTGATCGCGGTGCCGCGCCTGCTGCGGGGGCGCTGATGCAGAAATACGCCTTTCGCATGCGCTTGAACGAAGGGGCCGAGGACGAGTACCGCCGTCGCCACGACGCGATCTGGCCGGACTTGGTGGACCTTTTGCGGCAGGCCGGAATCAGCGACTATTCCATCCATCTCGACCCCGAGACGCGGAGCCTGTTCGGCGTCCTGTGGCGGACCGACGATCACGGGATGGAGGCGCTGCCCGAGTCGCCCGTCATGCGCCGCTGGTGGGACCACATGGCCGACCTGATGGAGACGCACCCCGACGGCGCCCCGGTGGCCACGCCGTTGGTCCCGATGTTCCACATGCCATGAGACAGGTCGCCGTCCTCGACATCGGCAAGACCAACGTCAAGGTCGCGCTGGTGGACCTGCCTGCGCGGGCCGAGGTTGCGGTGCGGACGATGCCGAACCGGGTGGTGGCGGATGGTCCCTGGCCGCATTTCGACGTCGAGGAGATCTGGGCCTTTGTGCTGGAGGCCCTCGCCGACCTGCGTTCCGCACATGGCATCGACGGCATCGCCGTGACGACGCATGGCGCCTGCGCGGCCCTGCTGGACAGGGGCGGAGGCCTTGCCGCGCCGGTGATGGACTACGAGCATCCGATTGACGACCGCCGCGCGGCCTATGACGCGCTACGCCCGCCCTTTGATGTGACCGGATCCCCCGCGCTGCCGTTTGGCCTGAACCTTGGCGCGCAGCTGCACTGGCAGATGGGCGAAGATCCGGGCCTGCGGGGGCGGATCGCGCGGGTGGTGATGTGGCCGCAGTACTGGGGGTTTCGCCTGACGGGTCGGGCGGCCTGCGATGTCTGTTCGCTCGGCTGCCATACGGACCTGTGGAACCCGTTCGCGGGGTCGCTGTCGCCTATGGTCGCGCGGCTTGGTCTCGACGACCGCATCGCCCCGCCCCGCCGCCCTGGCGAGGTTCTCGGGACCGTGCAGCCCGACATCGCCCGCCGGCTTGGTCTTGGCGATGTGCCGGTGCTTGTCGGCATCCATGACAGCAACGCCTCGCTGGTGCCCCACCTGACCGACTGCGCACCGCCCTTCTCGGTCGTCTCCACCGGTACATGGGTGGTGGCGATGGCCATGGGCGGGCGAGCGGTGACGCTCGACCCCGCACGAGATACGCTGGTCAACGTGAACGCGGGCGGGCAGCCGGTACCCTCGGCCCGGTTCATGGGCGGGCGAGAGTTCGAGATGCTGCGCGAGGGACGCGCCGGAGGGGCGACGGCGGCGGACGCCGCGCGGGTACTGCGGGACGGGGTGATGCTGCTGCCCGCCGTGCGCCCCGACAGCGGCCCCTTTCCGGGGCGCGCGATGCGCTGGACGGTTCCGCCGCCGGACGACGTTGCGCATGAGGTAGCGACGGGCTTCTACCTTGCGCTGATGACGGCGGAATGCCTGTCGCTGATCGGGGCACAGGGGGAAACGGTGGTCGAAGGACCCTTTGCCGCGAACCCGTGGTTCTGCGGAATGCTTGGCGCGGCGACGGGGCGAGGGGTAGTGGCGGCAGAGGGGCGGACCGGGACGGCAATCGGGGCGGCGATGCTGTTTTCGCCGGGTGCGGCGCGGGCCGAACCGGGCCGCGCGGAGGCGCGCCCCGACCCGGCTATGGCGGCCTATGCGGCGCGGTGGCGGGCGCTGCTTTGATCCTTGCAGGGCGAACTGTCCCGCAGGTCAATTTTCTTGAGTAAGAAAATTGTGTCCTCGCTCTCAGGGGGCGGGCCTGTCGTCAAAGGTCGCAATCAGGATGCGCCGGGCTGCCCCCTCGACATCCTCGTACTGGCGCGACCGGATCGCCCAGAAGAAGGCCCCAAGGCCAAGAAGCCCCAGCACCAGCGACACCGGGATCAGCCAGATCAGCACGTTCATCGCGTGGCACTCCGCAGGCGCAGGCGCAGGGCGTTGGCGGTGACAAGGATGGACGACGTGGACATCGCGATTGCGGCGGCCAGAGGGGTGACATGACCCGTAACCGCGAGCGGCACGGCGAGGACGTTGTACAGGAACGCGATTCCGAAGTTTTCCAGGATCCGCGACCGCGTCGCCCGCGCCAGCAGCACCGCACGGGGCAGGACCCGCAGATCGCCGCCGGTCAGGATCAGGTCCGCCGCGGCCCGCGTGGCATCCACCCCCGAGGCAAGCGCGACCGACACATCCGCCGCCGCCAGCGCCGCCGTGTCGTTCAGCCCGTCGCCCACCATCAGCGTGCGCGCACCTCGACCCCCCGCTGCATGCAGCCAGGCCACCTTGTCCTCGGGCAGCATCGCCGCAATCGTCTGCCCGACGCCCACGCTTTGCCCGACCCGCCCTGCAGGCCCCGTCGCGTCGCCCGACAGAAGTGCTGTCGCCATGCCCATCCCGGCAAGCTCGGCCACCGCTTGCGCCGCCCCCGGGCGAAGGTCATCGGCAAAGCGGAAGGGGACGGGCGCGCGACCCTCCTCGGACAGCCAGCTTGTCTGGGCGGCCCCTTTGTCGGTCACACCGACAAACCCCGCGCGCCCCAGACGCACGCGGCGCCCGGCGAAACGTCCCTCGACCCCCTGCCCCGGTACCTCTGTCACACCCGCGACGTCGGCGGGCACAAAGCCCCGCGCGGTGCAGGCCGCCACGATGGCGCGCGAGAGGGGGTGCGCAGAGTGCGCCGCCAGCCCCGCCGCAAGCGCCAGTTCCCGGCGCGGCATCGTCGCGGCATCCGCCAGGACCGGGCGGCCCGTGGTCAGCGTGCCGGTCTTGTCGAAGACCGCCGTGTCCACCTGCGCCAGCCGCTCCAGCGCTGCGCCGTCCTTCAGCAACAGGCCCATCCGGAACAGCCGACCGCTTGCCACCGTCAGCACCACCGGAACCGCCAGCCCAAGCGCGCAGGGGCAGGTGATGATGAGGGTCGCAATCGCGATGTTGATCGAGGTGCGGAAGTCACCCGTCACGACCATCCAGACCACAAAGGCCGACAGCGCCACCAGATGCACCACCGGCGAATACATCCGCGCCGCCCGGTCGGCGAGGGTGGCGATCCGCCCCTTGGCCGCCGTCGCCTCGGCAACCACGCGGGCGATGCGGCGGACCAGCATCCCCTCGCCCTGCTCGACCACTTGAACCCGCAGCGCAGGCCCCAGGTTCATCATGCCGGCATGGACGGTATCGCCCGCCGCCACCCGGCGTGGCATCGTCTCGCCGGTCAGCAGGCTTGCGTCTACCTCGCCCGTCGCGCAGGCGGTGCCATCGACGGGAACCGTCATTCCCGTCGCCACAAGCACCGTATCGCCGCGCGCCAGATCCGCAACCTCGACCACGCGCACGGCGCCATCCGGCATCACCTGCGTCGCCCGCTGCACCTCCAAGGCCGCCAGATGCGCCGCCGCCGACCGCGCCGCCGCCCGCGTGCGGAAGTCGAGGTAGCGGCCCGCCAGCAGGAAGAAGGTCAGCGAAATCGCGGCGTCGAAATAGGCGTGTTCCCCATGCAGCGCCGTTTCCACCAGCGAGGACGCGCAGGCGAGGATCATGGCGAGCGAGATCGGGACATCCATGCTCATCCGCCGCGCGCGCAACGACGCCCAGGCGGCGCGGAAGAACGGCTCTCCGGCAAAGGCCACGGCAGGCAGGGCGATGAGGGCCGAGACCCAGTGGAACAGATCGCGCGAGGCCCCCGCAGCGCCCGACCAGACGCCCACGGACAGCAGCATGACGTTCATCATGGCGAACCCGGCGACGCCCAAACGGGCGAGCAACTCGCGGTCCGCCCGCGCGTCCGCCGCGTTGCCGAGGCGGCCCGAGTCCAGCGGCCAGGCCTCATACCCCAGCCGGGCGAGCGCCGCGATCAGGCGGTCCTCGACCCCCTCGGCCGCATCCGCCTGCACCGTCACGATGCGGCGGGTCAAGTTCACGCGGGCGGACCGCACCTCGGGCAGATGCAACAACCCCCCTTCGACCGTGGCGATGCAGGCGGCACAATGCAGCGCAGGCAGCGACAGTTCGATCCGCCGTTCGGGACCCGTCACGGCGCCCTTGGACCCAATGGCGATGGCCGCGGGGGCCACGTCGCAGGCGGGGCAGGCCATGGTCATTTCGCGGCCCTCACCGTCAGGTCGCGGATTGTGCGAAAGGGCGTTCCATCGGGCGCCATGGCCGCGATGCGGATACGCCAGCGGCCCGGTGGCAGGTCGGCGGGTCCGGTCCAGACCCCGTCGGCAAAGGTCAGCGTGACGGGCGTATCCGCGCGCGCCTCGGTGGGGCGGGTGGCGAGCACGGTCAAATCCAGCGGCAGCACCGGACTGCCTGCGCGGTCCACCAACCGCAGGGTCATCCGGCCTCCTGCCGCTTCCACCGTCGCGGTCCAGCCAAGCGCGGCTTGCGCCCGCGCCTCGGCGTCGAAGGTCTGCGAGGCGACATAGGTGTTGGCCACCTCCAGCCCCGGGAAGGTCTTCACTGCATATACGGCCAACGTCACGTTCGCCGCGATGATCGTGCCGAAGGCGGCAAGGGTAATCCCCAGCACAGCGCGGCCGGTCAACGGGCGGGCATCGGAAAACATCAGTCGTCACCTCCTGCAAAATGGACATCAACCTCGGCGCTGCCCTCGGCGTCGGAGGCGCGGAGGGTCAGTTCATCCTCCTCGACATCGCCGGGCGGCGCAGTCAGATAGACCCGCACCTGCAAGGTCTCGTCTGCCGGGACAGTGACGCGGGGCGTCTCCTTGCCCTCGACGGCCAACACGACGCCCTTGCCACCTGCGACCGACAGATCGAGGGTCCGGGGCACGCCCTGTTTGTTGCGCAGACGCAGGTTATAGGTGTTGCGGATGCTGCCGTCCGACAGGGTGACGAACAGCGGGTTGCGGACGTGTTCGGCCGACAGGCCGAGGTCTGGCCGCATCACCAGCGCCACCGACATCGCCACGCCGATCCCGGCCCACAGGACCGCATACAGGATCGTGCGCGGGCGAAAGATGTGGCGCCAAAGGGACCGGACCGGCTTGCCCGCGCGTTCGGCCTGTTCATCAGACAGGGCCAGGTAGTCGATGAGCCCCCGCGGCTTGCCCACCTTGGCCATCACGTCGTCGCAGGCGTCGATGCACAGGGCGCAGGTGATGCAGGCCAGTTGCTGGCCGTTGCGGATGTCGATACCCATGGGGCAGACGTTCACGCAGGCAGAACAGTCGATGCAGTCGCCAAGCGCCGTCGCCTCTTCGGCCTTGCGGTGCTTGCCGCGCGGCTCTCCGCGCCAGTCGCGGTAGGCGACGGTCAGGCTGTCCTCGTCCATCATCGCGGCCTGGATGCGCGGCCAGGGGCACATGTAGATGCACACCTGTTCCCGCATGAAGCCGCCGAAGAGGACCGTGGTGGCGGTCAGCACCGCGACCGAGGCATAGGCGACGGGCAGCGCCTGCCCGGTGAAAAGATCCCGCGCCAGCGTCGGCGCATCGGCAAAGTAGAAGACCCAGGCCCCCCCGGTGGCCAGCCCGATCAGCGCCCATACCAGCCATTTGGTGATCCTGAGGCGCGCCTTGCGCAGGTCCCACCCCTGATGCCACAAGCGCACGCGCGCGTTCCGGTCGCCCTCGATCCAGCGTTCGACCAGGATCATCAGGTCCGTCCACACCGTCTGCGGGCAGGTATAGCCGCACCAGACCCGGCCAAGGACCGAGGTGAACAGAAAGAGGCCGATCCCCGCCATGATGAGCAGTCCGGCGACGAAATAGAACTCGTCCGGCCAGATCTCGATCCAGAAGAAGAAGAACCGCTGCGAGGCAAGGTCCACGAGGACCGCCTGATCCGGCATCCCCGGCCCGCGCTGCCAGCGCAGCCATGGGGTGATGTAGTAGATGCCAAGCGTTACCGCCATGATCCACCACTTCAGCGTGCGAAAGGTGCCCTTGACGCGGCGGGGGAACACTGGCTCTCGCGCGGCGTAAAGGGCGGGGGGCGTGGTATCGGTCATCGGGGTTTCCGTTCGGGTTCTTCCCGAAAGTCATAGGCCCGGACCAGGGGCCCGGGCCTTGATGCAGGTCAAGCGCGGGTCTTATTCGCCGCCGCCAAGCCCATGGACATAGACGGCGACCTTGCGCACCTGCGCCTCGGACAGACGGTTGCCCCAGGACGGCATGATGCCGTTCCGCGGAGCCGTGATCTGCGCCACGATCGCCTCGCGCGAACCGCCGCGCAGCCAGATCGCGTCGGTCAGGTTGGGGGAACCGAACTCGCGCAGGCCCTTGGCATCCTCGCCATGGCAACCGCCACAGTTCTCGACAAAGAGTGCGGCCCCCTGCCCTGCCAGCGCCGCGTCATGTTCCTGCGCAGACACGGCCAGCACATGTTCGGCCACGGCGGCGATCTCTTCGGTGCTCAGCACATCGGCAAAGGCGGGCATCTCGGAATATCGGGTGTCGGGGTCGGCTTCCCAGCGGATGCCATGGGCCAGCGTGGCACGGATGTCGTCGAGCGTCCCGCCCCACAGCCAGTCGTCGTCCAGAAGGTTCGGATAGCCCGTCGCCTGCACCCCCGCAGCCCCCGCACCGTGACACTGCGCACAGAAGGTACGGAACACGGCCCCGCCGCCCGCAGTCGCGTATTGCAGAAGCTCTGGGTCCTTGGGGATGTCGTCCAGCGCGGCCGCGACGAGGCGGCTGTCCAGCGCCGCGTTTGCCTCGGCCACCCGGTCGATCTCGGTCGCGACCTCGCCACGGGTCGAGTAACCCAGAACCCCGGGCGTCGCCCCCTTCAGCAGCGGCACAGCGGGGTAGAGCACCATGTAGCCCAAGGCGAAGACGATTGTAGCGTAGAAGGTATATAGCCACCAGCGCGGCAGGGGCGTGTTCAATTCCTCGATCCCGTCCCAGACATGTCCGGTGGTCTCGGTGACGGGGGCTTTCTCGGGGGTGCGGGCCATGTCAGGGCTCCAGTCGGGCGACAAGGGTGGAACAGGCGCCGCCGCATTTGCCGCAGCCGGTGCAGGCGTCGTTGTCGGCGGCAGGGGCATCGTCGTGGCGGAAGGGAATTCCGGCGCTGTCGCGGTGCAGCGCCCGCGCAGCCGGCCGAAAGGCGTAGAGCGTGGCGCCAAGGAAGGCGAGCGTCATCGCCAGAAGACCCCAGCTGTCGGCAAAATGGCGAAGCGCGGTATAGGTATCCATCGCGCCCTCCTCAGCGGCTCTGGTCCGGCTCGAAGGTCGAGAAATCGACCATCGTGCCAAGGACTTGCAGGTAAGCGGTCAGCGCGTCGAATTCCGACACGCCCGGTGCCCCGTCGAAGTTGCGCGCCTGCGCGCCGGGATAGCGGTCCAAAAGCCCGTCCACATCGCCGTTCAGCGGGTCAGCCT
>CAZVIS010000037.1:0-3808 GCA_964627355.1 uncultured Rhodobacterales bacterium
CCTATGCGGTGGTGGATCTGCGGCTGGAGGATGGCAATGGCCTCGACGTGGTGGAAACGCTGCGTGAACGGCGGGCCGATTGCCGGATCGTTGTGCTGACAGGATATGGCGCGATTGCGACGGCGGTTGCGGCGGTAAAGATTGGCGCCATCGACTATCTTTCGAAGCCCGCAGATGCGAACGAGGTGACGAACGCCCTTCTGTCGCGGGCCGATGCCTTGCCGCCGCCGCCCGACAATCCGATGTCGGCCGACCGCGTGCGGTGGGAACACATCCAGCGCGTCTATGAAATGTGCGAGCGCAATGTCAGCGAAACCGCGCGGCGGCTGAGCATGCATCGCAGGACGCTCCAGCGGATTCTCGCGAAGCGGAGCCCGCGCTGATTGTGCAATTCGGTCGTTTTCTGCCGAAGCGTGTAACGCCTTGCACATGTCTATTTGTCGGCCTTGCATTGCCGGAAGCACGGGTATAGTGATTTTACAGAACAATGAAATCCATGGGGATGGAGAAGATATGAACCTCAATGAAATGTCGTTGAAAGAGTTGAAGGACCTGCAGTCTCAGGTCACCAAGGCCATCGCGACGTTTGAAGATCGCCGCAAGAAGGAAACCCTTGCAGAACTGGAAGAGATTGCCCGGGCCAAGGGATTTTCGCTGGCCGAATTGACCGGCGCTCCCGCCATGCGCAAGCGGTCGGCCAGCACCGCCAAATATGCGAACCCGGCCAATGCTGCAGATACCTGGACCGGACGGGGGCGCAAGCCGCGCTGGTTCACGGAAGCAATGGCCGCCGGAAAGAAGCCCGAGGATCTGGCCATCTGACGGCAGGCTGTCTCAGGCCTGCGCCCTCAGCCATTTGAGAAACGCCCGGGTCGCAGCACGCTGCGGTCCGGGCAAAGTCACGATGAAATAGGCGGGCAGCTTGTCCTGACTGTCGTGCACCATGCGCAGCCGCCCCTCGCGCACGTCCGTCTCCATCAGCGCGATGCTTTCAACGACAAGGCCCAGGCCTTGCCGCGCGGCGGCAATCGACAATTCCTCATTGGCGAAATCGGTCCGGCTGAGTTGCGCAGGATCAAGACCAAGGCTGCGCAAGTAGTCGTCCTGCTCGGGCCAGTCGTCGGCAATGATCCATTCCATGTCCGCCATCTCGGCCACCGTCAGCGCCGAGCGGTCGCCGAGGATCGACGGCGCGCCCGCCACTGCCAGCCGGGCCGAGGCAAGGAAGGTGGACTCCACCCCCGGCCAGTTGCCCCGCCCATAGCGGATGCCAAGGTCCATGCCGTCGCGGTGCAGGTCGAGGATGCGCGCGTCGGGATGCAGGGAGAGGCCGATGTCCGGGTGCCGCGCCCAGAAGTCGCGCAGGCGGGGCATCAGCCATTGTGCGGCAAAGCTCGCGGTCAGCGTAACGCGGACGGGCCGGTCCGCGCCGCCTGCCCGCAAGGCCCCAACGCCGCGCTGGATCGCCCCGAACCCCTCGGCCAGAGCCGCCGCAAGTTGCTCCCCCTCGACCGTCAGGGTCATCCCGCGCCCGTCGCGCTGCACCAGCGCCGCGCCCAGATGATCCTCCAGCGCGCGCACCTGCTGGGCTACCGCCGCGTGGGTCACGTTCAGCACGCGTGCGGCCTGGCTGAAGCTGCGCGCCTCGGCGGTGGCCGCAAAGGCGCGCAGGCCGGTGAGGGAAGGAAGGCTGCGCCAGTCGATCTCCATGATAGCTGAGCTTACATATCTGAAAGCTTTCTGACTAGGGTCTTGCCGCCCAAAGGCCTATAACAAGCCCATCAAGCCCTCCCGAAAGGAGAACAAGATGTTAAGGATTTTTGCAGACGCCCTGCTTCTGGTCACCCGCCAGTCGCCGATGCCCCGCTTCACCGACCGCCGCGCCGAGGTGGATGAGGCGATGTATCGCCGCCCGAACGCCCCCGCGAACCGGGCGTTCTAGATCGTGCAAAGGGCCAGCAACTCGCCGTGCCTGCGCACATAGTCCGCCCGCACCTCGACGGGCGGACGAAGCCTTATCTTCAAGCCTGACAGGACGCCCACCGGGGGCTTTCCGAAGAAGCGATCCGCCTCTTCCACCCGGAACCCCGCAATCTCGACCGCTTCCGCCCAGGCCGACACCCGGTCCGCCGCCTTGATCGCCTTTTTGATGGCGGCAGGCAGCACGGCGGGCAGGCCAAAGCGCAGATGCACCGCCGCGGTCAGCCGCGCGTCGAGTTCTCCATACCCCGCGCCGACCGCCGCCTTCACCGGGCTGATCATGTCGCCAATCACATACTCCGGCGCATCATGCAGCAGCGCCGCCAGCCGCCACTTCGCATCCTCCGCCGGGTTCATCCGGGCAAAGAGAGCCTCGACCAGCAGCGAATGCTCGGCCACGGAATAGGGCCAGTCGCCGAAGGTCTGCCCATTCCAGCGCGCGACGAACGCCAACCCATGCGCGATATCCTCGATCTCGATATCCACCGGCGTGGGGTCGAGGAGGTCGAGCCTGCGGCCCGAAAGCATCCGTTGCCAGGCGCGGGGAGGGGTCTTCGGCATGGGCATCCCTATGGTCGGGCGCACCATGCCGCAGGTTCCCGCCCCGCTCAACCGTCACATCTGCAGGACCACGCGCCCGTCGATCGCGCCCGCGCGCATCCGGTCGAAGATTGCATTGATGTTGTCGAGGCTGTCCCAGGTGAAGTGCGAGGCGACCTTGCCCTCTCCGGCAAAGGCCAGCGCCTCGGCGAGGTCATTGCGCGTCCCGACGATCGAGCCGCGGACGGTGATCCGTTTCAGCACCACCTCGAATATCGGCAGGGGGAAGTCGCCGGGCGGCAGGCCGACCAGCGACAGGAACCCACCCCGCCGCAGCATCCCAACGGCCTGAGAGAAGGCCGAATTGGAGACCGCCGTGACCAGCGCGCCATGTACCCCGCCCATCTGGGTCTGGATCTCCTGCGCCACGTCAACTTCAACCGCGTTCAGCGTCACGTCGGCGCCAAGGCTGCGGGCCAGCGCCAGCTTGTCCTCGGCCACGTCCACGGCGACGACATGCAGCCCCATCGCCTTGGCATATTGCACGGCCATGTGGCCAAGGCCGCCGATGCCCGAGATCGCCACCCACTGTCCCGGACGTGCCTCGGTCTCCTTCAACCCCTTGTAGACCGTCACCCCGGCGCAGAGCACCGGCGCCGCCGGGCCCCAGTCGAGGCCGTCAGGCAGACGGCCGACATAGTTCGCATCCGCCCGCACGAATTCGGCATAGCCGCCATCGACGGTGTAGCCGGTCATCTGCTGGCTTTCGCAGAGCGTCTCCCACCCGCCCACGCAATGCGGGCAGCGGCCACAGGCGGTATGCAGCCAGGGCGCGCCGACGCGGTCGCCCTCTTTCAGGTGGGTCACACCCGCACCGACGGCAGCGACCTCTCCCACCCCTTCGTGCCCCGGGATGAAGGGGGGCTGCGGCTTGACCGGCCAGTCGCCCGATGCGGCATGCAGGTCGGTGTGGCAGACGCCCGAGGCGCGGATGCGGATCAGCACCTGACCGGGGCCGATCTGCGGGACCGGCACCTCGCGAATGTCGAGGGGGGCGCCAAGCTGCGTGCAGACGGCAGCCTTCATCCGTAGGGGAAGCGACATGGGAACTCCTGTTGCGTTGCGGTTGACGGGAGCAGACCAGATTCGTCGGGCTGCGACCTTGATTTGCAGCAATTGCCGCAGACGCAGGCGGGATCGGGAATTGCCGGTGCCGCTTTGCGCTGCTATGTGCCGCGCTGCCGGATACGGGATCGCCAGAGGAGACGGGCATGCAGGACTACATCGT
>CAZVIS010000037.1:3908-16913 GCA_964627355.1 uncultured Rhodobacterales bacterium
CTCATCGCCGTGCCGACCTCGGACGAAGAAGTGTGCCTGTTCAACCAGATCCGCAAGCGCCTCAAGGCGTCGCCCGGCTGGTTTACGAAACAGCGCGCTGACATCCGCGGTGTCAGCGAGGAAACCACCACCGGCGTGCATCGCCTGTACGACCTGCACAAGAAGGGCCTCTTGCCCTTCCCGGCGATCAACGTGAACGACAGCGTGACCAAGTCCAAGTTCGACAACAAGTACGGCTGCAAGGAATCGCTGGTGGACGGGATCCGCCGCGCGACCGACACGATGATGGCGGGCAAGGTGGCCGTCGTCTGCGGCTATGGCGATGTGGGCAAGGGCTCGGCCGCCTCGCTTCGTGGCGCGGGTGCCCGCGTCAAGGTCACCGAGATCGACCCGATCTGCGCCCTGCAGGCCGCGATGGACGGCTATGAGGTGACGCTGCTGGAGGATGAGGTCGCAACTGCGGATATCTTCATCACCACCACCGGCAACAAGGACGTGATCCGGCTGGAACATATGCGGGCGATGAAGGACATGGCCATCGTCGGCAACATCGGCCACTTCGACAACGAGATTCAGGTGGCCGCGCTGCGGAACCACAAGTGGACGAACATCAAGGAACAGGTGGACATGATCGAGATGCCTTCGGGCAACCGGATCATCCTGCTGTCCGAAGGGCGTCTTCTGAACCTTGGCAACGCCACCGGCCATCCGTCCTTCGTGATGAGCGCCAGCTTCACCAACCAGGTCCTCGCGCAGATCGAGCTCTGGACCAAGGGCAAGGATTACGCCCCCGGGGTCTATATCCTGCCCAAGGCGCTGGACGAAAAGGTCGCGCGGCTGCACCTCAAGAAGATCGGGGTCAAGCTGACCGAACTGCGGAAAGAGCAGGCCGACTATATCGGCGTCACCGTCGAGGGACCGTTCAAGAGCGAGCACTACCGCTACTGACGCTGCGCATTTCGCGGATCAGCGCGCCGAGCTTCCAATGACGGTTCTGCCTCATCAGGCGCTCGGCCACGCGGAGAGCCAGACGACCGTGACCGCGCGCGGCAGCGGCGGCGAGCAGGTTGATGATCCATGGCATCGACGCGTGTCTGCTGCGCCACATGCGGGCAAAGGAGGCCGGCGTCAGGCTGCCCTCCAGCGCCGCAGTCGAAACGGTCTTGAGGATTCCAGCCCGCTGAAGCATCGGCGGGATCTTGTGCCCGGCGTGCGGGACCTTCAGCAGGACGACCCCCGGCCCGGCCAGCCGTGCCGCATGGGCACGATCCTGCGGGACGCAGGGGTCGTAGAATACGTAGGCTTTGGCGACCGTCTTGAGGCTGTCGGCGGCATCGGCATAGGGGGTGCCCCATTCGGGTATCTCGCGAATCGCGCGATAACGTCGCTCGAACGGGACGACCCTGCGGACAAGGGTGGTCTGGGGCGCAAAGGCGACCACGGTCGCGCCGGCAACCGCGCGTGCAAAGGTTGCGGCGCCATAAGCCCCCATCGAGGTTCCATAGAGCGACACCTTGCTGTAGCGGGCAAAGAACCCTTCATCCCGAAGGCGGTCAAAGGTGTCCCACAGGTCCGGCGCCCGGAACCAGTCAGGCTTGCGCATCATCACACCCATGACGTCCCAGCCTCCCGCCGCTAGAAAGGCGTAACCCCAAGGATAGCGACGATCGCCTTCACGATCGGCCGCGAGGTTATCGAAACTGATGCAGAGTCGGCGGTTGCCGTCGGGAAGCCACGCCACGACATGCTGCGACAGACGCAGCGAAAAGCCGCCTCGCGCATCGGCATCGGCACAGACAGCATCGAAAACAGAGGGGTCGGTCAGGCCCGGCACTTCCATCATGGAGGGATCATCGCCCGGCTGTTCTGGGCCTGCAACCCCCGAGCCGGGTGAGGCGGCGCTGCCACTTTCGCCGGGTCGGACCAAGTCGGCACCGGTGTTTCTGGACAATTCGCTTGGAGAGGGCCGCCGACTTCGCCTAGCTTTCTCATGATGTGCCCGCTGCCTGCCAGCAGAGGCGAAACCCTTGGGGAGAAATGGCCGATGAGCAAGCGTGACGACCTGATCGCGAAGTATGCCGAAGACCTGCGCAACAAATGCAAGGTCGAGCCCGACATGGCCCTTCTGACCAAGGTGACCATCGGCTGCGGCCCGGCGATCTACAGCCAGGACAGCGAGACGGTCGCCGCTTCGGACAAGGCCGAACTGGAGCGTGTAAAAACCAACTTCCTGATGAAGAAGCTGGGCCTGGCCGACAGCCCGTCGCTGATGGAGGCGGTCCACGCCGTGATCGAGACCTATGGCCGGTCCGAGCGGAACAAGTTCCGCCCCGTTATCTACTACATGCTGACCAAGCATTTCGGGAAAGAGGCCATCTACGGCTGATCCTGTGCCATGACGCGGGTGCAAGGCTGCCGCGATGTCGGCGGCCATTGCCCCGACCGCGATCCCGCGCCAAGGTGACGCGCCTGCCGCCCTGGAGCGTTTGATGTCCGTCCTGTCCGAAGATCGTTCATCCGTCGAGACGACGGTCGTCCCGGTGATTCTGGCCGTCACGGTGGGGCACGGGCTGAACGACCTGATGCAATCGCTGATCCCGGCGGTCTATCCTCTGCTCAAGGACAACCTTGCGCTGACCTTCACCCAGATCGGGCTCATCACACTGGTCTTTCAGGGCACAGCGTCGATTCTGCAGCCGCTGGTCGGGCTCTACACGGACCGCCGCCCGCTGCCCTATGCGCTGGCCGCCGGAATGGCCTCGACCGGAGCGGGGCTGATCCTTCTGGCGCATGCGGGGTCGCTGATGGCGGTGTTGCTGTCGGTGGCGCTGATCGGGCTCGGCTCGTCGATCTTCCACCCCGAATCGAGCCGCATCGCGCGGCTGGCCGCGGGGATGCGGCCCGGCTTTGCACAGTCGCTGTTCCAGGTTGGGGGGAATGTCGGCACTGCCATCGGTCCCTTGGCCGCTGCCTTTATCGTATTGCCGCGCGGGCAGATCTCGATCGAGTGGTTCGCGGGCGTAGCGGTTCTGGGGATGGTGCTTCTGTGGCTGGTGGGGCGCTGGTATGTGGCCGAGGGCGCGGCCCGCGCAACCCTTCGAAAGGCCCGCGCCGCCGCCGAGGCGCCGCCTGCGCGCATCGTCCGGCTGGGGATGGCGGTCCTGATCCTGCTGATGACGGCAAAGTTCGTCTATACGGTCAGCTTTTCCAGCTACTACACCTTCTGGCTGATCGACCGCTTTGGCTTGAGCGCCGGGCAGGCGCAGGTCGCGCTGTTCGTGTTTCTTGCGGCAACAGCTGCGGGGACGATCCTGGGCGGCCCCATCGGGGACCGGATCGGGCGGCGGCGGGTGATCCTGTGGTCGGTGCTGGGGATTCTGCCCCTGTCGCTGGCCGCCCCCTATCTGCCCTTGGTGCCGAATGTCATCGTCGCCAGCCTCGCGGGCCTGATCCTCGCCTCGGCCTTTCCGGCGATGGTGGTCTATGCACAGGACCTGATGCCGCGCCATACCGGCATGGTGGCCGGGCTGCTGTTCGGGCTGGCCTTCGGGACGGCGGCGATCGGGGCGGCGGTGCTGGGGCTGGTGGCGGACTTGCAGGGCATCCACTTCGTCTATCAGATCTGCGCGGTGCTGCCCGCGCTTGGGCTTGTGGGGTTCCTGCTGCCCGACCTGCGCCGCTGATTTGAGGAAAATGCCCGGTGCTTGGCGCTTTGCGCCGCGTCCGCGTTGCGGTATCCAAGGATCAACCGGCCAGGAGGCTTGGGACCCTTTTTCAGAACACGTGCGGTGCTTGGGGAGCGCGTGGGGTGGATGGAGGGTCCTGTCTTGGGGTCGGGACCCTCCATTTCGTCTCAGATCAGCGTCAGCACCGCGCCCATGATCCCGGCGCCCACGATAGCGTTCACGCTGTCGATCACTGTCAGCGCAAGGGGCCGATGCGCAAAGCCGTAGTTCATCGCGACCCAAGGGGTGATGAAGAAGGCGCCGATGCCCAAGCCTGAAACGACGCCCGCGCTCAGCGTTTCGATGCCGCCCATGTTGAACACATGCCGCATCATGCCAGCCACCAGCACCATCGCGACGATCCCGATGACAAAGGGCATGGGCCCGCCGTTCCGTTGCTGCTCGGGCGTCACGCCGGAGGCCGCCATCCACGGCTTGGCCATCGCGATGTACCACACCGCGCCAAACCCAAAGGCGGCCAGCGCCGCCGCGATCACACGCACGAATTCCATGATGTTCCCCCTGCCAATATGTCGCAGGATGCACCGGCGCGTGCGTTTCGCAAAGAGGTTAAGGGGCGACCCCGCCCATGCCGCAGACGATCCGCCATTCCTCGTCGCTGACCGGCTGGACGGACAGGCGCGTGTTGTTCACCAGCACCATCTTCTCCAACCCCGGCTGGACCTTGCATTCGTCCAGCGTCACAGGGCGCGCAAGGGGGCGCACGGCGCGGATCCAGACGCAGTCCCAACGGGGGTCGTCAGTCGTCGAATCCGGGCTGCTTTCGCGGCAGACCTCGACGATGCCCACGACCTCTTTCCCGATGTTGGAGTGGTAGAAGAACCCAAGGTCCCCCACCTTCATCGCCCGCATGTTGTTGCGCGCCTGATAGTTGCGCACGCCATGCCATTCCTCGCCCTCGGCGCCCTTGGCGACCTGATGGTCCCAGCCCCAGACGTCGGGTTCGGATTTGAACAGCCAGTAGGGCATCGACGGCTCCGCGATGAAAGTCCGGCGCAGACATAGCCCGCAAGCCGCGCAGGCTTCAACCCGCGCGTCAGGCCTTGGCCCCCTTCTTCCCCGATCCGATCAGGGGGGCAGAGGTCGCATCCAGCGGCCAGCGCGGGCGGGCGGAAAGGGTCAGGTCATCCTGCTGGCCAAGGCGCAACCGCTCGATCCCAGCCCAGGCGATCATCGCGGCGTTGTCGGTGCACAAGGACAGGGGCGGGGCGATGAAGGGAACGCCCTGCGCGGCACAAAGCGCCTGCAATCCCGCCCGGATCGCGCCGTTTGCGGCGACCCCGCCCGCCACCGCAAAGGCCGTCACCGGCCCAAGCGCCAGCGCCCGACGCGACTTTTCCACCAGCACCTCGGCCACTGCCGCCTGAAACCCCGCGCAAAGGTCGCGCCGGTCCTGCACGGTGATCCCGCCCTGCGCCGCCACCAAGGCATCCCGCGCCCGCACCACCGCCGTCTTCAGGCCCGAAAAGCTGAGATCGCAGCCGGTGCGATCCAGCAGCGGCCGGGGCAGGGCAAATCGGCGCGGGTCGCCCGCCCGCGCCTCGGCTTCCACAGACGGGCCGCCGGGCTGCGGGAGGGCCAGAAGTTTCGCCACCTTGTCGAAGGCCTCGCCCGGCGCGTCATCGATCGATCCGCCAAGCCGCAGGAACCGGTCCGCCCCTTCGACCCGCAGGAACTGGCAATGCCCGCCCGAGACGAGAAGCATGAGGTAGGGGAACGCCAGCCCATCGGTCAGCCGAGGCGTCAGCGCGTGGCCTGCGAGGTGGTTCACCCCCACCAGTGGCAAGCCCGTCGCGGCCGACAACCCCTTGGCCAGCATCACCCCCGACAGCACCCCGCCGATCAGCCCCGGCCCCGCCGTCACCGCAATCGCGTTGATATCCCGAAGCGACAGCCCCGCCTGCGCCAGTGCGGCCTCGACACAAACATCCAGCCGCTCGACATGCGCGCGCGCCGCAATCTCCGGCACCACGCCGCCGAAGGGCGCATGCAGCGCGGACTGCCCCTCGACTACCGAGGACAGGATCTCGGGCGAACCCTCTCCTGCCCTCACGACAGCGGCGGCGGTGTCGTCGCAGCTCGATTCGAGGCCGAGGACGGTAAGGGTCATGGGAGGCGCCGGTTGCAACGGGACAGGCGCGCGGGGTAACATCGCAGCCATGACGACACAATGCCGCCGGATGCGGTGATGGGCGACCCTTTCGCCTTCCTGCTGACCCGCCCTGCCTGGCAGGGCATGCGCTTTGCCGCTGCCTTGCGCCGCAGGTTTCCCGGGGTCGAGGTGGTGGAAAGCCCCCTGCTCTCGCCGGTCCTGATGCAGCCCGACCTGCCGGGGGGCCCGTTTGACGCCGTGGTCTTCACCTCGGAGACGGGCGTTGCCTCGGCGGGGCCGTACCGGACGCGGCTGCCGCGCCTGGCCTTCTGCGTGGGGGATCGCACGGCGCAGGCGGCGCGTGAGGCGGGGTTCGACGCGCGGTCCGCCGCCGGCGATGCCGAGGCGCTGGTGGACCTGCTGGTGCATCTGCGCCTTGGCCGGCTGATCCACCTGCATGGGCAGGAGACGCGGGGCGATGTCGTGGGCAGGCTCACTGCAGCGGGAATCGAGACTTTCGGGGTCGTGACCTACAGGCAAGAGGCGCAGCCTTTGACGCAATTGGCGGCGGGGCTTCTTCAAGGGCAGGCGGCGGTCCTGACCCCGGTCTTCTCACCACGGACGGCCCGCCTTCTGGCGCAAGCGGCCCTGGGCGCGCGGGCCCCGATCTGGCTGGCCGCGCTGTCGGATGCTGTGGACGAGGCGGCCCGGATGCCGACCGCACGGCGCGCCGTCGCCGCGCGGCCCGATGCCGAGGCGATGCTGGAGGCGATCGATACCCTGATCGACCCTGCCGCCCGGGCTTGAGACGGCCCGCGGCAGCGACTAGGTTGACCCTTGGGCGTCGGGTCCCAATGGAGGCGAGTCGTGGCAACCCCGAGGACACCGAAGCCTGAGGCGGAACGCGAGACGGGATCCGAGGCGATCGAGGATGCCGTGGTGCTGCCTGATCCTGCGCCGGGCGAAACCGCAGACGCCCCCGCGATGCCCGAACCCGTGTTGGTCGAGATCGAAGAGCCGCAGCCGGTGGCCGAGAGGGCCTCTGCAGAACCGAAGGCCGCTGCGCCTCAGGTACCGGAGCCGCCGCAACGGTCGGGGGCGGGCAGCGTCATCGGGATGGTCTTCGGCGGCGTGATCGCGGCGGCGGCGGGCTTTGGCCTGTCGCAGATGGTGCCGCAGGGCTGGCCGATCCAGGCGGATACGGCGCTGGCCGACCGGCTGGCGGCAACCGAGGCGCGCCTTGCAGAACTGACCACCGAGATGGCAGAGCTGCCGGCCCCGTTGCCCCCGATTGCCCCCGATTTCAGCCCGGTCGAGACGCGGCTTGACGCGCTGGCCGCGCGGCTTGACGCGGTCGAAGGCACCGTGAAGGGGGCCGAGGCGGCCATCGCCGCGCTGCCCTCTGCCGCCCCGGTGCCGGATGTTGCGCCACGGATCGACGCGCTTGAAGGCAGGCTTGCAGCGCTGGAATCGCTGCCTCCGGGGTCGGTTGTGGCGGGTGGCGGGGATCCTGCGGCGATGGCCGCCCTGCGCGGCGAGATCGACGCGCTGCGGGCCGAACTTCAGGCTGCCGACGGCCCGGCGCAATCCGCCCTGGCTGAGATCGCTGCCGCGACCGAGGCGGCAAAGACCGCGCTGGCCGAGGCAACCGCGCAGGCCGCCACCCTGAAGGCCGAGGCCGAGGCTGCGGCGCAGGCGGGCCGGATGCAGGCCGCACTTGGCCGGATGCGGGCCGCACTGGAAAGCGGCCTGCCCTTCGCCACCGCCGTCGCCGACCTGCAATCCGGGGGCGCCGAGGTGCCCGAGGTGCTGAGCGCCGCCGCCGCCGACGGCGTGGCCACCCTTGCCGGGTTGAAGGACCGTTTCCCCGAGGCCGCGCGCCGCGCGCTTGAGGACAGCTTGCGCGCCGATCTGGGCGACAGCGCGGTGGAACGTCTGGGCTCGTACCTGCGCACACAGGTCGGCGCACGCTCGCTGGAGCCACGCGAGGGGACCGATCCCGATGCCGTCCTGAGCCGGGCCGAGGCCGCTCTGACTGGGGGGCGGCTGGCCGATGCCCTGACAGAACTCGCCGGCCTGCCGGACCCCGGCAAGGCCGCGATGGCCGACTGGACGACGGACGCGCAGCAGAGGCTTGACGCGGCGGCGGCAGTGGATGCGGTGGCCGCCGCCCTGGGCGAGGGCTGAGGATGATCTGGTCGCTCGTCAAGGTTCTGTTTTTCGTCACGATCGTCGCGGCCCTGGCCTTCGGGGCGGGACTGCTTCTCGACACCGGGGGCGGGCTGCGGCTGGCCGTCGGCGGGTGGGAATTCACGCTGGGGCCCTTGCAGGCGGTGATTGTGGCGGTGCTGCTGGTGGCGCTGATCTGGCTGGTGATGCGCCTGACGGGGCTGCTGGTCGCCATCCTGCGCTTCGTCACCGGGGACGAGACCGCGATCACCCGCTACTTCGACCGCAACCGCGAGCGGCGCGGCTATCAGGCGCTGACCGAGGGGATGATGGCGCTGGCGGCGGGAGAACCGCGCACCGCGCTGGTGCGGGCGACACGGGCCGAGCGGTATCTGGGGCGGCCGGAGCTTACGACCTTGCTCACCGCGCAGGCGGCTGAACTGTCGG
The DNA here is from genome assembly GCA_964627355.1 of uncultured Rhodobacterales bacterium. GTDB lineage: Bacteria > Pseudomonadota > Alphaproteobacteria > Rhodobacterales > Rhodobacteraceae > JBBQXK01. The sequence continues at coordinate 12,363 of CAZVIS010000037.1, forward strand.
GCGACACGCGGCGGGCGACCGAGGCCTACAAGGCGCTTCTCTCGGATGAGCGGACGCGGTTTGTCGGCGTGCGCGGTCTGCTGAAACAGAAGATCGCCGAGGGCGACATGGAAACCGCCCGGATGCTGGCGGAAAAGGCCTATGAGCTGAAACCGCGTCACCCCGAGACGCAGGACATCCTGCTGAAGCTGCAATCCGAACAGGCCGACTGGAAGGGGGCGCGGGCAACGCTTGGCGCCAAGCTCAAGGCGGGCGCCCTGCCCAAGGACATCTACCGCCGCCGCGACGCAATCATGGCCCTGCAAGAGGCGCGCGGCGTGATCGACGAGGCGGCGAGTGTCGAAGCGCGGGAGGCGGCGATCGAGGCCAACCGCAAGTCGCCCGACCTGATCCCCGCCGCCGCCATGGCCGCGCGCGGCCTTACCGCCAAAGGCGACCCCAAAGGGGCGGCGCGGGTGCTGCGGAAGGCCTGGGAGATGCAGCCCCACCCCGACCTCGCCGCCGCCTTTGCCGAGATCATGCCCGAGGAAACCCCCCAGGCCCGCATCAAGCGGTTTCAGGCGCTGGTGAAGGCCAAGCCCGAGCATGACGAAACGAAACTGCTGCTTGCAGAACTTCACCTCGCGGCCGAGGATTTCCCGGCCGCCCGCCGCGCGCTTGGCGACATGGTGACCCGCCACCCGACGCAGCGTGCGCTGGCCATCAAGGCGGCGATCGAGCGGGGCGAGGGGTCGGATGATGCCGTGGTGCGCGGCTGGCTGTCCAAGGCGCTGACCGCGCCGCGTGGACCCCAATGGTGCTGCGACAACTGCCAGGCGATCCATTCCGACTGGGCGCCGGTCTGTTCCAACTGTGCAGGCTTCGACACGATGACCTGGCGCGAACCGGTCGAAAAGGCGGGGCCAAGCCCCACGGCGTCCGAGCTTCTGCCGCTGCTTGTCGGCGGGCCGAAGGACCAGCCTACTTCTTCTGAGACTTCTTGAATTCTTTCAACATCTGCTCGCTGACTTCGCTGGTGATCGATTTGGCGACCTGCGCGGTGAGAACCTCGTCCTCGACCGCCTTGTCGAGGGCACGCGTGTCGCTGATCGACTTGACCTTGGTGACGGCCTGTTCGATCGCCTTCTCGGCCAGCTTGCTGACGTACTTCTTCGCGACGTCGGTGAAGTACTTCTCCATCATTCCGTCAGAGTCCTTGAGGAACTTTTCGACGTGAATCGTACCGCCGGCCGACTTGATGACGTCCTTCTCGACGGCGGCGCGCAGTTTCTTGGTCATTTCGTCCGAGAAGGGGCTTTTCTTCGGGTCCACCCATTTCGTTGCCCATTTGGTGAAGTTGCCCAGGGCCACGCCCTTCAGGAAGTTGGTGGCAACATTCGTCATGAACTCTGACACCGTCATCTTCTGGTTGCTCTTGAGCATCTTGGCGGCGTCCGACACGGCGCCCTCGAAGGCCTTCTTGCCGCCTTCGTTGATGACGTATTTGGTGATGGTCTCGATCACCTTCTTCGACAGGCCGGTCACTGCCAGCTTCTCGAAAATCGCCTCGTTGATCTTGCCGGTGATCCCCTCGACCACCGACTTGCCGCTCCCGCCGCCACGTGCAAGGAAGCCGGTGATGGCGCCCACGCCCGCGTCGATCAGAACGCGGCTGATCATGCCGCCCGGATCCTGTCCCTTGGCATTGCCTGCCGACCAGTTGCCGACCTCTCCGGCGGCACTTTCCAGCGCCTTGACGCCCGCGCCGCCGATCATGGCCGAGGCGATGGCACCTGCGCCCAGTTCGGCGGCCACGACCGGCGCGGCGTAGATCGACAGAAAGGTGAAACTGGCCCACTTGGTCACTTCAAGCCCAGTGATCCAGTTGTCCGAGCCGTCGATCATCTCGTTGCGATACTTGCGCATCGCATCGACGGCGGCGTTCACGGTTGTGGCGCAGGTCCGCGCCTGCCGCCAATAGCCGTTGAAATCGCCCGCCTTGGCCACTGCCTCGATGTCGTTTGCCGCCTTCTCGGCGCGGTCGATGAGCGACTTGGGCGGCAGGCTGGCCCCGCGTGTCGTCTCGACGAGGAACGAGATGATGTACTGGTCCTTGTTCAGGTCGTTGAAATGCTCCCAGCAGGCCTTGGCCTCGGCCGCCTTCATCTTTGCTTCGCGCACCGGGCCGCGCATCAGGTTGTCGATCATCTTCTTGCGCTCGCGGTCCCACTCGCGGTCGGTCAACCCGACGTACTTGCCGCCGCCGAGCGGAAGATAGACCGCCGGCTGGTCCTTCTCGACCTTGCCGGTCTTGATCGCGCGGGCCACCACGGGGGCGGTTTCCGGATCGACTTCGCCTGTCGGTTTCACCCCGGCCTTCTTCTGAAGCTCTTTCAGCGCCGCCTGTGTCAGACCGCCGAAAATGCCGTCCACCTTAAGCGGCGGTTTCGGTCCGATAACCTTGTTGAGCATTTCCTGAAGGGCTTTTGCCTTGGCAGGCGGCATGTTCGGCATGTCGATCTTCTGTCTTGAAATGGTTGGCGAAAAACTGGCTGGGCCAAAGGTATTCCAGGCGCCTCGGGACACTGTTGTCCGCGGCGGTCGTGCCGTCAAGGGCGCAACCGCCGCAGGACTGCGTGCAGCCGGAGGCGCCGACCGGCACAGGGGTTGACGGCGCAGGGACGCCGCAATAGGAGGGCGCTACCAGAGCAGTGCCGCTGTAGCTCAGCTGGTAGAGCACGTCATTCGTAATGATGGGGTCGGGGGTTCGAGTCCCTTCAGCGGCACCATCCTTCGCCAGGCCTCTTGTCGAATGCAGTCAACCGGCAGGGCGCAGCACCCATGCTGGGGCGATTTCCCTGCGACGTGAATCGAGTTCACCCGACCCCTGCGCTGCGTCGCAGGGGTCGGAACACGGATCCTGCACCCGTATGGGGGGCTGGCCCTTGGGCACAGTCCGACCTGCACCACCCTTGCGCCGGTTCAAGAGACTGACACCAGCACATTCATCCGGCGGATCGCCGGATAGCACGGTCGCCTCACAAGTAACTTCCGAACGCCGTTGCATCCGCGCAACGAGACCGCTGGTCCCGGACACGCAAGACTGGCCGGTGGCCTTCGCTCCGGGCCGTGGCTTGACCTGTGGGCGTGACGATCTGCACCTCGGATACGCCCGCTGCGGCAATCCTCCTGATGATCCATCCGTCGGGAGAAATGTCCGCCCGCTTCTTGATCGTCGCGATGATGGCGACGCCCCTTGCCCTGCTGCCGCGCGGCTGGCGCGGGCCGCAAGGGATGAAGCGGAACCGTCGCGATTTGGGTGTTGCGGCCTTCGGCCATGCGCTGCTGCACACGATCCTTTACCTGATCGACAGGGCGGCGCTCGATCCGGGGCTGACGGACCTGCCCAGGTTCTACATCTGGACCGGCTGGGCTGCTTTCCTGATCTTCGTGCCTCTGGCCCTCACCTCGCATGGCCGGCGCGTGCGCCGGATGGGCACCTGGTGGAAAGGGCTGCTGCGCCAGACCTGTGCTGCGGCCGTGCTGACGCTGGCCCACTGGGCCGCGCTGAAAGACTGGGGCGGGGCGGTCCCGGCGCTGATCCACGTCGGCCCCCTGATCGCGCCTTGATGCTACCACGCCTGCCAGTGGTACCTGCGTCCCCGCTCTGCCGCCGCTCGAACCTTCCGGAAACTCCCTTGTCCGGGCCCAGATCAACGCCGCCGTCGCCGACATGCCCTGGGCTTCGGTCCCTGCCTGCATCTGCAGCTTTCTGCCGCTGTTGTTCGTCGCCCGATTGATCCTGCGGTTCTGCCGCGGCGTGTCTCGCCATGTCCCTTGGCTGCACCGGCGCGTATCCCAGGCGCGACACCCGATGAGCGTCAAAGTCTGCTTGTGACGCCGGTCGTCACCGACATACCGACCGTTGGAAGGGTTTCCATGTCCCGCCAGCTCGGCCGGGATGGCCCTGATCTTGACAACGACCGCGCGATCCCGGGCGAAGGCGCCCGGACCGTCACCCCCCATCCGGAATGCGACCTTGCGCCGACTAGTACCCGGCCGCCATGCTGAGCAGCACGACACAGCCCGTCGGCGAGGAAACAGGGGGGTGTGCCGTGCCCTTGCTGGCGATCAGGAAGTCGCCGGTTCGATAGACGGTACCGCCCATCTCGAACGAACCTTCGATCACATAGCACTCTTCGTCCGACTCGTGCGTATGGGCAGGCATCACGGCACGGGGCTGCATCTCCATCAGGAAGGTAAGCCGACCGCCCGTCGGTTTTGCGGAGAGGACCTTGACGCGGATACCCTCGCCTGCGGGCTTCCATTCGCTGTCGTCGGACCGGCAGACATAGAACCCCGCCGGACCGGTCCCGATCCCCGCAGCTACGGCGATGCGCGAGAACAGGGTCGGGCTGGGACTGGCCGGAGGCAAAAGGAACGCCAGCGGCGCCGCCACCATTTCCAGCCGCAGCATCGGGTCCTCGACCCCGGTCGCCTTGCCCGGACGCGGTGCCTTGCGATTGTCGTTCCCTGTCGTCACGAGGATACATCCATGCATTCCCGAAGCGC
>CAZVIS010000038.1:0-1733 GCA_964627355.1 uncultured Rhodobacterales bacterium
CAGCCAGTCGCTCACACCGGCACGCCCTGCTTCCGGGTATAGAAGTCGCGGTGCTTCTCCGACATCCGCGCAGTGTCCATCACCAGACAGACATCCGTCGTGTTGAAGGCGTGGTCGATGAAGGCCCCGTCGCCGACAAAGCCGCCAAGCCGCAGGTAGGCCTTGATCAGGGCCGGTGTCGCCAGCATCGCCGCCTTGCGGTCCAGCGCAGCCAGCGGCAGCAGATCCATCTCCTGTCGGAACGGGCCCCGCGCCGCGACCCGCAGGCCCGGCGGGGCAAGGTGGTGGTGGTACAGCCACGACAGCGGCTGCGCCAGCCGCGCAGGGTCCGTGCCGTGGAACGAGGCCACGCCGAACAGCACCTCGATCTGGCGCTCCAGCACATACTGGGCAAGGCCGTTCCACAGGTGGAACATCGCGGTCCCGCCCCGGTAATCGGGATGCACGCAGGACCGCCCAAGCTCCAGCAATTTGCGCCCCGAGGCGATCAGTGGCGCCAGGTCGTACTCGCCCGCCGAATAGAACTGGCCCCCGGGCGGCACGCGGTCCGACGGCAGCAGCCGGTACACCCCCACGACATCTTCAAGCGTGGCCGGGTTCACGCGGGTATCCACTAGGATCAGATGGTCGAAGACCGGATCGAAGGCGTCCCGCTCCAGCCTGTTGACATGGTCGACCAGCGGGCCGTCGCCCCCCAGCTCCTCGACAAAGACGCGGTAACGCAGACGCTGCGCCGCGGCCAGATCGCGCGGAACCCGCGCCAGCCGCAGATCCAGATACGTCTCCTCCGCCTCCACGCCGATCCCCCTCGTGTCCCGCGCCCAGTTAGGAACAGACGCGCACCATTGCAACCATTGCGGCACGACCACCACAAGCGATCAAGCCCTTGCAATCCCGGGTTGAAAGCCCCCGCCGACAGGCCATAAGGTCAGCCAGGGGCAGCGTCCCCGGCCAACCCGAACACCGGCTCCAGATCCGCATGCCCCGTGTCGATCATCTGCTTGCCCGCGTGCTCGAAGTTGACCGTGACGCGGCCTCCGATGTTGGATTGCACCTGCCCTATACCCCAGTCGGGACGGGCAGGCAGCCGCACCAGCATCCCCGGTTCAAGTAGCGCGTTCATCTCATCACCCTGACGGAGCCTGCCCCATGCCCGACCGCCCCGACCTCACGGCCCTGATCGGTTCGCGCATCTGTCACGACCTTATCAGCCCGATCGGCGCCATCGGCAACGGGGTCGAGCTTCTGATGATGGATGGCGCGACAAAGGGTCCCGAGGTCGCGCTGATCGCGGAAAGCGTGGCCAACGCAAACGCCCGTATCCGCTTTTTCCGGGTTGCCTTCGGCGCGGCGGGTCAGGATCAGCGCGTGGGCCGGCCCGAGCTTCTGTCGATCCTCGACGACGTAACGCGCGGGGGCCGCCTGCAGGTCGGCCTGACCTGCCCGCCCGAGATCGCGCGGCGCGAGGCCAAGCTCGCCTTCCTCGCGCTGATGTGCTGCGAGACGGCGATGGCCTTCGGCGGCCGCGTCGCCATCGAACGGGGCAGCACCCGCTGGACAGTGAACGGCACGGCCAACCGCCTGCGGATCGACCCCGCGCTGTGGGAGGTCCTGTCGAACCCCCACGCCGCCATCGAGATCACGCCCGCGCAAGTCCACTTCGCGCTTCTGGCCGAGGAACTCTCCCGCCAGGGCCGCCGCCTGACCGTGGAACTGCGCGAGGCCGAGGTGCG
>CAZVIS010000038.1:1833-16705 GCA_964627355.1 uncultured Rhodobacterales bacterium
CTCGACGACGTGGGCAGCCCTTCCGCCGACTTCCTCTCCGCCAGCCACGGCGAAGGCTTCCTGCGCTTCTTCGAGGAACGGATGGCCCGGCAGGGCATCTACTTCCTCGACGAGCCTGAAAGCGCCCTCTCCCCCAAGCGCCAACTCCAACTCCTGCGCATCCTCCACCGCGTCCAGTCCAACCGGACAGCGCAGGTCATCATGGCCACGCACTCGCCCATCCTGATGGCCCTGCCCGGCGCGCAACTGCTTGAGATTACCCACCACGGCTTTGTCGAGACCGACTTCCGCCGCACCCGCCACTTCCAGCTCTACCGCGATTTCGCGAACGATCCCAAGGGCTTCATCGCCGAAGCCTTGGCGGAGGACAACGAGGATTGACTACCCCCGCACCGTTCCGTCGCCCGTCACCAGATACTTGAAGCTCGTCAGCTGCTCGGCCCCCACCGGCCCCCGTGCATGCAGCTTGCCCGTGGCGATACCGATCTCCGCCCCCATCCCGAACTCGCCGCCATCCGCGAACTGCGTGGACGCATTCCGCATCAGGATCGCCGAATCAAGCCGCTGGAAGAACTTCGCCGCCGTCTCGTCATTCTCGGTCAGGATGCACTCGGTGTGGCTCGACCCATAGCGCCGGATATGCGCAATGCCCTCGTCCACCCCATCGACCAGCTTCACCGCGATGATCGTGTCGAGGAACTCGCGGCCAAAGTCGTCAGGCGCCGCCTGCACCGTACCCGGAACCTTCAGCAACTCGCCCTCGGTGCGCACCTCGACCCCCGCGCGCAGCAGATCCTCCACCAGCACCGCCCCGTGTTTCGTGTAGAAATGCCAGTCGATCAGCAGACACTCCGCCGCCCCACACACCCCCGTCCGCCGCGTCTTTGCATTCAGCACCACGCGCCGCGCCTTTTCAAGGTCCGCGTCCCGGTCGGCATAGACGTGGCAGATCCCCTCCAGATGCGCGAACACCGGCACCCGCGCCTCGGCCTGAACCAGCCCGACCAGACCCTTCCCCCCGCGTGGAACGATCACGTCGATGAATTCCGTCGCGCGCAGCATGTCCGTCACCACCTGCCGGTCCCGCGTCGGGACCAGCTGGATCGCGGCCTCGGGCAGCCGCGCCTCGCGCAGGCCGCGCACCATGCAGTCGTGGATCGCGGTCGTGGAATGGAAACTCTCCGATCCGCCCCGCAGGATCACCGCGTTCCCGGCCTTGAGGCACAGCGCCCCCGCATCCGCCGCCACATTGGGACGGCTCTCGAAGATCACCCCGATCACACCCAAGGGCGTCGCCACCCGCTGGATATGCAACCCCGACGGCATGTCCCACGCCGCCAGCACCCGCCCCACCGGATCGCGCGCCTCGGCGACCGTGCGCAGGCCATCGACGATGGCGTGGATCCGCCGCTCGTCCAGCATCAGCCGGTCGAGCATCGCCGCACTCAGTCCCTTCTCCTCGGCATAGCCGAGGTCCTCGTAATTGGCGTCAAGGATCGCCTGCCGCCCCTCCCAGACGAAATGCGCCGCACTGACCAGGGCCGCATACTTCCGCTCAGACGAGGCATAGGCAAGCTCGACCGCCGCCGCCCGCGCCGCCCGCCCCATCTCGCCGATCAGGTCCGCCGCTTGCCCGTCCATGACCCTTGCCCCTTCTTCTTGACCCAAAATACCCCCGCCGGAGGCTCCGGCGCAACCACAGCCACTCCGGCCTCGATCCAACACCAACGCCGCCACAAGCCAAAATTCTTAAGTAAGAATTTTGCAATTTCCTTACTCAAGGAAATTGGCCCCGCTCCAACGCAACCCTTACATCACCATGTCATCCCGGTGCACCAGCGCCGCACGCCCCGGATAGCCGAGGATTCCCTTGATCTCACCCGTCTTGTGCCCCGCGATCGCCCGTGCCTCGGCCAGCGTGTAGCGGACGAGGCCTTTGCCAAGCGCCTCTCCGCCAGGCCCGAGGATCGCCACTGGATCGCCGCGCCCGAACGTCCCCGCCACTGCCACTACCCCTGCTGGCAGCAGCGACTTGCCCTGCGCCAGGGCCTTCGCGGCACCGGCATCCACCCGCACTTCGCCCCGCGGCTTCATCGCGGCGATCCAGCGTTTGCGGGCGACCTGGGGGTTCGCCTCGGGCACGAACCACGTCCGCGCGGCCCCCTCGGCCAGCGCAGTCAGGGGACGGGCCACCGACCCCTCCATGATCGCCATCGCACAGCCACCCGCGACGGCGGTCTTGGCCGCCATCAGCTTTGTCTTCATCCCGCCCTTCGACAGGCCCGACACCGGATCCCCCGCCATCGCCTCGATCCCGGCGGTGATCGCGCCCACCACGTCGAACCGGCGGGCCGTCGCATCGATCTTCGGGTTCGCCGAATAGAACCCGTCCACGTCCGACAGAAGGATCAACTGATCCGCCCCGACCGTCACCGCGATCTGCGCCGCCAGCCGGTCATTGTCGCCGAACCGGATTTCATCCGTCGCGACTGTATCGTTCTCGTTGACAATCGGAACGACGCCGAAGCCCAGCATCGTCTCCATCGTCGCGCGGGAGTTGAGGTAGCGCCGCCGGTCCTCGGTATCCTCCAGCGTCACCAGAACCTGCCCCGTGGTGATGCCATGCGGCGACAGCACCTCTTCATAGGCGCGCGCGAGCCGGATCTGCCCGACCGCCGCCGCCGCCTGCGCCTGCTCTAGCGGCAAGGCGCCGTCCGGCAGACCCAGAACCTTGCGCCCAAGCGCAATCGACCCCGACGAGACGATCACCACATCCGTCCCACGCGACTTCGCCGCCGCGACATCCGCCGCCAGCCCCTCCAGCCATCCGGTCCGCAGGCCAAGCGCCCGGTCCACCAGCAAGGCCGAGCCGATCTTGACGACCAGCCGCCGCGCGGTCCGCACGTCCGGGGCGGCAAGCGTCAGGCCCGTGCTCAGGGTTGCCATGCGGCCTCCTCCGGCGCCCCCGCCCGCGCCGACACCACGCGGGCATAGAGCGCGCGCAGCACCTCGGTCACGCCCTGCCCCGAGACGCCCGACATCACCATCACCCGACCGCCGCTAGCCTTCTCCAGCGCCCGCCGCCGCCGTGCCAGCGTCGGCGCATCCACCGCATCCGCCTTGTTCAGGACCAGCACCCGCTCCTTGTCGCCCAAAACTTCGCTGTAGGCCTCGATCTCGGTTATGATGGTGCGGTAGTCCTTCACGATGGTCGAGGACGTGCCATCCACCAGATGCAGCAGGACCGAGCAGCGCTCGACATGGGCGAGGAACTGGATCCCCAGACCCCGCCCCTCATGCGCCCCCTCGATCAGCCCCGGAATGTCGGCGATCACGAATTCCTTGCCGTCGATCCCGGCAACCCCAAGGTTCGGGACGAGCGTCGTGAAAGGATAATCCGCGATCTTCGGCCGCGCATTTGACACCGCCGCAAGGAACGTCGATTTCCCCGCATTCGGCAGCCCCAGAAGCCCCGCATCCGCGATCAGCTTCAGCCGCAGCCAGATCGTCCGCTCGACCCCCTCCTGCCCGGCATTGGCACGGGCAGGGGCGCGGTTCGTGGCCGACTTGAACTGCGTATTCCCCCAGCCGCCGTTGCCCCCCTTGGCCAGTTGCACCCGCTGACCCACCACAGTCAGGTCGGCGATCACCGTCTCTTCGTCCTCGTCCAGCACCTCGGTCCCCACCGGAACCTTCAGGACGATGTCATCCCCGGACTTGCCCGTCCGCTGGCTGCCCATCCCGGGCTGACCGTTCTTGGCGAAGAAATGCTGCTGATAGCGGAAATCGATCAGCGTGTTGAGGCCATCCACTGCCTCGGCCCACACACTCCCCCCGTTCCCGCCATCGCCGCCATCCGGCCCGCCGAATTCGACGAACTTCTCGCGCCGGAACGACACGCAGCCCCCCCCGCCGCCGCCGGAGCGGATATAGACTTTCGCTAGATCAAGGAACTTCATGGCACGCGCTTTCAGGGGATCAGCGGCTGCGATAGCCCCGCGCCGGGGCGAGGGCAAGCCTTTCCGGCGCGCCCCCGCCTCAGCCCAGCTTGCGCAGATAGGTCCAGGTCGGCACCCGGGCGTTCCGCGCGACCGAGAAGCTTTCGGCATCCCCCAGATACTCGAACCCCGCATGGGTCAGCACCCGGGCCGACCCCGGATTGTCCTGGAACACCTGTGCGAAGATCGCGCTGTTCTTCTGCGGGTTCGCGACAATCAGCGCCTGCACCGCCTCGGACGCGATGCCGAGGTTCCAGAACGCCGGCGCCACCCAATAGCCGATCTCGGACTGGCCGCGGTCCATCGCCTTGAGGCTGATGACCCCCAGGACCTCGGGCAAGCCACTGGCCGTGCCGTCCATCGCCCAGATGTCCTCGCCCCCCTTGCGCGCCATGGCGCGGGTGACAAAGGCGTCCGAAGCACCGGGCGGCAGCGGATGCGGGATCGACTGCGTCGCCTCGGCCACGCGCCGGTCGCCCGCATACAACTGGAACAGCCCTGCATCCGAACGGCGCACCGGGCGCAGGATGAAACGTCCCACGGCGATCGACTCCGCCGGGACCACCGCAGGCGCAGCCCCTCCAGGCGCTGTACGGATCATGTCGAGTGTCATGGCTTCCCTCCTTCGAAGCACATGCGGGCGGCGCGAACCCCGCGCCTCCCGTCGTCCCGCCCGGGCCGCGATGCGGCCCGAGCGCTCCTCCTAACGGGACAAGATGGCGATCCGATGTCAGAACCCCAAGGCCCGATCCCCGTCCTTACCGTGCCAACCCTTGCCGAAACCTTTCGGCCCCAAAAGCCGAGGGGGACCGGCCCTGCGGCCGATCCCCCCTTTGATGCGACGACTGTCGGGGTTCGGCTTACTCTGCGGCCTCCACGACCGGGGTATTCGCGGCGGGGAGGACGGAAATGAAGGTGCGGCCCTTCATGCCCTTCTTGAACACCACATGACCCTCGACCACGGCAAAGATCGTGTGGTCAACGCCCATGCCGACGCCCGTGCCCGGGTGCCAGGTCGTGCCGCGCTGGCGCACGATGATGTTGCCCGGAATGGCGTGCTGGCCACCATAGAGCTTGACCCCAAGGCGACGACCGGCCGAGTCACGACCGTTGCGCGAGGAACCGCCTGCTTTCTTGTGTGCCATGGGGGATTACTCCTGCGCTGCGGCTTCGGGAGCGGCCTTTTTCGCGGCACGCTTGGGTTTCGCGGGGGCCTCGGCGGCAACCGGGGCCGGGGTGGTCCCGTGCGCAGCACGGCGGGCGTGGGCGGTGTTGGTCGCAGCCGCAACGCCGGTTGCATCCGCGCCAGCCGCCAGAACCTCGGTCACGCGGACCAGCGTCAGGTGCTGGCGGTGTCCCTTGGTGCGCTGGCTGGAGTGTTTCCGGCGGCGCTTGACGAAATGGATGACCTTTTCGCCCTTGATCTGGTCGATCACTTCCGCCTGCACGGCAGCACCGGCGACGAAGGGCACACCGATGACCGGGGCATCGCCGCCCACCATCAGGATGTCGTTGAACTGGATCTTCTGGCCAGCCGTGGCGTCAAGCTTTTCGACGCGCAGCACATCGCCCGCGCGCACCGTGTATTGCTTGCCACCGGTCTTGAGGACCGCGAACATGGGTCGTTTCCTTTGTCAGCCGCGCCCTGTGGCCCCGGAGTTCATCCGGCGTTTGGTGCCTTCGGACAGCGCGCCCCGGTGTCGGGGCGTCATGAATTGAAATCCCGACAAGACTCGCGCCTTGCCGGGATGCGCGCTTATCCGGGATCAGGAGCGGCCTGTCAAGGCGCAGGTTGGTCCGGAGGAAGGCTGCCTGCCCGCAGCATGTCACGCACTTCTTCCAGCAGGCGCCCCAGCCGGTTCTCCCCCGTCCCGTCCGGCCCGCACCCCCAGAACGCATCCCCCGGCGCGCTTTCCACCAGGGGGCGCGTGCCCGTGGACAGAAGCAGATCGCGCACCGCCGCATGCGTGCGGAACTTCGCCAGCACGACCCGCCGCATCACCGCCACCCGCGCCGTGTCCCAGTGGGGCCGCAACAGCAGCGCCCGGGTCCGCCCCAGATCCGCCGCCATCCGGGGCGAGGACGCCCGACGGATCTTCTCGCGGTAGCCGGGGTCATCGAACTTCTGCGCCTGAAAGAAGTGCTCTGCGGTCGGCCACCACAGACCGTCCAGCGCGACACCGAACCGCGCAAAGTTCGAGAAATCGCCAAAGGGGCCGTCCGGCGTGTAGAAGTAGATCGGCGAGTCCATGAGCCCTGCCCCTGCCAGCCTTTCGCCCCGACCCGCTTTCCTTAACAGAACATGAATCAGGGGCATGCAAACCCTTGATTTCATTGAGACGCATCGCGTCGCACGCGTGGACATGCCCCGCGTCGCACGCCCCGCCTCAGATATCCTGCCCCATCATTTGACGCGCCGCCGCCCGGCCAAGGTTGCGGCTGATCTCGCGGAAGACGGCATCGAAGGCCACGAACAGGGCCGCGTTCAGCTTCTGCCCTTCGGGGGTCAGCGAGAAGTCGATGTAGGCCTGCAGGTCCTCGTCCGGCAAGGGCCCGTAGGCCAGCGCAAGATAGGGGAACAGCCAGTCCTCGGTCTCGGACCGCACGTCGGATTCCTGTCCCCAGACATCGTCCAGCATCTGCTCTTCCGTCATCTCATTGCCAAAGGCGCCCGCCTCGGCCATCCCCTGATAGAAGGCCAGGTTGGCGTTCAGCGCCCCCTGCACGTTCGCCTCGATCAGGTCGTTCGCCTCGGCAAAGCGACGCAGCGCGTCCATCCGGGGGTCGCTGTCGGCCACCATGTCCTCGGCCCGCGCCCGCGCCGCATCCTCGACCGCCTCGTCCAGAAGCGCCCGCCGCGCCTCGACCTCCAGCGTCAGGATCCGCTGGCCCCGCTCGCTGGCAAAAAAGGCCTCTGCCGCCGCCAGAGTCGCCGGATCGTCCCCCAGTTCGCCCCCCAGTGCCGTCTCGAAGCGCTGCTCCATCGTGGGAGTGTCATAGATCAGATCGACCGCCACACCCCAGGCCGCGCCACCCCGTCCGGGAAACAGCTCTTCCTCGAGCGAGGTGCCATAGGCCATCCCTTCGTCTCGCAGGACCGAAATCGTATCGGCGATCTTGAGCGCCTTCTGAAGGCTTTCGACGGTCGCTGCGGGCGGCGCGACGGTTGTCTCGGCCGCCACCGCACCGGCCAGCGCCATCGCCATAGCAAGGGGCATCAAGACAAAGCGAAACGCGCGCTGCAGCATGGTCGAGCACTTTCCGTTGGGGACAGCCGAAGAAGTAACGGCTCGCGCCCACGATGCCAAGCCAGACTGCGCGCCGCACAGCGGAATGACGCCCCACAGGCCGGGCAAGACTGTCCCGAAACCCCCTTGCACGCCCCCTCACCACCCGCTACATCCCCGCTCCACGACGACCCCTGACGCGGAGAGGTGGCAGAGTGGTCGAATGCGGCGGTCTCGAAAACCGTTGTCGGTTTGCGCCGACCCAGGGTTCGAATCCCTGTCTCTCCGCCATTCTCTTGGTCATCCAGCAGGGCCGTCGTTGACCTCGGACAGTTCGCCCTCACGCAACCGAGGCGATGGAGAGGACGGCGAAGCCCATCAGGACGACCGCTCCGCTTCGCACGAGCAAGGGGACGAAGCGGCCCGCCAGGCTGCGGGCCCCGTTGGCAGCCCATATCGTGACCAACATCGGGCCCATGGTTGCAAGGAAGATCGCGAGCAGGACGACGGCGATGGAGGGATCGAGCAGCGTCGCGCCCGAGACGAACTGCGGCAGAACCGAAAACATGAATACAAGGTTGAACGGGCTCGACAGCCCAACGGCGATCCCCATCGCCATGTCCCCATGGGCCTGCAAACCCCCGCTCGCTTTGTTCTCGGCTGGCCGAGCAGGGGCCAACATCCGCATCGCGAGGACCAGCAGCACAAGCGCACCGCCCAAACGGATCGCGGTCTGCACCGCTTCGGGCAGGTTCAGCGCGAGGGTGAGCAGAGCAAGCGCCACCAGCGCATACAACAGCTGCGCTACGGCGATCCCGAGGCTGGCAAACAGGCCCGACCGGCCGCCACCCTGCGCGGTTCGTGCGGCGATCAGGATCATGCACGGGCCCGGCATCGCCGAATTCAGGGCGGTGGCGGCCATCACGGGCAGAAGGGTTGCGGCCTCCATCTCAGTGCCTCCACTCTTGCGTTCCCGCCAGGAAGAGCTTGATCGGATGGAGCGGGGCCGTCGGCCTCTCTGCAGGCGGCGGGGGCTGGACGGGCGGAAAGGCGGGCGTCGGAATGGGTGTCATGAAAAGGGACTCCTGTGAAAATGCTGGCTGTCCAGATGGGCCGCGGCCTGTCTCCATTCTGTGCTGCACCACGGCCGCTGTCGTGAAATGGGCCTGAAACTTCGCTGAAATCCCGCCGAAGCGCCGCCGGGCCGAACCCCTCGCGGCAAATACGGCTCGACGACGGTGCATGGCGCCCCATCTGAAGCGGGATGGAACGGAGGCCTTGCGTGGCGGACTGGCGGGATGATGGCGGGGCGGCGGTTCCGACGGGGCGGCTGGGGCGGCTTTTGCGGGTCGGGGGCATCGCGTCAGGGATCGCAGGGGGCGTGGCGGTCGGGGGCCTGCGGGCGCTGGCACAGGGCAGACGGCCGGACATGGCTGAACTTCTGCTGTCTCCGGCAAACACGACACGATTGACCGACGGGCTGTCGCACCTGCGGGGTGCCGCGCTCAAGCTCGGGCAGATGCTGTCGATGGACACAGGGCTGGTGCTGCCCGAAGAAGTGACGGCGATCCTCGCCCGACTGCGCGACGACGCCCGCCACATGCCACCGAAGCAGTTGCAAGCCGTGCTGGATGCCGAATGGGGCGCGGGCTGGTACCGCCGGTTTTCCCGGTTCGACGTGCGGCCCTTTGCGGCGGCCTCGATCGGGCAGGTTCACCGCGCGGTGCTGCCCGACGGGCGCGACCTCGCTGTCAAGGTGCAGTATCCGGGCGTGCGCGCCAGCATCGACAGCGATGTGGACAATGTTGCGGCGTTGCTGCGCCTGCCGGGGATGCTGCCGCGTGGCATGAACATCGCGCCCTTGATGGCCGAGGCCAAGCGCCAGTTGCATGCCGAGGCCGACTATGACGCCGAGGCGCAGCATCTGGAACGCTTCCGCAGGTTGCTCGATGGGTCCGAGACGTTTGCGCTACCTGCGTTGGTGGCCGAGCTTTGTACGCCAAGGGTCCTTGCGATGACCTATGTTGCAGGCGATCCGCTGGACAGCTTGATCCTTGCACCACAAGCCACGCGCGACCGGGCGGCTGCGTCGCTGATTGACCTGGTGTTGCGGGAACTGTTCGTCTTTGGCGCAATGCAGACGGACCCGAACCTCGCGAATTACCGCTATGACCCGGCAAGCGAGCGGGTGGTTCTTCTGGACTTTGGCGCGGTACAGCAGATTGCGCCGGCCCTTGCGGCGGACTTTCGTGCGCTGGCACGTGTCGCGCTGGATGGCGGGGCCGAGGCGACCCGCGCCGCCATGCTGCGCATCGGCTATTTCGGCGAGGGCACGGCCCCGCACCATCAGGATCTGATCCAGAGAATGTTCGAGGCGGCGATGGGGCCGATCCGGAAGGGCGGCGTTTTCGACTTCGGGACCTCGGACCTTCTGGAACGGGTCCGCGACATGGGGATGGCGATCGGGAATGACCGCGAACTGTCGCACGTCCCGCCCGCCGCCACGCTGTTCCTGCACCGCAAGATCGGCGGCATGTACCTGATGGCCACCCGCCTGCGCGCCCGCGTCGCCCTGCGCCCGATGGTCGAGGCCTATTGCACCGGGGACAAGGCGCCGCGTTGAAACCGGCGCACGGCGCGACACATGCAGGTCGGATGCCGCAGGGGAGCCTTGATGACCGACTGGACTGCCACCCGCGCCGAGGGCGAGGCCCGGCTGGCCGCCTTCATGCCCCGCATGGGGCGGCGCTACGCAAACGGGCGTAACACGGACCACGGACCTGGGCGCCACACCGCCGTGTCCACCCTGTCGCCTTGGATCCGGCGGCGGCTGGTGCTGGAAGAGCAAGCCGTCGCTGCCGCGATTGCCGCCCATGGGCCCGAGAATGCCGAGAAGTTCGTGCAAGAGGTCATCTGGCGCGGCTACTTCAAGGGCTGGATGGAGCGGCGGCCGCAGGTCTGGGCCAGCTACACCAGGGGCTTGCACGACGACCTTGCCTCGCTGGACCGGGACCGCCGCCTGCGCCGCGACGTCGAGCGGGCGATCGACGGGCAGACGGGCCTCGATTGCTTCGACGCCTGGGCGCGCGAGCTGGTGGAGACGGGCTACCTGCACAACCACGCGCGGATGTGGTTCGCCTCGATCTGGATCTTCACGTTCGGGCTGCCGTGGCGGGTGGGGGCGGATTTCTTCTATCGGCATCTGCTGGACGGGGATGCGGCATCGAACACGCTGGGGTGGCGGTGGGTCGCGGGGCTGCATACGCGCGGCAAACCCTATCCGGCGCGGGCCGACAACATCGCGACTTTCACCGAAGGACGCTTTCACCCGCGTCCCTCGGACCTTGCCGAGGTCACAGAGGGCCTTGAGGCGACCGAGCCGGACGGGCTGCCCCCGATCCTGCCGCTGCGGCCTCTTGCGCCGCCGAAGCCCGGGGTGCCGACGGCGCTGCTCATCACGGACGAGGATTGCCGGGTCGAGGATTTTCCGCTGGCGGCGCTGGACATCCGGGCCGTGGCGACCTTGGCGGCTGGAAACCTGCGCTCGTCCCTGACGGTGGCCGATGGGGTGCTGCGGTTCGAGGCGGGGGCGCTGGCCGATGCGGCAGCCCGCGTCGGGATCGCGGCAGATAGGCTGACGGCCGGGGACCCGGCGGCGCTGGCGCGTTGGGCCGCAGCGGCGGGGGCGACGCAGATCGCCACGCCCTATGTGACGCGGGGGCCCTTGCGCGACTGGCTGGACGGGGCCGCGCCCTTTCTCGCCACCAATGGCATCACCTTTTGCGAATGGCGCCGAGACTGGGACAGCGCGATCTGGCCCCATGCCACCGCAGGCTTCTTCAAGGTGCGAGAGCGGATTCCGGACCTGCTTGACCGGCTTCTTCCCGCCTGCCCCATGAGGACCAGATGATCCCCCTGCCCCGCGAGAATGTGCAGTCCTACCCCCGCCCTCCCAAGCTGGAGCTTGTTCCGCAGCCCATCCTGATCCGGTTGGGCGGCGCGGTCGTGGCCCAGACTTCGCGCGCGATGCGGGTCCTGGAAACGCACCATGCCCCGACCTACTACCTTCCGCGCGAGGATGTTGCCGCCGAGCTGACCGCCGTCCCGGGCAGCAGTTTCTGCGAGTGGAAGGGGCGCGCGCGCTATTTCGACGTGACCTCGGGTGCGGCCACTGCCCGCCGCGCGGCCTGGGCCTATGACGCCCCGACCTACGGGTTCGCCGCCATTGCGGGCCATGTTGCCTTCTATGCCGGACGGATGGACGAGGCCCGGGTGGGCGATCTGCGCGTGATCCCGCAGCCCGGCGATTTCTATGGCGGCTGGGTCACGCCGAACCTTGAGGGCCGGATCAAGGGCGCCCCCGGCACGCAGCACTGGTAGCCCCCCCACTTTCCTTTGCATCCGCAGCAAGGCAAAAAACTGCGGGCAGACTGTCACTAATTGATTTGGAGGTAGCAGGACAAACCGGGCACGGTAGGGTCACGGCAGGCACAACTTGCCGTACACACCTGGGGAGGAGTGGGAGCCTGCATGATTGACACCATGTTCGGCGCGCTGTTCGGCCTGCTGAGCTCTCCCTCGATCATGGGGCTTATGCTGCTGGCGGTCGTGCTGGGCCTTCTTGTGGGGGTCACGCCGGGGATCGGGGGCAAGCTGTCGATCGCCATGGCAATCCCCTTCATCTATGGCATGGACATGATCGCAGGCGCGGTCTTCCTGCTGACGCTGCATGCGGTGAACGGGACCAGCGGGCAGATATCGAGCATCATGTTCGGCATCCCGGGCGACGGCGACGATGCGGCGACCACGCTGGACGGCTATCCACTGGCCAAACAGGGACAGGCGGCGCGGGCGCTTGGCGCCAGCATCACCGCCTCGGGCGTGGGCGGAATTCTGGGTGCGGTGGTCTTTGCGCTGCTGATCCCGGTTCTGCGCCCCTTGGTGTTGAGCTTCAGCCCGTCCGAATTCTTCCTGATCGCGCTTCTGGGCATCAGCTTCATCGCCTTCCTTGCCAGCGGCCCCAAGATCGTGAAGGGACTGATCGTGGGGTTCTGGGGGCTGATGCTGTCGATGGTCGGAATGGACCCGCAGACCGGCACCGCGCGGTTCGCCGGAGACATGCTGTTCCTGTGGGACGGGGTCAGTCTTGTCACCGCCGTCCTTGCCATGTTCGCCGTGCCTGAACTGCTCAGCCTTGGCGTCAAGGGCACCTCGATCTCGCAGGTGAAGCGGGCGGATGACACGTTTTCCTATCGTCAGCTTCTGTCGGGGGTTCTAGAGGTCCCGCGCCACTGGGCGCTGGTCATCCGCACCTCGGTCATCGGGGCGGTGATCGGGATCATCCCCGGCCTTGGCGGATCCGCCGCCGCGTGGATCTGCTATGGCCACGCTGTCCAAAGCTCGAAAACGCCCGAGCGGTTCGGCAAGGGGGCCATAGAGGGCGTCATCGCGCCCGAAACGGCCAGCAACGCCAAGGAAGGCGGGTCGCTGCTGCCGACGCTGTTCTTCGGCATTCCGGGCAGTTCGGGCATGGCGATCCTGCTGGGCGCGTTCATCGTGCTGGGAATCCAGCCCGGCCCGATGATGATGACCCAACACCTCGACGTGGTGTGGAGCCTGATCTGGGCGCTGGTCGTGGGCAACCTGATGGCGGTGGCGATCCTTCTGGTCATCTGCCGCTGGATCACGGTGCTGACCTTCGTCAACGGGCGCATCCTTGTGCCGTTCATTCTGGTCTTCATCACGCTGGGATGCTTCCTCAGCGATTTCCAGTGGCAGAACCTGATCGTCCTCGTGATCTTCGGGATGCTCGGCTATGCCTTCCAGCGTGCCGGCTGGCCACGCTCTCCCTTTGTCATCGGGCTGATCCTGGGCGGCAGCGCCGAAGGGGCGTTGAACCAGGCGCTGCAGATTTGGGGGATGTGGTTCTTCCTGCGCCCACTGTCGCTGGTCCTGATCGCGATGATCGTCGGGCTGCTGGCCTATGCCGTGTGGAAGAACACCCGGCCCCGCCAGCCGCGGATGGAGCGGTAGATGGCACGCTTTGACACGCTTGTGACGGTGGTGATGCTGGCGATCTTTGTCGCCATGGTGGGCATGGCCTCGACCTACCCGGCTGGCGCGCGTTTCATGCCCTATGTGATCGGGCTGCCTGCCATCGGCCTGTGCCTGCTGCAACTGGCGCTGGACCTGCGGCGGATGCGGCGTCCGCAGGCCGCGCGCGCGACCGAGGCGCCGGGAGAAACCTCGGACGCCGAGGAGGGGGCGCCGGACCCCGTGGCAGAGGTAAAGACCTGGGCCTACTTCGTGGTCTTCGTCGCGGGGGTGCTGCTTTTCGGATTCCTGCCGTGCATCCCGGTACTGGTGACGCTGTACCTGTGGCGCGAGGCGCAGGTGCGCCTGCTGACGGCAGCCATTTCGGCCGCAGGCTTCACCCTGCTGGTGCATCTGATGTTCGAAAGAGTGCTGCGGTTCCGCCTGCATGAGGGGTTCGCGCTGGATTGGCTGGGCTTCTAGGGGGGCGGGATGCGGATAGGGTTCATCGGGGTCGGGGCAATGGGGCTGGCGATGGCCGGGCATGTGCGCAAGGCCGGGCATACGGTCTGGGCGACCGACGTGGATCCGGCCGCGCTGTCCGCCGCGCGCGAGGCGGGGCTGGAGGTTTCGGAGACGCTGGAGGGCGTGGCGCGGCAGGCCGAAGTCTTTGTTGTCGTCGTGGCCACCGACGCGCAGTCGCGAACGGTGACCGAGGGTCTGCTGGAGGCGGGCGTGGCGGGCAGCGTGATCGCCATCGCCGCGACGAACCATCCCGACACGATGATCGCGCTGCACGCCGCCTGCGCCGCGAAAGGCGTGGGCTTCATCGACGCGCCGGTCGTTTACGGGATGCAGGGGGCCAAGAACGGCAACCTTGGAACACTGTGCGGCGGGGAAGCCGCGCATGTGGACCGGATGCGCCCCGTCCTGTCTGCCTACAGCCGGTTTGTCGAGCATGTGGGCGGGATCGGCGCGGGGCAACTGGCCAAGACCTGCAACAACATGCTGCACTGGGCCGCCTGCGTGGCCAACTACGAGGTGCTGCTCTTGGCCAAGCGCTATGGCGTCGATGCGCAGCGGATGCGCGAGATCCTGCTGCAATGCCCGGGCAAGAACATCACGCTGGAACGCTGGGATACGACCAAGTTCACCTGGCACGAGAAGGACATGGACGTGGCGCTGGAGCTTGCCCAGGCGGGCGACCTTGCCCTCCCGCTCTTCGGGCAGGTGGACCAGTTGGTCAAGATGCTGGGACCTGCTCAGGTCAGGGACCTGCTTCATGGCCCCTCGGCCCGCTATCTGGGACAGGAGATCGTCCCGCTCGACCGTTCGTCCGGAGGTCTATCTTGAACGCTGTTCCTTATAGCGGAACGTTACGCGATTGACACGATTGGCCGCCCGGCCTTAATTTCAAGGCTGGCGCGGCAGGAGGGCACGACCATGACGACAGAGGCGGGCGGCGTAGGCCATAACTCCGGCGAGGTGCGCGAGAAGGTTGTCTGGGAGCGCTGGACCAAGAAACGGACCTTCGTGCGGGCCCTGGAGGGGACCTATGGCGAGCTGAAGGAAGAGCTTTACAGCCAGCCCCGCATCATCAAGACCAGCGACCTC
>CAZVIS010000039.1:0-1778 GCA_964627355.1 uncultured Rhodobacterales bacterium
ACACGCTGGGGACCATCCCGTTCGTGGTCCTGTTGGCCGGGTGGTACGGACCGTCCGGCGTGCTTGTCGGACAGGCCCTGGGCGGCATCCTGTTCGGCATCGTTGCGATCTGGCAGGCAGAGCGAGCGATTACCGCCGTGGCGTCGCGGCGACTGGCGTAACGGCCCTTGCCAGCCGGGGCGGTGGCTTGCTAGACCAAGGCGTCAGGTTCGGGAGAATCCGGGGCGAGAAGCTCCGGTGCCGAAGGAGCAACCGCCCCGGTAAACTCTCAGGCGCAAGGGACCGTCCTGGCAGCGAGACTCTGGAGAGTGGCCGGCCCCGTCCAAAAGGGTTAGCCCGCCGAAGGGATAACGATCTCAGGCGCCCCAAATGGGGTAAGGACAGGGGGGGCACCGCGCGGCAGGGGTTGGCCTGCCTGAACGGTGCCGGGTGTCCGGCCGGTAGGGGGGCGTGATGGCCGATCTTCTGCGAACCGGGCTCTACGATCTTCACGTGTCGCTTGGTGCGAAAATGGTGCCCTTTGCGGGGTACGAGATGCCGGTGCAGTACCCCATGGGGGTTCTGAAGGAACATCTGCACACCCGCAACGAGGCTGGCCTGTTCGACGTCAGCCACATGGGCCAGGTGATCCTGCGGCCGCGCGCCGGAATGCCCGCGCTGGTCGCGGCCTTCGGGGCGATGATGCCGGTGGATGTCGCGGGCCTGACGCCGGGGCGCCAGCGCTATGGCCTGTTCACCAACGACGCGGGCGGCATCCTCGACGACCTGATGTTCGCCAACCGGGGCGACCACCTGTTCGTGGTGGTGAATGCCGCCTGCAAGGACGCCGACATCGCCCACATGACCGCGCATCTGTCGGAGGTGGCCGAGGTTCAGCCCGTAACCGACCGCGCGCTGATCGCCCTGCAGGGGCCGGGGGCCGAGGCCGCGCTTGGCCGCCACGCCCGTGGCCTGCCCTGCCTGCGCTTCATGGACGTGGCCTATGTGCTGACCGCCTTTGGGACGCTGTGGATCAGCCGGTCGGGCTATACCGGCGAGGACGGGTTCGAGATCTCGGTCCCCGCCGAAAACGCCGTTGCCATGGCGCAGGCGCTGCTGGCCGAGCCCGAGGTTGCCCCCATCGGCCTTGGCGCCCGTGACAGCCTGCGGCTGGAGGCGGGGCTGTGCCTCTACGGCCACGATATCGACGAGGGGACGAGCCCGGTTGAGGCGGGTCTGGCCTGGGCCATCCAGAAATCCCGCCGGACGGGTGGCGCGCGGGCCGGGGGCTTCCCGGGTTCGGACCGCATCCTGCGCGAGCTTGACCACGGCCCCGAACGCCGCCGCGTCGGCCTGCGCCCCGACGGTCGCGCACCCATGCGCGAGGGGACGGAGCTTTTCGCCCCCGACGGCACACCGGTTGGCCGCGTCACCTCGGGCGGCTTCGGCCCCTCGGTCGAGGCGCCGATTGCCATGGGCTATGTCGCTGCCGCCTTCGCCGCCCCCGGCACCGCCCTGATGGGCGAGGTGCGCGGCAAGCGGCTGCCCGTCACCGTCACCGACCTTCCCTTCCGACCCTCCACCTACCAGCGCTGAGGACCCGCGATGAAGTACACCAAGGAACACGAATGGCTGCGCGTCGAGGGTGACCTTGTCGTCGTCGGCATCACCGAACATGCCGCCAGCCAGCTGGGCGACGTGGTCTTCGTGGAATTGCCCGAACCCGAGACGATGGTGGCCGAGGGCGACGAGGTCTGCGTGATCGAAAGCGTCAAGGCCGCGTCGGACATCCTCGCCCC
>CAZVIS010000039.1:1878-16630 GCA_964627355.1 uncultured Rhodobacterales bacterium
GCGACGAGGTCTGCGTGATCGAAAGCGTCAAGGCCGCGTCGGACATCCTCGCCCCGCTGGACGGCGAGATTGTCGCGGTGAACGAGAAACTGCCCGACAACCCGGGGCTGGTGAACGAGGATCCGACCGGGGCCGCCTGGTTCTTCAAGATGCGGCTCGACGATCTCTCGGTGCTCGACCAGTTCATGGACGAGGATGAATATGCTGAGTTGATCGGCTGAGGTCACCGGACCCTTCAAAGGGTCCGGACAATTTTCTTCGAAGAAAAATGCAAATTCCTTCGAAGGAATTTGTGGTCCTGCCCGACCCGACCTTCTCAACGGAGACGAAGATGCCCGCCGCGATCCGCTGCCTCGCCGCCCCCGACGCGCCCCCCGCCACTGCCTACGCGCAGGTTGTCGAGGTGGCGGGTGCCACGCGCTGGCTCTTCGTCAGCGGCCAGATCCCGGCGCTCCCCGACATGACCGTGCCCGATGCAATCGAGGATCAGGCGCGCCTCGCCTGGGCGAATGTGGTTGCACAACTTCGGGCGGGGGACATGACGCTCGACAATCTGGTCAAGGTGACCGTCATTCTGGCCGACCGTTCTTTGCGAAGCGCCGTCAACGCGGTTTCGGACGAAATCGTGGATGGTCGGCTTTTGGCGTGGACGACCATCGTAGCCGCCACAGTACAAGAGGATTGGCTCCTCGAAATCGAAGCCATCGCCGCCGCATGAGGACCCCATGACCTTCACCCCCACCGACTACAACACCTACGACTTCGCCAACCGCCGCCACATCGGCCCCTCTCCGTCCGAGATGGAGGCGATGCTCAAGGTGGTGGGGGCCGAAACCCTCGACGCGCTGATTGCCGAGACGGTGCCTGCGAGCATCCGCCAGAAGTCCGGGCTGCCTTGGGCGCCGCTGGCCGAGCATGAGTTGCTGGCAAAGATGCGGGAGGTTGCGGCGAAGAACCGGGTGATGACCTCGCTGATCGGGCAGGGATATTACGGGACGGTCACGCCGCCCGCGATCCAGCGCAACATCCTCGAGAATCCCGCGTGGTATACGGCCTATACCCCCTACCAGCCCGAAATCGCGCAAGGCCGCTTGGAGGCGCTTCTGAACTACCAGACGATGGTCTGCGACCTGACGGGCCTCGACGTTGCCAACGCCTCGCTTCTCGACGAGGCCACCGCCGCCGCAGAAGCCATGACGATGGCCGAGCGCAGCGCCAAATCCAAGGCGCGCGGCTTCTTCGTGGACCAGAGCGTCCATCCCCAGACCATCGCCGTCATCAAGACCCGCGCTGAACCCCTCGGCATCGCCGTCACCGTGGGCGACCCCGCGACGCTCGACCCCGCCACCGTCTTCGGCGCGATCTTCCAGTATCCGGGCACCTACGGCCACGTCACCGACTTCACCGACGTCATCGCCCGCCTGCACGGGGCCAAGGCGCTGGCCATCGTGGCCACCGACCTCCTTGCGCTGTGCCTCCTCAAGGAACCCGGCGCCATGGGCGCCGATATCGCCATCGGCTCCTCGCAGCGTTTTGGCGTGCCCATGGGCTATGGCGGCCCGCACGCCGCCTTCATGGCCTGCAAGGATGACCTGAAGCGCGCCATGCCCGGCCGCATCGTCGGCGTCTCGATCGACGCGCGCGGAAACAAAGCCTATCGCCTCTCCCTGCAAACCCGCGAGCAGCATATCCGGCGCGAGAAGGCGACCTCGAACGTCTGCACGGCGCAGGCCCTCCTCGCCGTCATGGCCTCCTTCTACGCTGTCTTCCACGGACCCAAGGGCCTGCGCGCCATCGCGGAACGTGTCCACTTCCTGACCAACCGCCTCGCCCGCGCGCTCAAGGCCGCAGGCGCCAAGGTCTCGCCCAAGGCCTTCTTCGACACCATCACCGTCGAGGTGGGCGTGGGCCAGGCCGGCATCCTCGCCGCCGCCCGGCACGAAGGGCTGAACTTCCGCAAGATCGGCACCGACCGCGTCGGCATCGCGCTGGACGAAACCTCCGACGAAAAGGTCCTGATCCGGATCTTGCGCGCCTTTGGCATCGAGGGCGTGCCGCCGCACCGCGCCACCCTCGGCTTCCCCGAAGCGATGCTGCGCACCACCGACTACCTGACGCACCCCGTCTTCCACATGAACCGCGCCGAATCCGAGATGATGCGCTACATGCGCCGCCTGTCGGACCGCGACCTTGCCCTTGACCGCGCCATGATCCCGCTGGGCAGTTGCACGATGAAGCTGAACGCGGCGGCCGAGATGATGCCGATCACCTGGCCCGAATTCGGCAGCCTCCACCCCTTTGTCCCCGCCGATCAGGCGGCAGGCTATCATGAGGCGATCAGCGACCTGTCGGCGAAACTCTGCGAGATCACCGGCTACGACGCCATGTCGATGCAGCCCAACTCCGGCGCGCAGGGGGAGTATGCGGGCCTCCTGACCATCCAGGCCTACCACCGCGCGCGGGGCGAGGCGCACCGCGACATCTGCCTGATCCCGATGAGCGCGCATGGCACGAACCCCGCCTCGGCCCAGATGGCCGGGATGAAGGTCGTCGTGGTGAAGACCGCGCCGAACGGCGACGTGGACGTGGACGACTTCCGCGACAAGGCCGAAGCGGCGGGCGGGAACCTCGCCGCCTGCATGATCACCTACCCCTCGACCCACGGTGTCTTCGAGGAAACGGTGCGCGAGATCTGCAAGATCACGCATGACCATGGGGGCCAGGTCTATCTCGACGGCGCGAACATGAACGCGCTCGTCGGGCTGGTGAAACCGGGTGAGATCGGGTCCGACGTCAGCCACCTCAACCTGCACAAGACCTTCGCCATCCCCCATGGCGGCGGCGGCCCCGGCATGGGGCCGATCGGGGTTAAGGCACATCTCGCACCCTACCTGCCCGGCCACCCCGAAACCGGCGGCGCCGAAGGTCCCGTCTCGGCGGCCCCCTACGGATCAGCATCCATTCTCCTCATCTCCTGGGCCTACTGCCTGATGATGGGCGGCCCCGGCCTGACGCAGGCGACCAAGGTCGCAATCCTCAACGCCAACTACATCGCGGCACGACTCAAGGGGCAGTTCCCCATCCTCTTCATGGGCAACAAGGGCCGTGTCGCCCACGAATGCATCCTCGACACCCGCCCCTTCGCGGACGCGGGCGTGACCGTGGACGACATAGCCAAGCGCCTGATCGACAACGGCTTCCACGCGCCGACGATGAGCTGGCCCGTCGCCGGCACCCTGATGGTGGAACCGACCGAGTCAGAAACCAAGGCCGAGATCGACCGCTTCATCACGGCGCTGCTGGCCATCCGCGAAGAGATCCGCGCGGTGGAGCGGGGAGACATCGCCCCCGAGGACTCCCCCCTCCGCCACGCCCCCCACACGGTCGAGGACCTCGTGGCCGACTGGACGCGCAAGTACCCCCGCGAACAGGGCTGCTTCCCGCCGGGCGCCTTCCGCGTGGACAAGTACTGGCCCCCCGTGGGCCGTGTGGACAACGTCTATGGTGACCGCCACCTGATCTGCACCTGCCCGCCGCTCGAGACCTACGCACAGGCCGCCGAGTAACCGGCGAAGGCAGGGCTGGCCCCGTTTGCTTGACGTTTCCGGGGCGGCCCCGCAGGAAGGCCGGGGCAGACGGAGGCGAGCATGGCAAGGCGGGTACTGGTCACGGGGTCTTCGGGCTTCATCGGCTTTCACCTTTGCCGGCGTTTGCTGGCCGAGGGGTGGCTGGTCACGGGCCTTGACGCGATGACCACCTATTACGACGTGGCGCTAAAGGAGCGGCGGCGGGGGATGCTGCTGCAGTCGCCGGGGTTTCGCTCGGTCGAGGCGCGGGTCGAGACGCCGGGGGTGGTGGCGGGGCTGATGTCTGAGGCGGAGGTCGTCATCCACCTCGCCGCACAGGCCGGGGTGCGGCATTCGATCGAGGCGCCGCGGAGTTACGTCGAGGCGAACCTGCTCGGCACCTTTGAGGTGCTGGAGGCCGCCCGCGCGCATTCCCCCGCGCATCTCCTCATCGCCTCCACCAGCTCCGTCTATGGCTCCAACACCGCGATGCCCTATGCCGAGGGCGACCGCGCCGACCACCCGATGAGCTTTTATGCCGCGACGAAGAAGGCGGGCGAGGCGATGGCGCATTCCTATGCCCACCTCTACGGGGTGCCGACCACCCTCTTCCGCTTCTTCACCGTCTATGGGCCCTGGGGGCGGCCCGACATGGCGCTGTTCAAGTTCACGAAGGCGATCCTGTCGGGCGAGCCCATCGAGATCTACAACCACGGCGAGATGCGGCGCGACTTCACCTTCATCGACGATCTGGTCGAGGGGATCGTGCGGCTGGTGGGCGCGGTGCCGGAGGTCGGGGGAGAGGGCGCCTCGCCCGTGGCGCCCTGGCGGGTGGTGAACATCGGGAACGGCGCGCCGGTGGGGCTGATGGACTTCGTGGCGGCGGTCGAGGCCGCGACGGGACGGGAGGCCCTGAAACGCTTCCTCCCCATGCAGCCGGGCGACGTTCCGGCGACCTGGGCCGATGCCTCGCTGATCGAGAGGCTGACAGGCCCCCTTCCGCGGACGGACGTGCGAGAGGGGGTGCAGAGGTTCGTGGACTGGTATCGGGGGTACTACGGGGTCTAGCGGGCGTGTCGCACGTGTGGACAGAACATGGGGGGTGAGTGATTTCAAGGGGTTGCAGGCGCGGATTCATGATGTGTTAACGAACGGCGTGTGACGGACTCTGGAAGACCAGACCCCCACCCGGTCACATTTATTCAGGGCAACGTAGTGTATCTTGTGAATGGCCCCCCATATCGGGCCGCAAGTTTTCGCGAACACACCTGCGAGGACGAAGGTCTCGTCAACAGACCAGCCTTAAGAACGCGTTTCGGGTCTACGCTGGAAACCGAGTTCGATGGGCCAACGGCGAGAAGCTTGGGGGATGAAAAAGGTGGATGATCAGACAGTCCTCGAGACGATTTCCAACGCTGCGCTCTTGGAGGACATTGAAACGGCCAGAAGCATACTTGATTCAATTGTTTCTTTTGAGACAATGCAGAAGGTAATGGACCATCTCAATGAGGACAGGTTTGACGGCAAGGCAGGGGCTGCATACGTTCTGGCAGACATCCACTCTCGCTATGATGAATCGAAGATTGCAGTAGTTCTGTACATCAAGGCCGCGCAATTGGGCCTACCATCAGCCTACTATCTGGCCGCACAGGAAATAGAAAAGTGCGAAGAGCATGGTCAGGATTTGGGGTGGAGCCATGAACGCCTGATTGCCTGTGCCGCAGAACAAGGTCATGTCTGGTCAACTTTTCTTTTGCTGATGCGGTCGAGAGGTTCGATTGGGTCACGGCTCAAATACCTTGCGTTTCGGATGATTGTCGGCCCTTACAAAGTAATCCGTGCGTCTATAAATCCGAGCCGACGGGATCAAATCCGATACTAGCTTGAATGAGCTTGAACGAGCCGGACGAAAGTGGTGATGCAAAAGCCTCTATACTCGTTCTCCGCAGAGCTATCGCAACTAACTGTTTCTCTCATCCAGCAACGTGACAACGATGTTTGACAAACCCGGGCCGCCAGCAAAGAAATGCTCATGGTCCCAATCTGCGTGATCTACCATTTGTTTGGCGCACGTCGCGACGAATGCCGCAAATGCACTCAACACTTCAGCATCCCGGAAGCAGAGAGATACCTGCCTCAGCTCCACCAGTTGGTCTGACTCCGCGCTTTCCGTGTAGCCATACAATTTGAACTTAGGAGGTGCGTCCATCATTTTTGCGTCCACGTCGTGGCGGGATTACAGAATTGCTCACCCGAACGTCGCCGGATCCGGCCCCGTCCGCTGTCCTGCATCCAGCCGCGCCAGTGCCGCATGATCTTCTTCCGTCAGGGCGAAGTCGAAGAGGTTCAGGTTCTCGGCGAGGCCCTCCTTGCGGGTGGAGCGGGGGATGACGGAGAGGCCTAACTCGATGTGCCAGCGGAGGATGATCTGGGCGGGGGTTTTTCCCGTTCGCTGTGCGATTGACTGGACGGGGGTGGCGTCGAAGCAGGTGCCTTTGCCGAGGGGGGTCCAGCTTTGGGTGATGACGCCTCGGGCCGCATGGGCGTCCCGGAGGGCCCGTTGTTGCAGGCGGGGGTGGAGTTCGATCTGGTTGAGGACGGGGGTGACGCCGGTCTCAGTGACCAGACGCTCGATCTGCGTGGCGTTGAAGTTGGAGACGCCGATGGAAGTTACGGCGCCTTCCTCACACAGCGCGATGAGGGCGCGCCAGGTGTCCACGAAGCGGTCCTGCTTCGGGCAGGGCCAGTGGATCAGCACGAGGTCGAGCCGGTCGAGGCGGAGGCGGTCGAGGCTTTCGCCGACGGCGGCCTTTGTGGCGTCGAAGCCCTGGCGGTCGTTCCAGACCTTGGTGGTGACGAAGATCTGGTCGCGCGGCAGGCCGGAGGCGCGGATGCTCTGCCCCATGCCGACCTCGTTGCCATAGATCGCCGCGCCATCGACCAGCCGGTAGCCGAGGGCGAGCGCGGTTTCCGTAACGGCTGCGGCCTCGGCCACCTGCCAGAGGCCGAAGCCGAGTTGCGGGATGGTGTGGCCGTCGAGGAGGGGGAGGACGGGGCCTGACATGGGAGGACCTTTCGCGGAGGGATTGCGCGGCAAGGTGGTCCCATCGGGCCGGGGGGTCAAGGCGGGCGGGCCGTGATGGCGGCCCGCCGCCGGTGTCAGTGGGGCTTGAAGAGCGCACCCATCGGACCCTGCCGTGCCGCGAGGAAGGCGCGGAGGCGGTCCGGGTAGTCCGGGGCGGCGGCGTCGCGGACCGAGGGGCGCGCGGCCAGTTCCGCTCGCCATGCCGCGATGCGCGGCATGGCATCGAGGATGCCGAAGCCACCCACGTTGTCGAAGGCGTCGAAGTAGCGGAACACGGGCGCGAAGGCGGCATCGACGAGGGCGAAGGTCTCACCCGCGAAGAAGGGGCCTTTCAGTTCCGCCTCGACGGTGGCGAAGCGGGTGCGGAGGGTGGCGGCCTTGGCCTTGAGCGTCGCCTCGTCGGGCGCGTTGTAGAGGCCAGCGATGTCGTTGAGGATGGCCGAGGCGACCTCGATCCAGCCACGCGCCCGCGCCCGGGCGAGCGGGGCGGCGGGGTGCATCGGGTGGGGGGCGGTTTCCTCGAGGTATTCGAGGATCACGGCGCTTTCAAAGATCGCCTCGCCTTCGGCGAGAAGGACCGGGGTCTTGCCGAGGGGCGAGATGGCGAGGAACCAGTCGGGCTTGTTGGCAAGGTCCACGGTGCGGCGGGTGAAGGGGACGCCCTTTTCCGCAAGGGCGATGGCCGCGCGCTGGACGTAGGGGCAGAGCGGGTGGCTGATGAGGGTCAGGTCCATGGTTCAGTCCCCCCAGACATAGATCAAGGCATCACCCTCGACGGCGGTGGAAATGAACATGAGCCGGGCGTCCGCCCGCCCCGGCCCCTCGACCCGTTGCCCCGAGGACATGTCGAAGGCCGCGCCGTGCCAGGGGCAGACCAGCCGCCCCTCGCGGCATTCCAGTGGCCCTCCGAAGTGCAGGCAGACGTTGGCGGCGGCACGGGGGCGGCCCTTGTCCAGCCAGACATGCAGTTCGCGCCCGAAGAAGGGGACAAGGCGGGTGCCAGTCTCGGGGATGTCGGCCAGCTTGCAGAGTTCGACTTTCATGGGGGGTCCCCGGATATGAATGCAGTTGCATCTATATGCGAAGGTCGCGGCGACATCAAGATTGATGCAGTTGCATCTTTGTGATCGAGTGAAAGAATGGACAACCAGCCCGACGACTCGACCATCGCCCTGTGGGTGCGCCTGATGCGCGCCTCGACCGCCGTGCTGGAGGCTATCGAGGGGCGGCTGAAGGCCGACGGGCTGCCGCCGCTGGCCTGGTATGATGTGCTTCTGGAACTGGACCGTGCGGGGCAGGATGGGCTGCGGCCGATGGCGCTGGAGGAGCGGCTGCTTTTGCCGCAGTACGGCACCTCGCGGCTTCTCAAGCGGCTGGAGGAGGCAGGGCTGACGGCCCGCGCCTCGGTCCCCGAGGATGGACGCGGCTTTCGCGTGACGATCACCGAGGCCGGGCGGAAGATGCGGCGGCGGATGTGGCCGGTTTATAGTGCCGTGTTGCAGGAGCGGATCGGTGACCGCTTTGCGCCCGGGGAACGCGAGGCGGCGGTGGCGTTGCTGGCGCGGCTCGGCTGAACTATTTCGAGGAGAATCGAAATAGCGTTTGCGGCCGCCTGAGCCGCCTGCTAGCACGGCGGCATGACGAATGATGACGCCGCTGCCTGCATGGAAGCCTTGGGAAACCCGCTGCGTCTGGGCATCTACCGGATGCTCGTGCGGGCGGGTCCGGGCGGTCTTGCCGTCGGGCAGGTGCAGGCGCGGATGGGGATGGCGGCCTCGACCCTGTCGCACCACCTAAAGGCCCTGACCCGCGTGGGGTTGATCCGGCGCGAGCGGCAGGGGACGACGCTGATCTGCACGGCGGATTTCGCGGTGATGCGGGGGATCGTCGATTTCCTCGCAGCCGAGTGCTGCGCCGAGGCCGGGACGTGAGTGCGCGCGAGGTCTGGGCGCTTGGGGCCACGCAGGTCGCGGGCTACGGGACGCTCTACTATGCCTTCCCGATCGCGGTCCCGGCGATGGCCGCGACGCATGGGGTGACGCAGCCTTGGCTTTATGGCGTGTTCTCGGCGGGGATGCTGCTGGGCGGGCTGATCGCCCCGCGCGTGGGCCGCGCGATGGACCGCTTCGGCGCACCCCGGGT
The DNA here is from genome assembly GCA_964627355.1 of uncultured Rhodobacterales bacterium. Taxonomy (GTDB): domain Bacteria; phylum Pseudomonadota; class Alphaproteobacteria; order Rhodobacterales; family Rhodobacteraceae; genus JBBQXK01. The sequence continues at coordinate 10,672 of CAZVIS010000039.1, forward strand.
GATGTCGGTGGGGTCGGCGCTGGCGGCGGTTCTCCTGGCGCTGGTGCCTTACGCGCCGGAGTGGATCAGCCTTACGGCGCTGATCCTCGCGCTGGAACTGGTGGCGGTGGCGGTCCTTTATGACGGGGCCTTTGCGACGCTGGCCCTGTTGCGGGGCAGCGGGGCGCGGCGGGCGATCACGCATCTGACGCTGATCGCGGGGTTTGCTTCAACGCTGTTCTGGCCGCTGACGGGGTGGATGATTCCGGCCATCGGCTGGCAGGCGACCTATGGCGTCTTCGCCCTGATGCATCTGGCGGTGGCGCTGCCCCTCCACCTCTGGCTCGCCGCGCGCCGCCCGGCCGCCGCCCCCACCCGCGTCGAGGCCGCGCCCACCGCCGCCCCCCGCCCCTATCTGCAAGGGGCCGAGGCGCGGCAGGCCTTTGTCATGGTGGCGGTGGGCTTTGCCCTGTCGGGGATGCTTGTCGCGGCACTCGGCGTGCATCTGGTGCCGCTGTTGCAGGCAATGGGGCTGGGGGGCAGCGCCTATCTGGTCGCGATGTTGATGGGGCCATCGCAGGTGGCGATCCGGGCGACGGATGCGCTGTTCTGGAAGGGTCTGCACCCGGTCGATGTGGCGCTGATCTCGGCGGCGGCGCTGCCGGCGGCAGTGATGGCGCTGATGCTGGCGGGCGAGCAGGTCGCGGCGGCAGCGGCCTTTGCGGTGCTGTTCGGGGTGGGCGGGGGGCTGTCGTCCATCGTGCGCGGCACCGTTCCTCTTGCCCTCTTCGGGCCGCAGGGGTTCGGCGCGCTTCTTGGGCAGCTGACCTTCGTGCGCACGATGCTGTCGGCCGTGGCGCCGTTCCTCTTTGCGCTGGTGATGGCGCAGGCCGGGGCGACGGCCGCGATGGGGGTGGCTGCGGCTGTCGGAGTCGCCAGCCTCATCCCCCTTGTCCTTTTACGCAGCCTGATCCGGCGCCCTGCCGCCGCCTGACCTCGTCTTCTGTTCCCAAATATCCCGGGGGAGTCGCCCCCCGGGGCGACGGGGGCAGCGCCCCCCGGTCCCCCCGCGACTCTCGCCATGAAAGCGCCTAGGGGTCCAAGGGGGGCCCATGGCCCCCCTTGCCCGGCCCAAGCGCCTGCGCGCGGGAGCCCTCCGTTACAGCATCCCCGGCACGACCTGATCCGGCGGGCGGTGGCCGTCCGCGAAGGTCTTCACGTTCAGGATCACCTTCTCGCCCATCTCGATCCGCCCCTCCAGCGTGGCCGAGCCCATGTGGGGCAGCAGCACCACGTTCGGCAACTCGCGGAGCCGAGGGTTCACCTCGCGGCCGCGTTCGAAGACGTCGAGGCCTGCCCCGGCAATCGACCCCTCGCGCAGCCCGCGCGTCAGGGCGTTCTCGTCGATCACCTCGCCCCGCGAAGTATTCACCACCACCGCCGTCGGTTTCAGCAGCTTCAGCCGCCGCGCGTTCAAGAGGTGGAAGGTCGAAGGCGTATGCGGGCAGTTGACCGAGATCACGTCCATCCGGGCGAGCATCTGGTCGAGACTTTCCCACCACGTCGCTTCCAGCGCCGCCTCGACCTCGGGGTGCAGGCGGCGGCGGTTGTGGTAGTGGACCTGCATGCCGAAGGCGCGCGCCCGCCGCGCCACCGCCTGCCCGATCCGCCCCATCCCGAGGATCCCCAGCCTGCGCCCGCCGATCCGCCCGCCCAGATGCGCCATCGGTGACCAGCCGGCCCAGGCGCCCGACTGCATCTCGGCCAGCCCCTCTGGGATCCGCCGCGTCACCGACAGGATCAGCGCCATCACCATGTCGGCAGTATCTTCGGTCACCGCGCCCGGGGTGTTGGTGACCAGGATCCCGCGCGAGCGCGCCGTGGCCACGTCGATATGGTCCACCCCCGCGCCGTAGTTCGCGATCAGCTTCAGCTGCGGCCCCGCCGCCGCCAGAAGCCCCGCGTCAATGGTATCCGTGATCGTCGGCACCAGCACATCGGCCCGCACCATCGCCGCCGCCAGCTCGTCCCGGGTCATCGGTGTATCGGGATCGCGCAGGGTGACGTCGAAAAGTTCGGTCATCCGCGTCTCGACCACAGGCGGCAAGCGTCGCGTCACAACAACACTCAGGCGTTTCGTCGGCATCGGTCCCTCCCCGTGCTTTCCTCCGCGCGGGCCTGCTGGCAGAGTGCGGCGAGAGCGGGGCGGGCACAAGCCCCCGGCAGGAATGGCAGCGCGTGGGGCCGGTAGGCTTCGGTGAGCAGGCAGGACATGATGGGACGGATCTTCGCAGGCGCGGCCATTGCGGTGGCTATGCTGGCAGTCACGCCGGTTGCAGCGCAAGAGGTGGCCGAGACGGCGGGCGTCCTGCGCAGCGTCGAGGACGCCGCCGCGCCCCCGCCCAAGGCGCATGACCCTTCGCGCGGTGCGGTCACCGACCTGCCCCTGCCCCGCTATGTCACGCTGAAGTCGAACGAGGGCAATGCGCGGCGCGGTCCGGGGCTTGCCCATCGCATCGACTGGGTCTTCAAGCGTGCGGGCATGCCCCTGAAGATCACCGCCGAATTCGAGAACTGGCGCCGGATCGAGGATGCCGAGGGGGCGGGCGGCTGGATCCATTATTCGCTTCTGTCGGGCACGCGATCGGTACTGGTGACCGAGGACATGGTCGAGTTCCATTCTGCCCCGCAGGCCGATGCGCCGGTTCTGGTGCAGGCCGAGCGGGGGGTTGTCGCGCGGCTCTTGCAGTGCAACGCGCAGTGGTGCCGGATTGCGGCCGACGGGGAACGGGGATGGGTGCGCAAGCAGGCGATCTGGGGCGTAGAGTCCGGCGAGATCATCGACTAGCCTTGCCCGGGCAAACGGGGCCAGCCATGCACGTGCAACCAGACGGTATCGAGCTTCGGGCCCTGGGCCCGCAGGATCACGCCCTGCTTTGTGCCACGCCGCCCGGCGTGTTCGATCATGACGTGACGCCGGAGCGGGCGCGGGCCTTCCTTGCCGATCCGGCGAACCTGCTGGTCGTCGCCCTGGAGCGGGGGGTGGTCTGCGCCATGGCCACCGGAACGGTTCTGACCCACCCCGACAAGCCGCCGCAGCTGTTCGTCAACGAGGTGGGCGTCCGGGCGGACCGTCAGGGTCGGGGACTCGGGCGTGCGCTCATGGCCGCCGTGCTGGCTGAGGCGCGCGGACGCGGTTGCGCGCAGGTCTGGGTCGCAACCGACGCCGAAAATGCTGCTGCGCGGGCGCTCTACCGCGGGGCGGGGGGCAGCGAGACCGAAGGCGTGGTCCTGTACGAGTGGGAAATCGACAATGACTGAAGTGGCTGCGCCCCTGCGCCTGACCCTGTCGGCCAGCGCGGCCTCGGTTGCGGTGGCGGCCGTGCTGGTGCTGCTGAAGCTCTGGGCGCTTGGCTCGACCGGGGCGCTGTCGGTCGCGGCCTCGCTGGCCGACAGCGCGATGGACCTGATGATCTCGCTGGGGGCGATGGCGGCAATCCTGTATGCGGCGAAACCGGCGGATGAGGACCACGCCTTTGGCCATACCTCGGCCGAGGACCTGGCGGCGCTGGCGCAGGCGGTGTTCATCCTGATCTCGGCCGGGGTGATCGGCTGGGCCGCCATCGCGCGCCTGCTGGACCCCGCCCCCGCCCCGCTGACGGACGAGGCGCGCGGGATCGTCGTCATGGTCGTGTCGGTGGCGCTGACCCTGGGGCTTGTCCTGTGGCAGGGCCGGGTGGCGCGGCGGACGGGCAACCGGGTTATCGCGGCGGACCGGCTGCATTACCTCGGCGACCTGCTGCCCAACATCGGCGCAATCCTGTCGCTGGCCGTCTCGGCCGCATTCGGGCTTGCATCGGTCGATGCGGTGGTGGCGCTGGGTGCAGCGGGGATGCTGGCGGTGGGGGCGCTGCGCATCGGCAGCGGCGCCTGGGACGCGCTGATGGACCGCCGCGCGGATCCACGGATCATCGAGGGGATCGCCGCCATCGCGCGCGACTGGCCGGGTGTCCACGGGTTCCACGACCTCAAGACCCGGACCGCCGGCAGCCGCGTTTTCGTGAACCTGCACATCGAACTTGACGGCGACCAGCCGCTGCGCGAGGCGCATGACATCGGCGCCGCCCTGCGGCGCGCGATCCTTGCGGCCTATCCGCAGGCCGATGTCATTATCCACAAGGATGTGGCCAATCCCCTGAAATAGTCCAGCGGATCGAAACAATCCGCTATACTTCGCGGCCTCGCCCTGCTTACCTCGGCTCACAACCAAAGGGAGAGCGAGCTTGAAACATTTCAACTTCATGTCGGCGCTGATGGCGTTCATGGCCGCGACGCCTCTGGCTGCGCAGAACCGCATCGACGGGCAGTCGGCAAATGCGCCCGAGCTTGCAGCCTATGGCCCGCTGGCCGTGGGCGTGCGCCAAATCGATCTGGTGAATCCCGATCAGGTCGACATCCTGGCCATCGACCGCGCGCTGCCAAGGCCCCCCATTCTGCCAACCTATGACCGTCCGCTGACGGTCGAGCTGTGGTATCCCGCCGCCGCAGGCTCGACGGGGGAAACCACGCTTTCGACCATCCTGCGCGACGGCATCACGCCGATCGAACTGGAGGGGCGCGGCATCCGCGACGCGGCCCCGGCGGCCAGCACGTCCCCGGCGCCGCTGGTCCTTCTGAGCCACGGCTATCCGGGCAATCGGTTCCTGATGTCACATCTGGCCGAAAACCTGGCCTCGAAGGGCTATGTCGTGGCCTCGATCGACCACACCGAGTCCACCTATTCCGACCAAGCTGCTTTTGGTTCGACGCTGGTGAACCGGACGCTCGACCAGTTGTTCGTGCTGAATGAGATGGCACGGATCAGCAACGACATCACCTCGCCCTTTGCCGGGCTGATCGATACCGACAACACGGCGGTGGTGGGGTATTCGATGGGCGGCTATGGCGCGGTCATCACGGCGGGCGGCGGGGTAAGCCCGTTCCTCGTGGACGCGGGCCTGACGCCGTTCGACACCCTTGCAATCCACCAGCAAGGCACCGCCGCGCATGAGGCGCTGTTCGATCCGCGCATCAAGACCGCCGTCGCCATCGGCCCCTTTGGCGAGCAGTTCGGGTTCTGGGGGGAAGCCGGGCTGGCCGAAATCCAGATCCCGATGATGATCATCGGCGGGTCGAACGATGAAACGTCGATCTATGAGACGGGCATCCGCGCGATCTGGGAGGGGGCCAAGAACGTGAACCGTGCGCTGCTGACCTTTGACGGGGGCAGCCACAACGTCGTGGCCCCGATCCCGGCGCCGGCGGAAAGCTTCTACTTCAACGACGACCTCGGCTTCAACGTGTCCGAGCACTACACTGATCCGGTCTGGGACACGGTCTTTTCGAACAACGTGGGCCAGCATTTCGTGACGGCATGGCTGGACCAGTACCTGAAGGGCAACCTCGATTCGGCGACCTACCTCGACCTGATTGCCAAGGGCAGCGACGGGGTATTCGCGCAGAACCCCGACGGCACCTTTGCCGCCGATCATACCTACTGGAAGGGCTTCAAGGACGGCACGGCCGACGGCCTTCGGTTCGAGGTGCTGGCCGCGATCCCGCTGCCCGCCTCGGTCTGGCTGATGGGGATGGCCCTGGGCGGTCTGGCCGTTATGGGCCGCAGGCGCCGGGCGGTCTGAGCCCGGACCGACCCGCGCGGCGTTGGCCCCTCAGGCCACCCGCGCGGGGACCCGCTGTTCCAGCCAGCGGAAAGCCAGCACGATCAGGCCCGCGATCACCATGTAGACGACGGCCAGCAGGAGCAGGGGTTCGTAGACGATGAACGTGTCCTGACGGATGCGGCTGGAGACGGCGTAGATATCGACCACGGTGATCGTGGCGACGAGGGGCGTGGCCTTCAGTTGCAGGACCGTCTCGCCGCCGAGGCGCACCGGTCAAAGGCGCCGCTCGATACGCCTGCGCCATCGGGCTCACCGGCGCC
>CAZVIS010000040.1:0-16624 GCA_964627355.1 uncultured Rhodobacterales bacterium
CTGGCTGACGGGCGTCACTGACACAGGTGCGGCTCACCTTGCCGACCTTACCGCTGCGGGGCTGGTTCAGGTCGAACGACGCGGGCGCTCGCTTCTTTACACCGTCGATCTTGAAGTGACCGAAGGGCTGATCGGCTATCTCGCCCTCGATGTGGGCCGCGCCCGTCCCGACCTTCTTGCCCCCCTTCTCGCCACAGGAAAGGAACGCGCCATGCGCGACACGGATTTCGATGTTCTCTTCATCTGCTCGGGCAACTCGGCCCGTTCGATCTTTGCAGAGGCGCTGCTGCGCGACCTCGGGCGCGGCAAGTTCCAGGCCTTCTCGGCCGGCACACGGCCCAATTCCGAGTTGAACCCCTTTGCGCTGGAGGTGCTGGCGCGGAATGGCCACGATACGGCAGGCTTGCGGTCCAAGCATATTGCCGAATTCCAACGGCCCGAGGCGCCGGTGATGGATTTCGTCTTTACCGTTTGTGACACGGCGGCGGCCGAGGAATGCCCGCCCTGGCCCGGCCAGCCCATTACCGGCCACTGGGGCCTGCCCGACCCGGTAAAGGCCGGGGGGACCGATGCCGAAAAGGCGCTGGTCTTCGCCCAGACCTACGGCACCCTCCGCCGCCGGATCGCGGCCTTTGTGGCGCTGCCGTTCGAGTCGCTGGACCGGCTGGCGCTGCAATCGCGCGTGGATGGTATCGCCACGCAGACCGACGCTCCGAAAGGCTGACCCATGGCCCGCATTGCCCTCAACGGCCTTGGCCGGATCGGAAAACTCGTGCTCCGCGACCTGATCGACACAGGCGCAGGTGGCGAAATCGTGCTGCTTAACGATCCCGTGGGGGATGCCGAGCAGCACGCCCTGCTGATGGAGTTCGACAGTGTCCATGGCCGCTGGCGCACGCCCGTCGCGTATGAGGACGGCGCGCTGGTGCTGAACGGAGAGCGGATCCGTTTGACACATGATCGGACGATCGAGACGCTGCCCCTGGCCGAACTGGGCGTCGACCTGGTGATCGATTGCACGGGCGTGTTCAAGACGGGAGCAAAGGTTGCGCCCTATTATGATGCGGGGGTGAAGACGGTCGTGGTCAGCGCGCCGGTCAAGGATGGCGGGGCGCTTAACCTTGTCTACGGGGTGAACCATCACCTCTATGACGGCTCTCAGACGCTGGTGACGGCGGCCTCCTGCACGACGAACTGCCTCGCCCCGGTGGTGAAAGTGATCCATGAGGGGCTGGGGATCCGCCACGGGTCGATCACCACGATCCATGACGTGACGAACACCCAGACCATCGTGGACCGCCCCGACAAGGATATGCGCCGCGCCCGCTCGGCGTTGCTCAACATGATCCCCACGACGACCGGCAGCGCCACGGCGATCACGCTGATCTATCCGGAGTTGAAGGGCCGCCTGAACGGTCATGCGGTGCGGGTACCTTTGCTCAACGCCTCGCTGACCGACTGTGTTTTCGAGGTGGAGCGTCTGACTACGGTCGAAGAGGTCAACACCCTCTTCAAGGCGGCGGCGGACGGCCCGCTGAAGGGGATCCTCGGGTATGAGACGCGGGCGCTGGTGTCGTCGGACTTCACCAACGACCCCCGTTCCTCGATCATCGACGCGCAATCGACAATGGTTGTGAACGGGACGCAGGTGAAGGTCTACGCCTGGTACGACAACGAATGGGGCTATGCCTGCCGTCTGGCCGACGTCGCCCGCATGGTGGCGGGGCGGATGTGACGCCGAACCCCTTGCGCGCCTATGCCGCCGTCACGGCGGCCTACTGGGCCTTCATGCTGTCGGACGGCGCGCTGCGGATGCTGGTGCTGCTGCATTTCAATTCGCTCGGCTTCACGCCGATCCAGTTGGCCTGGCTGTTCCTGCTGTACGAGGTCGCGGGGATCGTGACGAACCTTGCCGCAGGCTGGTTGGCCGCACGGTTTGGCCTTGCAGCGACACTTTATGGCGGGCTGGCGTTGCAGGTGGCCGCACTGGTGGCGCTGGCGCAACTGGATCCTGGATGGGGGGTGGCGGCTTCGGTCGCCTTTGTCATGGCGGTACAGGGGGTGTCGGGGGTGGCCAAGGATCTGGCCAAGATGTCCTCGAAGTCCGCGGTGAAGCTGCTGGCCCCGAAAGAGGCTGGGGGCCTTTTCCGCTGGGTCGCGCTGCTGACGGGATCCAAGAACGCGGTCAAGGGTTTGGGCTTCTTTCTTGGCGCGGCTCTGCTGGCTTTGGCGGGGTTCACGGGGGCGGTCTGGGGGATGGCGGCGGTGCTGAGCGCCATCCTTCTCGCAGTGGTGCTGTTCCTGCCGGCGGGCCTGCCCGGACGGATGAAATCCGAAGAGGCCTGGGGTGGCTGGCGGTCACAGGACGCGCGGGTGAATGCGCTGTCCCTGGCGCGGATGTTCCTGTTCGGCGCGCGTGACGTCTGGTTCGTCGTGGGCGTGCCGGTCTATTTCCAGATGGTCCTGTCCGACGGCACGCCCGACGGTCGCCGCGCCGCGTTCTTCCTCATCGGCGGCTTCCTCGCGCTCTGGATCATCGCTTACGGCGCGGTACAGGCGGCGGCCCCGCGTATTCTCGGTGGCAAGGGCCAGCCGGAGGGCGAGACGGTCAGGAAGGCGATCCTATGGGGCGGGCTGCTGGTGCCTATCCCTTTCCTGCTGGCCGGGGCAGCCTTCTGGGCTGGGGCACCTTCATCTGCGCTTACCGCGACGCTGGTCGCCGGACTTCTGGCCTTTGGCTTTGTTTTTGCGGTGAACTCCTCGGTGCACTCCTACCTGATCCTCGCCTTTGGCGACGAGCGGCGCATCACGCGGGATGTGGGGTTCTACTACATGGCCAATGCGGCGGGGCGATTGATCGGGACGCTGCTGTCGGGCCTTAGCTATCAGGTTGGGGGATTGCCGCTGTGCCTTGCCACGGCAGGTGCCATGGCGGCCACCGCATGGTGGGCGGTCGCGCGGCTGCGCCGCTTGGGACCGTCAGTCGGCACATAGCATTCGGGTGCGGTCAGCCACGCGCCGCAGGAGGACCCCGCCGTCAGCGCGTCAGGGCCGATGCGAGGATCAGTCCTCGTCACCCGCGATCTGCGCAAGGACGGCTCCCCTGCCCCGCCAGCGCAGGTAAGCGGGAACGACCAAGGCAAGGAACGCGATGGTCAGCAGGCTCGCCGCAAGCGGCGTACTGACCAGTGTCGTCCAGTCCCCTTGCGCAATCGACAGGGCACGGCGCAACTGCTGTTCGGCCATCGGACCCAGGATCAGGCCGACCACCACCGGTGCAATCGGATAGCCATAAAGCCGCATCACATAACCCATTACGCCAAAGATCAGCAGCATCGACAGTTCAACGGGTGACGGGTTCAGGCCGATGGTGCCGAGGGTCGCAAATAGAAGGATCCCGGCATACAGCCAGGGGCGCGGAATCGTCAGCAGCTTTACCCACAGCCGGATCAGCGGAAGGTTCAGCACCAGCAGCATGAAGTTGGCGATCAGCAGGCTTGCGATCAGGCCCCAGACCAGTTGCGGCGCGGTGGCGAACAGCAAGGGGCCCGGCTGCAGGCCGAATTGCTGGAACCCGGCCAGCATGATGGCGGCGGTCGCCGTCGTCGGCAGGCCGAGCGTCAGGAGAGGCACCAGCGTCCCGGCGGCAGCGGCATTGTTCGCCGCCTCGGGGCCTGCGACGCCTTCTATCGCGCCATGACCGAATTCCTCGGGGTGTTTGGTCATCCGCTTTTCGGTCCCGTAGGACAGAAAGCTGGCAATGTCCGCCCCGCCTGCAGGCATCGCACCGATCGGGAACCCGATGGCCGTGCCGCGCAGCCACGGCTTCCACGACCTGCGCCAATCCTCGCGCGTCATGGCGACCGAGCCCTTGATGGCGTGGACCTTCTCTTGCATCGCGGGGCCCTGCGCTGCAACGAACAGCGCCTCGCCCACGGCGAACATGGCGACGGCAAGGGTGGTCACCTCGATCCCGTCCAACAGCTGCGGCACGCCGAAGGACAGCCGCGCCTGACCCGTCAGCCCGTCGATGCCGACAATCGCCAGCGAAAGCCCGACGAACAGCGAGGTCAGCCCCTTCATGGTGCTGTCGCCAAAGGCGGCCGAGACGGTGACGAAGGCCAGCACCATCAGCGCGAAGTATTCGCGCGGGCCGAACACAAGCGCCAGCTTGACGATGTGCGGGGCGAGGAAGGCCAGGGCCAGCGTGGCCAGCAGTCCGGCGACGAAGGACCCGATGGCGGCGGTGGCCAGCGCAGGCCCGCCGCGCCCGGCACGGGCCATCTTGTTGCCTTCCAGCGCGGTCACGATGGAGGCACTTTCCCCGGGTGTGTTGAGAAGGATTGAAGTCGTCGAGCCGCCGTACATCCCCCCGTAATAGATGCCTGCGAACATGATGAGGGATCCGGCCGGATCCAGCCCATAGGTGACAGGCAACAGCAGCGCCACCGTCAGCGCAGGCCCGATCCCGGGCAGGACCCCTACCGCCGTGCCAAGCGTCACGCCGATCAGCGCATAAAGCAGGATCATCGGGGTCAGGGCGGTGCCAAGGCCCTGAAGCAAAAGCTCGAACGTGGCCATGTCAGCCCCCGAATATCAGGGTTTCCGGAAACCCTGCAGGAAGGTTCAGTTTCAGAAGCTGGTCAAAGACGCCGTAGACTGCGAGGGCAAATGCGATGCCGACCGGCAGGCTGATCGCGAAGTTGCGCTTGCCAAAGGCGGCAGCGGTACAGGCAAACAGCAGCCCGGACGAAATCGAGAACCCCAGCGGATGCAGAAGCACCAGCTGCAGCGCCAGACCGGCCACGATGAACAGCAGGGGCATCGTCTCTTGCCGCGGGATCTCGGCCGCGGCATGCCGGACGCCGCCCCAGACGTGGCCGATCGCCAGCAGCCACAGGCACACACCCAGGAACACCGGCAGGTCGCCCGACCCGATGCCCGCATAGCCGCCCTTGTCCGGGATCGACAGGCCCTGCCAGATCAGCAGTGTCCCCAGTCCCGCCAGAACGGCCGCGATGATGAACGCCGCCCCGTTGGGGCGGCGTCCGGTTGCGGGGTCCTGTCCGCTCATTTGACCAGACCGATGTCCTTCAGGACAGCGGTGGTCGCCTCGATCTCCTTGGCAAGCTGGGCGTCAAAGTCAGCGCCTGCAAGGTAGGTGTTCGCCCAGCCCTTGCTGTCCAGCATCGCCTTCCAGCCCGCCGAGTTGGCCAGCTTGTCGATGTCGGCCAGCACGGCGGCCTTCTGCTCGTCCGTCAGGCCGGGGGCGGCGGCGACCATGCGCCAGTTCTGCACGTTCACGTCATAGCCCGACTCGATCAGCGTCGGCGCATCGGTGCCCGGCCACTTCTCGGCGGTAGAGACGGCAAGCATGCGCATCGTCCCCGCCTCGACCTGGGGAAGGAACTCGCCCACGCCCGAAATGCCCACGGTCACCTGGTTGCCGAGGATCGCGGCCAGCGCCTCGCCCCCGCCCGAGAAGGCGACATAGTTGATCTTGGTCGGATCGACGCCCGCCGCCTTGGCCAGCAAGCCCACCGTGATGTGGTCCACGCCACCGGCCGAACCACCTGCCCAGGAGACCGACCCTGGATCGGCCTTCATCATCTCGACCAGTTCGTTGATGTTCTGGATGGGCGACGAGGCAGAGACGGCAATGCCCACGGCCTCGCCTGTCAGACGGGCAATCGGGGTCACGTCGGCCAGTGACACGGGCGATTCATTGGTCAGGATCGCGCCGACCATCACATAGCCGCCGACGATCAGTTGCCCGGGGTCGCCCGCTGCGGTCGAGGCGAACTGCGCCAGACCCACCGTGCCGCCCGCGCCGGGGACATTCTGCACCTGGACCGAGCCCGAGATGCCTTCGGCCTGCAGGACCTCTTGCATCGCGCGTGCGGTTCCGTCCCAACCACCGCCAGGGGCTGCCGGGGCCATGATGGTGTAGTCGGCGGCAAAGGCGGGCAGCGCCAGCGCCATCGTGAAAACTGCGCCCAAGAGCGTTTGCTTCATCGTGATTCTCCTCCCAAAGCACGGATCTTCGTGCCGAATGTCAGGGACGGCACCTCCTCGCGCCGATCCTAGTGGAAGGTCAGCACAGGAAGCTGTCAAGAAGCTGACGCCTACTCGCCCGCCAAGGCCTGGTGCCAGAGCCGGACAAGCCGTTTGCGCTTGGCCTGATCGAGATAGACAAGCACGCCTGGGCTGACCGGTACTGGACGCAACTGGTCGCCCAAGGCCGCCTGCATCGCCGCGCCACTGCCTTCGCCCGACACCTCCAGACTGACGGCCGGCAGGCGCAGTTTCTCTGAAAGCAGCGTCTGGCCTTCGGCGCTCATCAGAAAGCCGAGGAAGGCGCGGCCAAGGTCGGGCTCGGCGGCGCCGCGCGGCACCATTGCCACGCGCGACACGACCACGGTGTAGTCGCGCAGCAGGACAAACCCAATGTCGGGGGCCAGCCGCGCCTGATCCGCAGCGTAGGAACCCAGGATGTTGTACCCAAGGACCAACCGACCGTCGGCCACCCGTTCGATGATGTCCTGCGACGTCGGAAAGGTCTGCAACCCGGCGCGGCCCATGGCGTCAAGGATCGACCAGATGTCCGGAAAGTGCTCGGCGTCGCGGGCAAGGAACAGATAGCCGACGGCAGATCGCTCGATGTCATAGGTGCCGATTCGGCCCGTCAGGCTGGGCGGCGCTTTCGCCAGCCAGTCGAGAAGCTCCAGCCGCGATTGGGGTGGGCCTTCCGGAAAGCTGGGCTTGTGATAGACCAGAACCGCCGGCTCGAAGGTCAGCGCGAAGGCGGTGTCCTGCCACTTGGCCCAGGCAGGCCAGTCCCGCGAGGCAGGGACGGGCGAAGCCTGACCATACCCATCATTGGCCAGCTTGAGCTGCAGGTCCATCGCGGACGAGAACAGGAAATCCGCCGAAGGCTGTCCTGCATCCGTCTCGGCAATCACGCGGGCCGCGATTTCGCTAGCCAACAGATCCTCGTAGCGCACGGAAACGTCTGGATGCCCCGCCTGAAACGCCGCGATCAGCGGTGCGGCAAGGCGACTGTCAAGCGTGGAGTAGATGACCAGTTCCCGCGCATCCCCGTCCCGGGCTGGGTAAAGCAACGGACCGGCCACCGCCTGGCTGGCTAGGTTGAGAGCAACCACGATCGGACCAAGGACGCCACGCATGGCGCAAATCCTGCCCGATGCGCAGGCGGTTCACAACCGCAGGCACTGCGCTTAACCTGTCGCTCGGGGGTCGCATGCGCTTGCTTCTGGTCGAGGACGATCTGCAACTGGCCGAGGCGCTGATGTCGCTTCTGGTGTCTTCAGGCTATGCTGTCGATTGCGTGCACGACGGCGAGGCGGCCAAGACGCTGGTTGCGGCCGAGCAGTTCGACCTGATGATCCTTGACCTGAACCTTCCGGACCTGGATGGACTGTCCGTACTGCGCCACATGCGCACACAAGGCAACCGCGCCGCCGTGATGATCCTGACCGCGCGCGGGGCTGCCGAGGACCGGGTTCGGGGCCTTGACCTCGGGGCCGACGACTACATGGCCAAACCCTTCGACATTCGCGAGTTCGAAGCCCGTGTCCGCTCGTTGTTGCGCAGGCAGGCCGGGCTTCGGTCGTCCACTGTCAGCCTTGGTCCCTTGTCGCTGGACCTGACGGTCCGCCAGTTTTCCGGACATGGCAAGATCATGGACTTGCCACCGCGTGAACGGGCCTTGCTGGAACTGCTGTTGACAAGGGCGGGCAAGGTCGTCGCGAAAGAGGCGATCGTCCAGTCGCTGACCTCGCTTGAGGACATCCTGTCGGACAATGCGATCGAGCAGTACATCTCGCGTCTGCGGCGTCGGTTGCAGCCATTGGGCCTGTCGCTGCGAACCGTGCGCGGCATCGGCTATCTTCTCGAAAAGCCGGGCGATCATTCGTGAGGCCCTATTCGCTACGCCGCCGCTTGCTGCTTTGGCTGTTCCTGGCAACGGCGACCCTCGGACTTGTTGCGCTGCTCGACACCTGGCGCGAGGCCATGCGCACGGCGCAGAACGTATCGGACCGCGTGCTTGTCGGCTCGGCCCTGGCGATTGCCGAACGGGTGACCCTGGACGAGGCGGGGGGGCTGGAGGTGGACATCCCCTATTCGTCGCTCGAGATGCTGACCTCGACCGCGCAGGACAAGGTGTTCTACCGCGTGGATGGGCCCGTCGGCAGCTTTCTGACGGGCTATCGCGATCTTGCCGTGGTTCAGGCGCCCGCGGGTGGCGTTGCCTTTGCCGACGGAACCTATGGCGAGGTTGGCATCCGCAGCGCAACCTTGATGCGCGAGATATCGACAGGCGAGACCTCGATTCCCTTTGCGGTAACCGTGGCTGAATCCACCCGTGCCCGGTCCGCGCTGGCACGGGCCATACTGGTCCGATCCGCCTTGCGCCTTGCGGTATTCGTCCTCGGGGTGGCGGTGCTTGTCTGGGTCGCGGTCACCATCGCCTTGCGGCCACTGACGCGCCTTGGTGAAGCGATTGCCGAACGCTCGCCCGATGATCTGCGACCTGTCACCTCCGATACCCCGGATGAGGTCGAGCCGCTGGTCACCGCCATCAACCTGTTCATGGCCCGCCTTGAAACCGCGCTGGATGCCCTGCGCAACTTCACCGGCAACGCGAGCCATCAGTTGCGCACGCCGCTGGCCGTCGTGCGCACTCAATTGGCGCTGATCGACCGCAGCACCGGTCCCGACGAGGCGGCGGCGGCCAGCGACAAGGCGAAGTCAGCGCTGGAACGGGCCGAACGGGTCTTGTCCCAACTGCTGGTCCTGGCGCGCGTCGATGCCAGCGCGGGGGTGGCCACCCTGACTCAGGTGGACCTTGTCGCCGTCGCCAAGGAGGTGACCTCTGAAATGGTGCCTGCCGCTTTGGTGCAGGACATCGACCTGGGTTTCGAAGGTTCCGGACCGGCCCTCGTTGCCGCAGATCCGACCCTGTTGTCCGAGCTTTTGCAGAACCTCGTCTCGAACGCGATTGCCTATGCGGGGCGGGGTGCGGTTGTCACCGTCCGGGTGCGACAGCACGCTGGTCAACGGATCCTCGAGGTCGAGGACAACGGCCCGGGCCTTTCAGAGCAGCAGATGGCCGCCGCCATACAGTCCCGGCGGGGAACATCCCGTCCGGTGCCGCATCTGGCCAAGGGGCAAGCGACCGGCATTGGTCTTGGCCTTGCCGTTGCCGTCGAGGTGTCAGAGCTTTTCGGGGCCCGACTTCGCCTCGGCAAGCCTTCCGCGGGATCGGGCCTTGTGGCCTCGATTGCCTTTGCGCCTTTTGCCGGGTGACGCCTTTGCTGCCCGGCCCCGACCACCGGTGGGCGTCATCAGCCTTTCCATCCGGCCTTGAGGTATCCCGATACCATCGCCGCCTGCGACAACCCAAGCAGGGCCGACTGCCACAGCCGGGCGCGACCGGGGCGTGTCAGGGGATAGGCGACTAGCCGCAGGTAGAACATGATCGCCTCGATCCTCGGGCGGGCATCGCCACGACGGTCCATGACCTTGTGCAGGTGCCGCGCACCGCGCCCGTAATTCGCATGCTGGCGCAGGAAGCTGCGCAAGGACAGATCGTGGGCATGCCCGACGATGGCTTCCGGCGCATAGACCAGTTCCCCTCCGGGGATATCGCGCCAGCGCAGGCCAAAGTCGCGATCCTCGGCAGCGGCCAATGGAAAGCTGCGGTCAAACCCGCCCATGCGCAGGAATGCTGTCTTGCTGCAGCCGATGTTGTTGCTGGTAAAGAACGGTGCGGTGCCCTGCGCGGCTCCGAAATGGTCGTACAGAAAGTCGCAAAGGGACTGGCTGGCCGCCGCGTAGACGTTGTGCTCGAGCAGGTTGACGACACGTCCCCCCACCAGCCTGCCTTCGACCCCGGCATGCCGGGCGATCAAGGCCTGGATCCAGTCAGGCTCGGGACGGCAGTCGTCATCGGTAAAGGCGATGAACTCTGCCAGCGCCGCAGCCGCACCGGCGTTTCGGGCCGCAGCGGGACCGGCATTGTTCTGCCGCAGGCATCGCACGTAGGGCGGGAAGGCGGCACAGATCGCATCGAGCGGCGTCGCGCTGCCGTCATCGACGACAACGATGTCATAGGGGCCACCCGTCAGCGCCACGAGGGCCTCAAGGCAGGTGCGCAACCGCTCGGGGCGATTGAAGCTGGGAACGATGATCGACGCGGCGTGAGGGGCTGGCATCTTGGGGCGTCCGTTTGAACCTGTCAGACAACGTTGCGCTGCAAGGCGAACGCCGGCCTGCGATCCGCCGGAGCCAGCAGCAATTCGGCAAGCCTGCCTTCGAAGAAGGCGACCGTCCGCGAAAGGCCTTCGTCCAGCATGACCGTCGGTGCCCACCCCAACCGGTCACAGGCCAGCCGAATGTCGGGCTGGCGTTGGCGGGGGTCATCCTGCGGCAAAGGGCGCAAGATGATCGCCGAAGTCGAGCCGGTCAACGCGATCACCTTCTCAGCGAGGTCACGGATCGTGAACTCTGCCGGATTGCCAAGGTTGACCGGCCCTGTCAGCGCCACATCCGAAGCCATCAGCCGGATCAGCCCCTCGACCAGATCGTCGACAAAGCAGAACGACCTGGTCTGGCTGCCGTCACCGAACAGCGTCATCGGCTCGCCGCGCAGCGCCTGAACGATGAAGTTCGACACCACCCTGCCATCGGCATGATGCATGCGCGGTCCGTATGTGTTGAAGATCCGCGCAACCTTGATCGCCAGATCGTGCTGTCGGTGATAATCGAAGAACAACGTCTCGGCGCAGCGCTTTCCTTCGTCATAGCAGGACCGCGGCCCGATCGGATTCACGTTACCCCAGTAATCCTCGGTCTGGGGATGGATACTGGGGTCACCATAGACTTCCGAGGTCGACGCCTGAAGGATGCGGCAGCGCAGCCGTTTGGCGAGCCCCAGCATGTTGATCGCCCCATGCACCGAGGTCTTGGTCGTCTGCACCGGGTCGTACTGGTAGTGTACCGGCGAGGCCGGACAGGCGAGGTTGTAGATCTCGTCCACCTCGACATAAAGCGGGAAGGTCACATCGTGGCGAATGAACTCGAACCGCGGGTGATGGTGCAGGTGATCGATGTTGCGTTTGGTCCCGGTGAAGAGGTTGTCCACGCACAGCACCTCGTGTCCCATGCCCAAGAGCCGGTCGATGAGGTGGGACCCGATGAACCCGGCCCCTCCGGTCACCAGAATGCGTTTGCGGCTGTCGTATGTGCGTGCCATCGCTCAGATGTTCTCCTGTTCAGAGGTCCGGTTGCGCCGGTTGTGCCAGCAAACAAGCGCGAGGGCCGGGAAGACCCAGGCCACCCGTGACTGGTAGCGATCCACCGGGGCTGACAGTCCGCCAAAGATCGCGGCATTGAAAAAAAGCCCGAACAGGCACAGGCCAAGGACCCAGCCCGCCCCCTGCGGCATGGCCCCGCGCGCCCAGGCCAGACCCGCGATGCCAAAGGCGGACAAGGTTGCCCAGAACGTGACGCTGTCGAAGAGGGCGAGTGCAGGATAGCCGTCCCGCAGTTGCCGCGTGGCGACAAAGCGCCCTGCTTCGCTACCGGCCACCAGCGGATTTACCTCTTCCGTGCCGATGCTGACCAGTTGCATTCCCACGTTCCCGAACAACGACGTCAGTTGTTCAACGGGATAGGCCCGGAACGCATTCCAAAGAATTCGTGCTTCCTCGGCGCGGATTGCATCAAGCTCGTCCGCAGTCGCCCGTGCTATCCCCGCATCGGACCACAGGAACGCCGTGATGTCAGACGGCACGCCGCCGGGAAAGATCGAGCAGATGGCATAGCCTGCCCTGGGGCATGCCTCGGCTAGATGCCAGGCGGCGGGGCCGTCGTCGATCGAGCGGGCGAGCAGGATCGGCAGCCGCTTGGGCGCGACGCTTGGCCCGTCGAGGGTCGCCGCGCTTGCCACCACGTTCACCCCGACCGCCAGAACGAACGGCAGCGCCGCAAGCGTCAGCCCTGCACCGGTCACGCAGCGCCGCAGTGCACAGACCGCGATCGACGCCACCATAAGGACGAAGGCCAGCGGCAGATGGCCGTAATGGCTGACGATGGCAAAGCTGGCAATCGCGCCCAGCGCAACACGCCAGCGCATTCCGATATGGCCGACCCCCGCCACGATCAGCGCGTAGTACAGAACCACCGCCGCTGCCAGGATGTCAGGCATGGCATAGGAAGCTATCCATGGCAGCGGTGTGAGTGCCACGAGGAAAAGCACGCCGGGCCAGGCCGGTATGGGCCTCGGGGTGGCGGTGACAAAGGCAAACAGCACCAAGAGCGTCGCGGCCGTCTGCATGACCGTCGCAGCGACCAGGCCGCCGGGCACCAGCGACCCCAAATACAGGAACGCCGAATAGACGAACGAGCGCAGCTGCCGCGCAGAGGCAGCCTCGGTCTGGGCATCCGAGTGCCCTGTAGAAGCCATCTCTGCCGATGCCGTCGCCGGAAGCGGCAGCAGATCCAGCGCAAGGCCGACCACGCGCCCTCCAGTTTGGACATAGGCCTCGGTGTCCGGATAGCCGAGCGGCGCCGTAACAAGCAGCATCGGCCAGCACAGGACCAGCGCAGACAGCACCGCCAGCGCCAGGCCCCAAACTGACAGGAGCGGGGCCTGTGCAGCATCCGGCTTCCCAGAGCCACTCGGGTCGCGCGGCGGTTCGGGTCGCCGGTGGCCGATCATTCTCTTGCCTTCGGTGTCATGAAACGTCCTTTCGTCCGTCACGCCTTTTTCTGAAACCCGGCACGGGCCTGCGGTGGCACAGGTCAATCGAAAGGAACAAACGCGCCGCAGGCAAAAGTATTCCATCCAACGCACGGATTTCAGACTCTCTGGCGCGGGACGGAAATGCACAGCCGTTGACGAGGGCATGGAATAACTCCCCGGGCTGGCCCGTTAGTGACCCGTTGGCACCTATTGCAGAGCCCCGCAGCAATGGACTGCGGAGGCAAAGCCCGCCGACAGCGGCCGCCCCAAGGATCGCGCCGTCGATTGGACGTCGCGGAAAGGAGATTGCATGTGCCCCGAGGCATCGAACGCGAACGAACGCGTGGTCATCATCGGCGCGGGCCCTGCGGGTCTGACTGCCGCCTTTGAACTTGTGCGTCTGAACGCGCCGCACCGCTCGGTCGTGCTCGAGGCGTCCGACATGGTCGGCGGGATCTCCCGCACCGTGGAACACAACGGCTATCGCTTTGATATCGGGGGCCATCGCTTCTTCACCAAAGTACCAGACGTGCAGCGGATGTGGCGCGAGGTGATGCAGGACGACTTCATCAAGGTCCGGCGGCTTAGCCGCATCTACTATCGCGGCCGCTACTTCGCCTACCCCCTCAAGCTGTTCAATGCCCTGTCAAACATCGGAATCTACGAATCTGCGCGGATCGTTGCCTCTTATCTGAAGTGGCAACTTCGCCCCAATCCCGTGGAAGAGAATTTTGAACAATGGGTCATAAATCGTTTTGGTGGCCGTCTCTACATGCATTTCTTTCGCAGTTACACGCAAAAGGTATGGGGCATCCCTCCAAATCAAATTCAGGCCGATTGGGCGGCGCAGCGGATCAAGAACCTGTCACTTTTCAAGGCGATCTGGAATGCGCTCTCGGGGGCCAATGACACCACCAGCTTGATCGAGGAATTCGACTATCCCCGGCTTGGGCCGGGCATGATGTGGGAGAAGACCCGGGACATCGTTCAGGCTCATGGCAACGAGGTGCAGCTGCGGGCCAGCGTCGTACGGGTGAACCGGCAAGGCAGCCGCGTGACCTCGGTGGACGTCGAGCGGTGGACCACCGATGGCGGACCCGCCGTGCGTGATCGGGTAGAAGGCGATCATTTCGTCAACACGATGGCGCTTGGCGACCTGATTGCCGCCTTTGATCCACCTCCGCCGCCCGAGGTGACCGCTGCGGCGGCAAAGCTGCGCTACCGCGACTTCGTCATCGTGACCCTGTGCCTCGACCACGCGGACCCGTTTCCCGACAACTGGATTTACATCCACAGCCCGACGGTCAAGGTCGGGCGGATCCAGAACTTCCGGGCTTGGTCGAAGGACATGCTCGCCGATCCCGACACGGCCTCGATCGGGATGGAGTACTTTTGCCAAAGCGGTGATGGTCTGTGGACGTCCAGCGACACGGAGCTGCGCGATCTTGCGGCAGCAGAGCTTGAGCAGCTTAAGCTGGCCAAGGCCGGTACGGTCATCGACAGCGCCGTCATCCGCCAGCCGAAGGCCTATCCCGTCTATGACGGCGACTATCGCGAGGCGCTGGAGGTCATCTCGGGATGGCTGCGCACGCTGGAGAATTTCCAGACGGTCGGTCGGAACGGGCTGCACCGCTACAACAATCAGGACCATTCGATGCTGTCGGCGATGTATGCCGCCCGCAACATCCTGGGTGAAAGCCATGACGTCTGGAACGTCAACGTCGAGCGATCTTACCACGAAGAATTCGAGGTCAACCGCAAAGGCAAGGAGGCCGCCGTTGCCCCGGCTTGACCGGGACAACGCGATAACAGCATGACCGGCAAGTTGAATATTCTTCTGGTGAACGACTACGGACGCCCCAGTGGAGGCGCGGAACTGCAGATGATTGCGATCCGCGACGGGCTGCGCGCACGCGGCCACAAGGTGCGGCTCTTCACTTCGGACGCCGAGCTTGTTCCGGGCTACCCGCTGGTCGCCGATGTGGCTTGCCGCGGGCGAACCGGGCAGGGTCAGGTCCTCTCGCAGGTCGTGAACCTGTCTGCGTCACGGGCGCTGCGTCAAGAGCTGCGCGCGAACCCGCCCGATGTGGTGCATGTGCGGATGTTTCTTTGGCAACTGTCGCCGCTGATCCTGCGGGCGCTGGCCCGCGTTCCGGTGCTGTTCCAGGCGGCGGTGTACAAGGCGGTCTGTCCAAACGGGATGAAACTGCTGCCCGACGGTACGCCTTGTACCTACAAGGCCGGTCGCCCTTGCCTGTCGTCGGGATGCGTGGCACCGCTGACTTGGGCCGCGACCATGGCGCAACTTGCGCTGGTGCGGCACCTGCGCGGCAACATCGACATCGCCTCCGCGCTTAGCCGCCGCATGGCTGACATCTTCACCGACGACGGCTGGCCCGACGTCCGCGTCCTGCCGAATGGCGTCGATCCGCAACCGATGCGTCCCCCGTTGGGCCTCGTGCCGGTCGTTGCCTATGCCGGGCGGCTGTCGCGCGAAAAGGGCGTTGCAACTTTGATCGAGGCTTTCCTTCGTCTTTCGCTGCAGAACCCGACCGCGCAACTGCTGATTGCCGGGTCGGGCCCCGAGGAACCCGCGCTGCGAACCCTCGCGGCCCCCTTGGGCGATCGTGTCCGGTTTCTCGGCCACCTGACTCGGGACGCGATGGAGCGCGCCTTCTCTGACGCATGGGTGCAGGTCGTACCGTCGCTGTGGCACGAGCCGTTCGGAAATGTGACGACCGAGGCGATGATGCGCGGCACAGCCGTAATTGCTTCGGATGTGGGTGGCCAGTCCGACATCTTGCGCCATGACGAGACCGGCTTTCTTGTCCCGCCGGGCGATGCGGCGCGGTTGGCAGGCGCGCTCGAGCAGATCATTACGGATCGCGATCGGGCAGAGCGCCTGGGACGCGCCGGGCGAGATGTCGCGCTTCGCCTGTACTCGCGCGAGGCCAGCATCGATCGGCTAATCGACGTCTATGGCGAAACGATCGCGCACGCCCGCACAAACCGCGCAAAGACGTGGAGCGGCAAGACGCCGGCCGACCATAGCGCGCCCCCTTCGCACGGTGGACCACAATGACCCTTCGGATTGGAATACTGGGCTGCGGGCGGATCGCGGGATACTTTCACGCGCCGATCCTTGGTGCGATGCCGGGGGTCGCCGTAACGGCGCTTGCCGACCCGATTGCCGAGAACCGCCACCGGCTTGCGCCCTTTGCCCCGGCGGCGGTGCAATATGCCGACTGGCGACTGCCCATCCTGCTTGGCGAAATCGACGCCGCCGTAATCTGCTTACCCCCTGCCCTGCACGCCGAAGCAGCGATTGCTGCCTTCGCGGCGGGATGCCACGTCTATCTGGAGAAGCCTCTCGCCCTTTCGATTGCCGAAGGCCGCGCCATCCTGGCCGCGCATCAGGCCGCCGGAACGGTCGGCATGATCGGACTGAACTACCGGTTCCACCCGCTGGTCCGCGATGCAAAAGCGCGCGTCGCACAGGGCGAGATCGGTCGCGTCATCGCCGTTCGAACCCTGTTCACTTCGGCCCGGCGCGCACTGCCCGGCTGGAAACTGGTGCCGGGCGCCGGGGGTGACGCACTTTCAGATCTCGGAACGCATGACGTCGATCTAGTGTCCTATCTGACGGGCCATTTCATCCAGCCCGATACATTGATCGGTGAGCAGTCCTCGGGGCCCGACGGGTCGTTTGCGACCGTGCTGGGCAGGCTCGACAACGGCGGCCTGGTGAACATCTGCGTCGGTCAGACGACAGGACATAGCGCGCGACGCATCGACATTCTTGGCGACGCCGGGCATCTGACGGTCGATCTGGCCGACACTGTGCCACGCCCCGTA
>CAZVIS010000041.1:0-2908 GCA_964627355.1 uncultured Rhodobacterales bacterium
GGCGGCGCAGATCAGCGCGTCGAGCTGTTCGTCATCCGGCATGGTCATCCTCCTCGATCCCCGGCAGGCGGTCGCGCAAAGTGCGGCGGGCGCGTACCAGCAGTTGTTCCACCGCGCCGGGGCTGGCCTGCATGATGGCGGCGATTTCGCCCATGTCCATGCCCCCCACGGCGGAGAGCAAAAGGGCCATGCGCTGGCGGTCGGGCAGGCGCGCGATCTCGGCCCGGACGGCGGCGAGGGTCTGGCGCCCCGCCACAACCCGCGCGGCCCCCGGCGCGGGGTCGGGATGCGTATCCTCCTCGACCCCGAAGCCGAGGAACCGGCGCACCCGGGCGCGCCTCTGGCGGTCGATGGCGCGGCTGGTGGCGATCCGGTAAAGCCAGGTCGAGACGGCGGCGCGGGCGGGGTCGTAGCGCGCCGCGTCGCGCCAGACCTGCAGGAAGGTGTCCTGCACGACCTCGTCCGCCTCGGCCGCATGGCCGAGGAACCGCGTGACATAGAGCGTCAGCCCCCGGCCATAAAGCGCAATGAGCTTGGCCAGTGCGGCCTGCCGCCCCTCGGCGATCTGGCGCACAAGGTCTTGCGCTTCGGAGGGGCCTGATGTCACCGGCATGTCCCTGCATGGCCTTGACCAATCCTAGCAAGGCGCGCGCCCGCCGCGAGGGTGGACGCGCGGGAAACCCTTCACCAGTTGCGTTTGCGCACGGTCGAGGTGCTGCGCCCGTTCTGGCCGGTGGTGGTGAAGGTCTTCGTCGTGCCGGTGCTGTCGGTCACGCGGCTGCCGGTGCGGGTGGCGGTCTGGCCATAGGGGTTGGTCACGGTCGAAGAACGGTTGCAGTTCAGCGACGCGTTCCCGGCCTGGCACGAGCCAGACCCGTTCACAGTGCTGCCGCGCGGGCCGGTGCCGGACCATGTGGTCTCGGCCAAGGCGGGGGTGACGGTCAGGGCGAGGACGGTGAGGAAAGCGAAGGGTTTCATGGGGGTTCTCCGTTGGGTTGGGGGGGTCAGTTCTGCAGGATCGCGCGGGCGCGCTCGGCCTCGGCCCGGCTGAGGGCGCCGTCGCCGTCGATGTCGAGAAGCGCGAAGATTGGCGCGCGGGCGGTAAACTCGGCGAGGCTGAGCGCACCGTTGCCGTCGGTGTCCATCCGGTCGGCAGCGCCCGACATCGCGTCCTGCACCCTGTCAAGGCGGGCCTGGATCGCGGCGAGTTCGTCCACGGTGACCTGCCCGTCGCTATCGCGGTCGGCTCGGGCGAACTGGCGGGACTTGGCGGTCGTCATCTCGCTTTGCGAGATGCGGCCGTCCGCATCGGTGTCGAGGCGGGAAAAGAGCATGTCGATGCCTGCGCCCGGGGTCTGGGCGAAGGCGGGGGCGGCGAGCGTCGCAGCGAGGAGGAGCGAAGCGAGGAAACGGGTCATCGGCGGGGTCCTTTGCGGGGCGGGGGTCGTTCTGATACCCCGCCCTACGCAGACCGCGCGCCCGTCCTACGCACCCCCGCGCACCTTTTTTGCAAGTATGCGGCGGTATGCCAATAACCATCGGAGAACATTGCGATCTTTCTTTCGTCGCGGCTGCGCATCCGATAGGGTCCGCATGACCACGCGCCATGCGAGATACCCGCCATGCCCACGATTTCCGACCATCCGCAGCGCTATGCGACGGTGAACGAGCTGCACGCGCGCCCGTTTCCGTCGCTCGATGCGCCCTGCCATGCGGTCTATGTCGCGATCAAGGAACCCAAGGACGCGGCCAACCGCGACCGCAGCCTTGACCGGGCGCATCTGCTGGCGCTGCTGGACCGCAACGGATCGGCGCATCCGCAGCCGGACGCCACGCATTTCTCGGGGCCGATCGGTCGGCATGACCTGAAATGGGAAAGCCACACCGAATTCGTGACCTATTCGGCCTTTGGCCGCGGAGTCAGTCCGCGTCCTTTCGATCCAGCCGAGGCAGAAGTGTTCCCCGAGGACTGGCTTGCCGCCGCCCCCGGCAAGCGGATCGTGTCCGTCCTGATCCGGGTCGAGATCATGCCAGAGGACGAGGCGCCGGTGCTGGCCAAGCTGGAGGACTGGTTCGTGGCCGAAAGTCTGGCCGTGGCGCGGGTGGTTGACGGGGCTGCCATCATCGCGGGCGATTTCCGCATCGATCCGGCGGGGCACATGCGCTTTGCGGTGTTCGTGCGCCCGGGCACGGGCGCGCGCCGGGTGGGGCGCATCGTGCAGCGGCTGTGCGAGATCGAGACCTACCGGGCGATGTCGATGCTGGGGCTGATCCGGTCACGCCAGCTTTCGGCGCGGCTGAATGCGCTGGACCCCAAGCTGTCGGCGCTCGTCTCAGGGCTCGACAACGCCGAGCCGTCGCCCGAGGCGGCGCTGCACGAGTTGCTGACCATCTCGGCCGAGCTGGAAAGCCTCGCCGTGCAGTTCCAGTTCCGCTTTGGCGCGACGGGGGCCTATGAGGCCATCGTGAACCAGCGGATCGAGGTCCTGCGCGAGCAGCGGATCGAGGGGCGGCAGACCTTTGGCGAGTTCATGATGCGCCGCTATGATCCGGCGATGCGGACGGTGAAATCGGCCGAGGGGCGGCTGCGAAGCATGGCGGAACGGGCGCAGCGGGCGGCGGAACTGCTGCGCACGCGGGTGGATGTCGAACGATCCGCGCAGAACCAGAAGCTTTTGGAATCGATGGACAAGCGGGCCGACCTGCAGCTGCGCCTCCAGCGCACGGTCGAGGGGCTGTCCACCGTCGCCATCAGCTACTACGCGCTCAGCCTTGCGGCCTATGTCGTGGCGCCCTTCGCCGAGGCCTATCATGTGCCCAAGGCGGCGGCGATGGCGGTGCTTGTCCCGGTCGTGGTCCTTGCCGTCTGGCTCATGGTGCGGCGCATCCGCAACCATCTCGGCTGATG
>CAZVIS010000041.1:3008-16422 GCA_964627355.1 uncultured Rhodobacterales bacterium
TCGCGCAGGCCGTCGCCGATGTAGTTCACCGACAGCACGGTCAGCGAGATGGCAAGGCCCGGCCACAGAACCCGCTCCGGATACAGCTGAATGTACTGCAGCCCATCATAGAGCAGCCGCCCCCAGGTCGGGAAATCCGGCGGGAAGCCGAGGCCGAGGAAGGACAGCACGGATTCGGTGATGATCGCCTGTGCCACCTCGAGCGTCGCGGCCACCATCACGGGCGAGACGACGTTGGGCAGGATGTGGCGCAGGATGATGCGGTGGGGGGCGGCGCCGATGGACCGCGCCGCCAGCACATACTCGCGTTCCTTCAGCGCCAGCACCTCGCCCCGCACGATGCGCGCGGTCTGCATCCACGAGGTCGCCCCGATGGCGACCACGATCAGGGTGAAGGCCCCGAGTTCGGGGCCGAGGACGCTGGCGATCCGGTCGCGGAACAACATCACCATGACCAGCAGCAGCGGTATCAGCGGCAGGGCAAGGAACATGTCCGTCAGCCGCATCAGCGGCCCGTCGAGCCGCCGGAAGTATCCGGCCAGAATGCCGATGAACGTGCCGAGCGTGATGGCGATGATCATGGCCACAAAGCCCACGGCCAGCGACACCTTGCCCGCCTGCATCATCCTTTGCAGCATGTCGCGGCCCAGCTGGTCGGTGCCGAGCGGGTACTGCAGCGACGGCGCCTGGTTGCGCACCTTCATCGCCTGCGCCACCGTCAGCTTCTCAGGCGCCCAGAGATAGGGGCCGATCAGCACCGCAAGCACCAGAAATGCAAGGATCAGCAGTCCGAACACGGCGCCTTTGTGGGTCCTGAACTGTCGCCAGATCGCGCGCCAGGCGCTGGCGGGGCGTTCGGAGATTGCGGGAGGGGCCGCTTGCAAGGGCGCGTCAGTCATAGCGGATCCTCGGGTCCAGAATACCGTACAGGACGTCGGCAATCAGGTTGAACAGCACGATCAGCACGGCAAAGATGAAGGCCAGCGTCTGCACCATCGGCAGGTCGCTGGCCTGGATCGCCCCGATCAGGGCCGCGCCGATGCCGTTCACCCCGAACAGGTTTTCGGTCACGATCGCGCCGCCGAAGATGGACGGGATGCCAAGCGCGATCACCGTGACGACCGGGATCATCGAGTTGCGCAGGACGTGTTTCAGGACCACCGTCCGCTCGCTCATCCCCTTGGCGCGGGCGGTGCGCACGTAATCCTGTGTCATGTTGTCCAGCATCGAGGACCGCATGTAGCGGCTGATGACGGCAGCGTTTGCCAGGCCAAGGGTCATCACCGGCAGGGCCATCTGGCGCACCTGTTCGAGGAAGGTCTGCCAGTCCACCACCTGCAGCTGCGTATCGTACTTGGTGGGAAACCAGCCCAGCCAGACCGCAAAGATGATGATGAAGAGCGTACCGGAAAAGAAGGTCGGGACGGAAAAGCCGATCATCGCGAACAGCGTGCCGAACTGGTCAAAGGCCGAGTACTGGCGGTAGGCCGAATAGATCCCGATGGGCAGCGCAATGAGGACGCCGACAAGGTAGGCGGTGCCAATCACCGTAAGCGTCTGGGGGATGCGCTGGCCGATGATCTCGAACACCGGGCTGCGCGACTGCCAGGACAGGATGCGCTGCTGATCCCTGGCCAGGTTGGTACCGAGCCAGCTGTCGATCATGTAGGCCGGCTCGACCACGAAGAACTGCCGCAGCCACAAAAGGTAGCGGAAAAACACCGGCTGATCGGCGCCAAGCGCCTCGATCATGCGCTGGCGCACGTCGGGGGGCACGGTCAGCGGGATGTCGGAGAGGGGCGAGCCGGGCGCCAGATCGACCAGCAGGAAGATCACCAGACTGATGAACAGAAGCGTCGGAACAGCGATCAGAAGCCTGCGGAGCGTGAATGCGAGCATGCGCGGCGGTGCCTCGGTCCAGACATGTGACAGAAATGGGGGTGCGGCGGGGCCGGTTCAGGGCCCCGCCGCAGGATCAGGTCACTTCACGCGGTACCAGTCCGCGACGTTCCACAGTTCGGCATCCCAGGCGTTGATCGCCACACCGCCGAGGGTGTTGGAATGCGCGGCCAGTGTGCCGCGGTGGACCAGCGGGACAACGGTCATGCTGTC
The DNA here is from genome assembly GCA_964627355.1 of uncultured Rhodobacterales bacterium. Lineage (GTDB taxonomy): Bacteria > Pseudomonadota > Alphaproteobacteria > Rhodobacterales > Rhodobacteraceae > JBBQXK01. The sequence goes on from CAZVIS010000041.1 coordinate 5,121, forward strand.
CTTCGTCACCATGTCGTTCAGTTCCTTGGCCAGCGCCTGACGGGCGGCAAGGTCGGTCGTCTTCTGCAGTTCGGCAAAGGTCGCGTCATAGGCCGGGTCGCAGAAGCGGTTGATGTTCTCGCCCTGCCACTGGGTCTCGGGGCGGGGTGCGTTCTTGCACTGGTACTGGCCCAGATAGGCCTCGGGGTCGGGGTTGTCCGAGTTGTTGGCGTACATCTCGACGTCGGCATAGAACTTCTGGAAGGTGTCGGGCGAACCCGCATCCCCGCCGAAGAACACGCCCGGATCGATCGCCTTCAGCTCGGTCTCGACGCCAAGCTCGGTCCACCAGTCCTTGATGAGCGCCTGGAAGTCCTGGCGGATCGGGTTGACGGTGGTTTGGTACAGGATCGACAGCTTCTTGCCGTCCTTGTCGCGGATGCCGTCACCGTCGGTGTCGGTCCAGCCGGCCTCGTCCAGCAGGGCCTTCGCGCCTTCCATGTCCTGCGCGATGCAGCCGGTGTTGTCCGAGGCCCAGGCGGCAGGCGCCGGGATCACGTTGCAGGTGGGGTTGCCGCCCGCGCCATAGCCGACCTCGACAAGGATCGACCGGTCGATCGCCTTGGAGAGGGCGGTGCGCACGCGGATGTCCGACAGGATCGGGTGGGGATGCTTGGCCGTTGCACGTTCGCCTTCCGGCAGGTCGGGCGACGGGTCGGTGGTGTTCATCTCGATCCGTTCGACCAGCGTGCCGAAGGCCACGACGAATTGGCCTTTGCCCGCAGCGGCCATCGCGGCCTGGCTGTCGGGCGGGATCTGGGTGTTCCAGGCATAGTCGAACTCGCCCGTCTCCATCACCGCGCGGGCCGAGCTTTCGGCGTCGCCGCCGCCCTTGATCATCGCCGAGGCGAAGGCGGGCTTGGCGGGATCGCGGTAGTTGGGGTTGGCCACCATGGAGACGGTGTCGTTCACGGTAAAGCCGGTGACCATGAAGGGGCCGGTGCCGATGGGCATCGAGTTCTGGTCGGTGCAGGTGGGCGCGGCCGCACCCTGGCAGGCGGCGAACTGCGCCTTCTGCAGGATCGGCGACAGCGAACCGACGAAGGTGTTGTAGGGGTTCGGTTTCGGCGCGGTGAAGGTAATCTTGATCGTGGTGGCATCCACCGCCTCGACCGAGGCCACACCGTCATACTTGGTGGCCTGCGCGCAGCCGCCCGCCGGGTCCATGCAGTAGGCCGCGGTGAACACGGCGTCCTCGGCCGTCACGGGCGAGCCGTCGGACCACAGCAGGCCCTCTTTCAGCTTCCAGGTGATCGACATCATGTCGGCGGACACGCCGCCGTTTTCCAGCGTCGGGATTTCCGCCGCGAGCTTGGGCACCAGCACGCCTTCGGGATCGACCGCGGCGAGGGGGTCGAGCACCATGGACGAGGCGATGATGTCCTTCGTGCCGCCCGAGAGATATGGGTTCATGATCGACACGGCCTGCGGGAAGGTCAGCTTGACCTCGCCGTCCGCGCCGCGCTCGGCAAAGGCCGCGCCGGTCATTGCCAGCAGGCCTGCCGCGCCCATGAGGGCTGTTCTCAGTTTCATTGTCGTGCTCCTTGTTGGGGATGCTCTTTCGCCTCGGTGCCGCCGGTTGGCCCGGCTGTCATGGTTTGGACGGGGACGAGGTGGCAGGCCACATGGCGGCCGGGCGCCACCTCGCGCAATTCGGGGCGTTCCACCCGGCACACTGCCTCGGCCACCGGACAGCGGGTCGAGAAAGTGCAGCCCTTGGGCGGGTTCGCGGGGGACGGGACGTCGCCCTTCAGAATGATCCGCTGGCGCGTCGCCTCGCGTTCGGGGTCGGGCTCGGGGACCGCCGACAGCAGCGCCTTCGCGTAGGGGTGCAGCGGATCGGCATAAAGCGCGTCGCGGGGCGACAGTTCGGCGATGCGGCCGAGGTACATCACCGCCACCCGGTTGGCGAGGTGCCGCACCATCGACAGGTCGTGGCTGATGAAGAGGTAGGTCAGCCCGAACTGCTCCTGCAGGTCTTCCAAAAGGTTGACCACCTGCGCCTGGATCGACACGTCCAGCGCGGCGATCGGTTCGTCGCAGACGATGAACTTCGGGTTCAGCGCGAGCGCCCGCGCAATGCCGATGCGCTGGCGCTGCCCGCCGGAAAAGGCATGGGGAAAGCGATTGGCGAAGGCGCGGTTCAGGCCGACGGCGTCCATCAACTCGTAAACGCGGGCCAGTTTGCGGTCGGCCAGCCAGTCCGTGTGTTCGTCCAAGGGTTCGGCGATGATCTGCGTCACGGTCATGCGCGGGTTCAGGCTGGCCTGGGGGTCCTGAAACACCATCTGCATGGTTGGTCGCTTGCGTCGCAGCGCCTCATCCCCCAGCGTCGCGATATCCTCGCCATCGATGACGACCGACCCCGAGGTCAGGTCGTAAAGCCGCAAAAGCGCCCGCCCGACGGTGGACTTGCCGCAGCCGGATTCGCCGACAAGACCAAGGGTTTCGCCGGGATGGATGTCGAAGCTGACGCCGTCCACCGCCTTTACGTCGCCGGTATGGCGGCGCAAGATCCCGGTGCGGATGGGGAAGTGCATCTTGAGGTCGCGCACGCGGACCAGCGGTTCGGTCACTGCCGGTTCGGTCACGACATCACGCATGCGCGGCCTCACGCGGGGCGGCGGACATGCTGGCGGTATCGAAGTGGCAGGCCACGTCATGGCCCTGACCGACTGGCACACCGTCAAGCGGGCGGCGCTGCGGGTTCTCGGTTGTGCAGCGGTCGAAGGCGTGGGCGCAGCGCGGCGCAAAGGGGCAGGCCGTGGGGGCCTTAGTTATGATCGGCGGCTGCCCCTCGATCACCTTGAGACGGGGGGTACGTGTGCCGGTCAGCGACGGAATGGTCTGAAGAAGGGCGCGGGTGTAGGGGTGGCGCGGGTCGCCGAAGACCTGCCGAACCGGCCCCTGTTCGACCACCTGCCCGCCGTACATCACCATCACCCGGTCACAGATCCCGGCGATCACACCCAGATCATGGGTGATCCAGACGATGGCCATGCCAAGGCGCTTCCTCAGGTCGCGCACCAGTTCAAGGATCTGCGCCTGAATCGTCACGTCCAGCGCGGTTGTGGGTTCGTCGGCGATCAGCACCTCGGGGTCGCAGGCCAGCGCGATGGCGATCATCACGCGCTGGCGCATGCCGCCGGAAAACTGGTGCGGATAGTCGGACAGGCGGCGCCGGGCGTCGGGGATGCCGACCATTTCAAGCAACTCGCCCGCGCGGGCATGGGCTGCGGCCTTGTCGAGGCCCATGTGCTGGCGCAAGGGTTCGCGCAACTGGTCGCCCACGGTCAGCACCGGGTTCAGGCTGGTCATCGGGTCCTGAAAGACAAAGCCCACGCGCCGACCGCGAACCGCACGCAATTCTTCGGGCGAGATTTTCAGCAGGTCGATGTCGCCAAGCCAGACCTCGCCGCTGCGGATTTCGGCGGGCGGCTGCGGGATCAGCCCGATCAGGGACATCATCGTCACCGACTTGCCCGATCCGCTTTCGCCGACGACGCCCAGAAGCTCGCCCTTGTCGAGGTGGAAGCTGACGGAATTCACGGCATGAACCTCGCCCCCACGGGTCCGGAACACCGTCTGCAAACCCCGGACATCAAGGACGGGCTGGGCCCCCTTGGCCATATGGCGCACCTCTGACCTATTACGTCTTGTTTTTCTTGGTTTTTCGGTCCCCGCCGGGGCGGGCCCTGTTGTCAGGGGAAGTGTTAGCCATTTTTTGCCCCCCCGCAACAGCGTTTCGTGGGCCATTGCCGCTTTCCGTGGCGTTCACCGGGGGCTGCCCGCTATTCGGGCATCCCTAGTCGTAGCGCAGCGCCGTCGCCTTGCCGCGGAAGATCGTGTAGGACAGGATCGAGTAGATGATGATCGTGGGCAACACGACCAGCGTGCCAATCAGGATGATCCACAGGCTTTCGGGCGCGCTTGCCGCCTCGTAGATCGTCAGGCGCTCCGGGACGACGAAGGGGTAGAAGCTGTAGGCCATGCCGCCGAAGCCAAGCGCGAACAGGCCGGTCGCCGCGACAAAGGGCAGCCAGGCGTAGGCATCGCCCTCGCGCGGCAGGCTGCGCAGCGACCACCACAGAAGGCCGATCAGCACCGCCGACAGGATCGGCAAGGGCGACAGGTACAGCATCTGCGGAAAGCCGAACCATTTGTCGAAGATGCGCGCGGACACCAGGGGCGTGGCCAGGCTGACCGACCCCATCCCCAGCACCAGCCCCCAGATGCCGCCGCGCGCCCATTCCACCGCCTTGACCTGCAACACGCCCTCGGTCTTCAGGATCACCCAGGCCGCCCCGATGAAGCTGTAGGCGACGGTCAGGAAGACCGCCGTGACGGTGGCAAAGGCCACATGCGGCCATGTCCATTCCAGCCCCATGATGTAGAGGCCGAGCATGAAGCCCTGCGACAGGGATGCCATCAGGCTGCCGATCCAGAACCCCTTGTCCCAGAGGTTCTTGTAGGCGTCGGGCGCCTTGACCCGGAACTCGAAGGCAACGCCGCGAAGGATCAGCCCGAAGAGCATCACCGCGACGGGGGCATAAAGCGCCGTCAGGATCGCGCCATGGGCGGATGGAAAGGCCACGAGAAGCAGGCCGATGGCCAGCACCAGCCAGGTCTCGTTCGCATCCCAGAAGGGGCCGATCGAGGCGACCATGCTGTCCCGCTCGTCCGGTGTGGCAAAAGGGAACAAGAGGCCCACGCCAAGGTCGAACCCGTCAAGGCAGACATAGATCAGGATCGACAGGCCCATCAGGGCGGCGAAGGTAAAGGGCAGCCAGACGGCGGGGTCGGTAAACATGACCTATTCCGCCGGGATCGAGCGGCCCTGACCCATCGGGTCGGCGCCGGAGACGGGGGTGCCTTTGCCGCCATAGCGGGCCAGGTGGTACAGCGCCCCGATATAGGCCGCGAGCAGGAAGACGTAGATCGCAAGGTAGGCCACCAGCGACGAGGCCACCATCGACGGGATGACATCCGCCACCGCTGCCTCGGTCGTGAGCACCCCTTGCACCAGCCAGGGCTGACGCCCGATCTCGGTCGTGTACCAGCCCGCAAGCGTCGCGACCCAGCCCGAGAAGGTCATGGCGACGGCCGCCCACAGCACCGGGCGCGGCAGCCCCGCGGGCCCGCCCCGCCGCCACATCAGGAAACAGGTGCCCCAGGACAGCGCGAGCATCGCAAAGCCCATGCCCACCATCACGCGGAAGCTGTAGAACAGCGGCGCCACCGGCGGGTGCAACACGGTCCCATCCTCGGCCACGAAGTCGTTCAGGCCGGGTACGACACCATCCGCGTGGTGCTTGAGGATGACCGAGGCCATGCTGGGGATGCCGATCTCGAAATGGTTCGTTCTTGCCTCTTCGTCCGGGATGGCAAACAGGAGCAGGGGTACGTTGCCTTGCGTCTCCCAGTTCCCTTCCATCGCCGCGACCTTGGCGGGCTGATGCTCCAGCGTGTTCAGCCCATGCATGTCCCCCGCGACGATCTGCACGGGGATCAGGAGCGCGCCGAGAATCATGCCGACGCGCAAACCGCTCGCCACCGCAGGCGCGCGGTCCCCCCGCAGCCAGCGCCAGGCCGACATGCCCGCGATCAGGAAGGCGCAGGTCAGGCCCGAGGCGAGCAGCATGTGGACAAGGCGATAGGGCATCGAGGGGTTGAAGATGATGGCGAACCAGTCGGTCGCATGGACCACACCATCCCGCAGTTCGAACCCCTGGGGTGTATGCATCCAGGAATTCAGCACGATGATCCAGAACGCGCTCATCGTGGTGCCGAAGGCCACAAGGAAGGTCGCCGTGGTATGAACCCACGGCTTCACCCGGCTGGCGCCGAAGAGCATGATCCCAAGGAACACCGCCTCGAGGAAGAACGCCGTCAGCACCTCATAGGCGAGCAAGGGCCCTGCGACGTTGCCCACCGTTTCCATGAAGCCCGGCCAGTTCGTGCCGAACTGGAAGGACATGGTGATGCCCGAGACGACGCCGAGGGCGAAGGACAGCGCGAAGACCTTCACCCAGAACATGTAGAGGTCCATCCATTTGCTGTCCCGCGTCGCCTGAAAGCGCAGCTTGAAGAACAAAAGCACCCAGCCCAGTGCGATGGTGATCGTCGGGAACAGGATGTGGAACGAGATGTTCGCCGCAAACTGGATGCGGGACAGGATCAGGGTGTCCATGGGGGTGCCTTTCTTCTACAGGCGGTGACATAGACATATCACACCGCGAGGGAAGGGGCCTGCGACGGGCGGTCACGCAGGGCGCGGCGACCTGCGGCGAGACCAACCCGCCCCTTCCTTCCTGCACAAGTATCCCACGGGGGTAGCCCGTCGGTTTCGCCACCGGTTCGAGGGACCATCGGGCTGGAGGGGGTGAAACCCCCCGCCGCAACGGATCACGCAGCGTTACCGCCCCTTCTTCGGCCGCCTCCGCGCGGGCGTCGGCCGCACATGCCGCTCAATGGCGTCGAACAGCGCCCCCGCGATGTTCTTGCCCGTCGCCCCCTCGATCCCCTGGAACCCGGGCGAGGAGTTGACCTCCAGCACCTTTGGCCCGTCGTCCGCGCGCAGCATGTCCACCCCTGCGAGCCCCAGCCGGAAGGCACGGGCCGCGCGGATGGCGATCTCGCGCTCCTCGCGCGTGATGCGGACCGCCTCGGCACTCCCGCCCTGATGGACGTTCGAGCGGAACTCGCCCGGCGCTGCGCGGCGGCGCATCGCGGCCACCACGCGCCCGTCGATCACAAGGCAACGGATATCGCAGCCCTTGGCCTCGGCCACGAAGCGCTGCACGAGGAAATCCGCCCGAAGGCCCCGGAAGGCGGAAATCACCGAGGCCGCAGCGGCGGGGGTTTCGGCCAGCACCACGCCCTTGCCTTGGGTTGACTCCAGAAGCTTCACCACCAAGGGCACGCCGCCCGCCAGCGCGATCAGGTTCTCGGTGTCCTTCGGTGACGAGGCAAAGGCCGTCGCGGGCATCGCGATGCGCTGGCGGGCGAGGATCTGGTGCGCGTGCAGCTTGTCGCGGCTCGACACGATCCCCTCGGGCGGGTTGACCAGCCACGCCCCCCGCGACTGGAACTGCCGCAGCACCGCCGCGCCATAGGCGGTGACCGAGGTGCCGACGCGCGGCACGATGGCATCGAAATGCGGCAGCCGCTGCCCGTCGTAATAGATGTCCCCCGCAGGCATCCCGATCGCCATGTAAAGGCGCGTGGTATCCAGCACCTCGACCACATGGCCACGCTTGCCGCCCTCCTCGACTAGCCTTTGCGTCGAATAGGCCCCGCCCTCGCGGGACAGGACCGCGATGCGCAGGGTGCGGGCGGGCAGGCGCGAGAGGGCCTCGGCCGAGTGGTAGGCATCGAACCCAAGGACGGGATGCAGGAAGCTGTCGGTGGCCGACACCATTGCATCCCCAAGCGCCTGCCGACCCAGAAGCATCCGGTAGCTCATCGCCCCACGGTCCGTCAGGCTGACCTCGATGGGCCAGCGCCGGTCGCCCATGGACAAGTCGGTCTCGATGACGAAGCGGTGCTCGGTCTCGCCGTTCGAGGACATGACCTCGCGCCGGTCCTTGATCGGGGCGGAACAGGCGATCACCACATCCTCGCGGCCCGGGATCGGGTGGATGGCAAAGCGGACGTGCTGCGCCTTCGCGGGGCCGAAAGGCTCGATATCAAAGGCATGGAGCGCCGAGGTCCGCGCCCCGGTATCCACCTTGGCCTTGAGCGCAGGCAGGCCGAGGGCGGGCAGCGAGACCCACTCCTCCCACCCCAGACGCAGCGGATCGGCTTCGGCCATGTCGCGCATCCTGTCCTCCGGGGTCGCCTCCGGGGTGATGCACGGGATATGTCAAACCCGTGTGACAGGGAGGTCAGGCGACCTCGGTCGTCCGCCCGTAGAAGCCGCGCTGTTCCTCGGGCGTGAAGCGGACGCCAGGGCGGTCGTAGTAGGACAGGACCGCAACGATGCGGGGTCGGGGGCCCTGGGCGGGGGTGACCCTGTGCGCGGTGTTGCGGCCACGAAAGACGTTGAGCGTGCCGGGGGAGAGGGTGATGGCGCGAAGCTTCGGATCCTCGCCGCGCAAGAGTTTCGCCACACCCTCGTAGTTCGGGTCCGTTTCGGTCCGCAGGTCGGACCGGTATTCGAAAACCGACCCCGCTTCGGGCGCCTGCAACAGCAGTGTCGTGGTGAACTCCGACCGGTCGAAATGCCAGTTCAGTCCCTCGCCCTCGCCGTACCCCATGCCGTTCAGCCGGGCGAGCGGGTCGTCCATCGTGTAGAGCGCGGGGCGGTCCATCACGGCGGCGAGGAAAGCCGCAAGCGGGGGCCAGTCATAGAGGCGCTGGACATTCGTCCCCTCCATCTGGTCGCCGGTGAGGGTGCGGTTCACGGTATCGACCATGGCGAGGGCAGGATGGTCTGGGGGCAGCCCCGGGATCTCCTTGCGGAAGTAGATGTTGTGGCGCCGGGCGTGGGTATAGGCCTCGGTCGCGAAGCGGGGGTTCAGGCGGGCCACGTCCGCCTCGACCGCACCGGGGCGCAGCAGGCCGTCAAGGTTGAACATCCCCTCGGCCTCCATCGCCGCCTTGGCGGTAGCGACCATGGCTTGCCAGCCGGGGGTTCCGGGTCGGTCAAGGGGGTAGCGGTCGAGATCGAGAATATCGTGCATGGGCGGGCCCTCCGCCCGGCAGAGTGGGACAGCGCGCCTCTCAGCGCAAGGCGCGAAGAAGGTCGAGCGACGGCTCACCCGTCACCGGCAGGCCCTGCACCGCCTGCCAGGCGCTGATCGCGGCGCGGGTCTTGGACCCGATCACCCCGTCGGTGCCCCCGGTATCATACCCCGCCGCCGTCAGCCGCGTCTGGATGGCCTGCCGGTCGGCCTTGGTCAGGCCGGTCCGGTCGGGGGGAAAGCTTGCACGGATCGGGCCGAGCCCCCGCAACCGGTCGGACAGGTGGCCCACGCCGAAGGCATAGTTCTCGGCGTTGTTGTAGCGCAGGATGACGTTGAAGTTGCGGAAGAGGAGGAACGAGGGGCCTGCGTCGCCTGCTGGCGCGACCAGAGAGGCCGCGCCGTAGTCGGGCACCGTGCCGCCGCCCGCCAGCCGCACCCCCTGCGCCGCCCAGTCCCCCACGCTGCGGGTGGCGCCGCGTCCCGGGGCCGGCGTGCTCGCCGGGCGGCTGACCTCGACCCCCCACGGCTGTCCGCGCGTCCAGCCGGACTTGGACAGATAGGCGGCGGTCGAGGCGAGCGAATCCGTCGGATCGTCCGCCCAGATGTCGCGCCGCCCGTCGCCGGTGAAATCCACGGCGAAGAGGAGGTACGAGGTCGGGATGAACTGGGTGTGTCCCATCGCCCCCGCCCAGCTGCCGACCATCCGGTCGGGTGTGGTGTCGCCGTTCTGGAGGATCTTCAGGGCGGCGATCAGTTGGCTCTCGAAGAACTCCCCCCGCCGCCCGTCATAGGCGAGGGTGGCGAGGGCCGAGACCACGGGGACATTCCCGCGCCGCTCTCCATAGAAGCTTTCCAGCCCCCAGACGGCGGCGACCACGTGGGGCTCGACCCCGTAGCGGGCTTCGATGGCGGCGAGGCGGGCGCCTTGGGCGGCGAGGGCGGCACGGCCCTTGGAGACCCGCTCGTCCGAGGCGGCGATGGAGAGGTAGTCTTCCAGCGTCCGGGTGAACTCGGTCTGGTTACGGTCGCGTTCCACCACGCCGGGGAGGAAGCCTGCGTTGCGGAAGGCGGCGTTCAGGGTCCCCTCGGAGATCCCGCGCCCGGCGGCACGCTGGCGGAACAAGGCGACCCAGGCGTCGAAGCCGGGGTTCGGGGCGAAGGGGAGGGGGGCGTCGGCGGCGCGCGGCGTGAACCCGCCCCGCCCGACCCCGGTGGTGCAGGCCGCAAGGAGCGCCGCAAACGAGAGTGAGAAAGCCCGCCGTGTGGTCCGCATCTGCCCTGCCTGCCCGTTTGTTGGTGCTTTGAGGGGGAGTGTAGCGGATCGGGGGGACGGGGTGTAGGGGGGCCGTGTCCACACGTGCGACAGATGTGGGACATGGGATTTCAAGGGGTTAGGAGGGGGTTGGTAAGGGTTTGTTAAGGAAGCGGCGGGAGGACAAGATGATCTGCAACCACACTGGCCGTGATTTCCGGCCAACAGGCGTGGTGTCGAACAAGACCTAATCGTCGAGCCATCAAACTAATTCGTTCTGGGTCTTGACTTAACTCTTGCGAAGAGACTCCTTGACTCGATAAATGTAAGCGCAAGCTTGCGGCGCAAACCGATGGAAAAAGAATTGAATTCCTCAAGAAAACGAACCGCGATTGTTTATGACTTTGATGGGACTCTCGCTAGGGGAAATATTCAGGAGACCACCTTCATACCGTCTATAGGGATGTCGAAGGAAGACTTCTGGTCCGAGGTAAAACGGCGTTGTAAGAGCCACGACGCCGATGAAATTCTTGTCTATATGCAGCTAATGCTAGAAAAAGCTCGTATAGCAGGGATCCCAATTACAAGTACCGACTTCCGGGCTCATGGGCAAGGCGCTCTTCTGTTTCCTGGTGTTCCTGAATGGTTCAGTCGCATTAATGAACACGCACTTCAGCGGGGGCTTGAGCTTGAGCATTACATTATCTCGTCTGGGATAGATGAGATGATTGAAGGCTGCGCAATTCGTAGTCATTTCAGAAAAGTCTTCGCATCTAAATTCATCTACGAGGGTGGAAGCGCAGCATGGCCTGGAGTGGGTATAAATTACACGACTAAGACGCAGTACCTTTTCAGAATAAACAAAGGTGTTGAGAACCACTGGGACAACGATGCAATTAATGGCTACATGCCCGAAGAAGAGCGCCCGATTCCCTTTAGCCGGATGATCTTTCTGGGCGATGGCGACACTGACATTCCGACAATGAAGATGCTTACACACAAAGGTGGGCATTCAGTAGCCGTATATGATCCAAACCGTACAACACGGGATCTAGGGAAGATCCACAGACTCATCTCTGATGGTCGGGTTGAGTTTGTTGCGCCGGCCGATTACAATGAAAAGTCGCAGCTAGATATTGTTGTAAAAGGAATTCTTGGACGGATTGCTCGGGCCTACGGCTATCGACCCAAAGAGTGATTGAGGAGCCTGAATAGGCCCCTTATCCCCCCGTATGGCTCATATGCCGCGTTACCTGACCCGCCACCTTGGCCCGGGAATAGTCGAAGTCGTGCCCCTTCGGCTTTCTCGCGATCGCCGCGCGGA
>CAZVIS010000042.1:0-16006 GCA_964627355.1 uncultured Rhodobacterales bacterium
GCCTCGCCCAGATCTTCCTCGACGCAGGCTTCGAATGGCGCCTCGCGGGTTGCTCGATGTGCCTCGCCATGAACCCCGACCAGCTGCAACCGGGCGAACGCTGCGCCGCCACCAGCAACCGCAACTTCGAGGGGCGGCAGGGGCGTGGAGGCCGGACGCACCTTCTGTCGCCAGCGATGGCGGCGGCGGCGGCCATCACCGGGCGGCTGACGGACGTGCGGGAGATGATGTGATTCGACCGTGTCCGGTTCGTTTTCGGGGAAGGTTGGCGCTGAATGCCGCGTTGATGTCCGGATCGGAAACGGTGCCCGGCGACCCCAAAGCGAGCCACTCGCCGCATGGTTGCAAAATGCTGTCGGAAGACGGGTTTCGGCCGGAAATCGGGGCGCGCCTGTTGAGGAACAGGGCAAAAATGTGGTTATTTCGCGTCGTGTAAGCGGGTGTTCTTCCGCGAAGTGATAAGCTCAGGAGGCAGGTATGAATTGTAAGGTATTGGCAACGGCGTCGGTCCTCGCGGTCGCAGGTATGGTCGGGTCGGCGAGTGCGGCGACGTTGGTCTTCAGTGACGACTTCGAGAGCCCGGTGAACTCGCAGAATTGGCAGGTTTATCAGAACTTTGATTCTTGGTCGACGACGTCTGGCTCCGGGATCGAGATTCAGAGGACAGGTGCCGTGTCTGGCGTCAGCGCTCGCAGCGGCCGCCAGTATGTTGAGCTCGACAGCGACAACGAGCGCGGTGGCCTCTCGGGGCAGCCGAAGAACTCGTCGATGACGACCCAGCTGAGCCTGATCGCTGGTACCTACCTTGTTGAATGGTACTATCAGCCCCGGACCACCACAGCCAATGACAACAAGATTGGTGTTTATCTGGCGGGCGCTTCGGAAGGTCTCTTCGCTAAACCAGCGATCGGCAGCGAGAACGGCGTCCGTACCTCGTCCACTAACTGGGCCAAGGTCGTCTACGAGTTCACTGTCGATGGCAAGGACAACCTCTATGCGCTGACCTTCCGCGCCGAAGGTCTGTCGAACGAGCTTGGCGGCTTCATCGAAGACGTTTCCGTCTCGCGCGTGCCGGTCCCGGCGGCGGGCTTCATGCTTCTGGCGGGTATCGGCGGTCTTGCGGCCTTCCGCCGCCGCAAGTCGGCCTGATACTACCCGAGCTAGCGTAACGCGCGCTCCCGAAAGGGGGCGCGCATTTCGTTTGGGGCAGTCTCAACCGCCGTCTCGCCATCTGTGCCCGCGTGGTGTACCGAGCGCTTGCTCAACCGCCCGAAGGAACGACCATGACCCCCTTCACCACCCTCACCGGCATCGCCGCGCCCATGCCGCTCGTCAACATCGACACGGACATGATCATCCCCAAGCAGTTCCTCAAGACCATTCAGCGGTCGGGTTTGGGGAAGAACCTGTTTGACGAGATGCGCTATACGCAAGGTGGCGACGAGATCCCCGACTTCGTGCTGAACCAGCCTGCGTATCGCAAGGCCGAGATCCTTGTGGCGGGGGACAACTTCGGCTGCGGGTCCAGCCGCGAGCATGCGCCCTGGGCGCTTCTGGACTTCGGGATCCGCTGCGTCATCTCGACCTCTTTCGCAGACATCTTCTACAACAACTGCTTCAAGAACGGCATTCTGCCGGTCGTCCTGCCGCAGGTGGCGGTGGACGCGCTGATGGCGGATGCGCAGAAGGGGGCGAATGCGCGGATGACGGTGGACCTCGCGGGCCAGACCGTCACCACCTCTGACGGGCAGGTCTTTGCCTTCGAGATCGACTCGTTCCGCAAGCATTGCCTTCTCAACGGCCTCGACGACATCGGCCTGACGCTGGAAAAAGCGGCGGCGATCGACGCCTATGAGGCGAAGGCCAAGACCCTCATGCCTTGGGCCTGAGGGCGCGCCCCCTACATCTTGGGGTTGCCCCGGGGCGGCTGCATAGACCGCCCCTCATAAAGTTTCTGCTGATGCACACAGGCGACACAAATTCCCGCAAAGTGCCACAATTGCTGCCTCAGATAGACCTCATGTTGCGGGAAGCCGCTGATTAAGGCACAATTGGGGCAGGATTGCGGCATCCGGCCACGATGAGCAGGTGTGGATCCGGGGCGCAGGGTTTCCTGTACCGGGAAAGACGGGGAAGTGACGGGCGTGGTATCGCAGGTCTCTGGGGCAATTGTACGTGCCATTCTGGTGATGGTGCTGATCGCGACGCCGTCGGCGCTTCTGCCGGGCATCGGGTCGGACGGGCAGCAGATGGTGGCCCTGGTGGCGCTGTTCGCGGGTCTTCTGACCTTTGTCGAGTACAACGCGACCTATCCCGGCCTGGTCGAATTCCGCGATGCCCCGCCCTACAATCGCACGCGCTATCTCATGCTGTTCTTCATGCTGTTTTTCCTGTCCGTCTCGGCCCGGAACGACAGCGTGCCCACCACCCTCGGCACGCTGGTCGAGGCGTTGTCCTACCTTTGCGGCATCGCGCTGGATTTCCCCTACAGCCCCGTCCGGCTGGTCACCCTGATGCTGGCAGACACACCGGCCACCGTTCAGGCCGTGCGGTCCGCTGCCGGGACGACCTACATGATCGCGCTTCTGTCGCTTGGAGTCTTCGTGATCGTGCTGCGCTTTCAGGACTGGCCTGCGCGCAGCGGCGCGTTCAACGTCTGGGTCAACCTGCCGACCTTCGACCCGACGGTCGGCGGCGATGTGGTCGCACGGCTCGAGCGCGACGCGCGCGTTAACCTTGCATTAGGCTTTGTGCTGCCATTCGTGATCCCGGCGGTGGTAAAGCTGGGCGGCAAGGGGCTGGTCGTGTTCGACATCGCCTCTCCCCAGACGATGGTATGGATGATCGCGGCATGGGCCTTTCTTCCGGCGTCCCTGTTCATGCGCGGCATCGCGATGGCCCGCATCGCCGGGATGATCCGGCTGAAGCGTGCGCAGGAAGGTCATGGGGCTGCGGGGCTGGCACCCGTCTGATCGGGGTCCTGCTGGCACTGCTGACGCTTGCCGCCGCCCCGGCCAGCGCCGAAACCCTGCGCCTTGCCGTCTGGAATGTCGAACTGACCCGGCAAGGCCCCGGCCTTCTGCTGCGTGACATCCGTGCGGGCGAGGATGTGCAGGTCGCCGCCGTGGTGGACGGACTTGCCGCGCTGGATGCCGACACGATCCTGCTGACCGCGTTCGACTACGACCGCGAGGGGCGGGCCCTGGCCGCGCTCGCCGACCGGCTGGCGGCGGCGGGGTCGCCCTATCCCCATCGGTTTGCGCTGCGCCCCAACACCGGCATGGCGACCGGCCTTGACCTTGACGGCGACGGGCGGCGGGGCGGCCCGCGCGACGCGCAAGGCTGGGGCCGGTTCGCGGGCGAGGGGGGCATGGCGGTCCTGTCGCGCCTGCCGCTGGACGACACCGCGGTCCTTGATCATTCCGCGCTTCTCTGGCGCGACCTGCCGGGTGCCATCCTGCCCGATCTGCCGGCAGAGGTTGAGGCCATCCAGCGGCTGAGCACGACCGGCCATTGGGAGGTTCCGGTGATCCTTCCCGATGGTCGCCGCCTGACGCTCTTGGCCTTCCACGCCAGCCCCCCCGTCTTTGACGGCCCCGAGGATCGCAACGGCCGCCGCAACCATGACGAGGCCGCCTTCTGGCTGCATCGCCTTGCCGGGTCCTTCGGGCCCTCTCCTGCCACGCCCTTTGCGCTGCTCGGCACCGCGAACCTCGACCCGGCGGATGGCGAGGGGCGGCGCGATGCCATCACCGCGCTGCTGGCGCATCCCGCGCTGCAGGACCCCGCGCCCCGTGGCACCAGCGGCCGCGTCGAGCCGGGGCAGGCGGGCGATCCGGCGCTCGACACAGCCCTGTTCGATCCCGGACCGGGGGGCCTGCGGGTGGATCTCGTGCTGCCCTCTGCCGATCTGACGGTGACGGCGGCGGGCGTGCTGTGGCCACCCGCCAGCGACCCGCTGGCCGCCACGCTGGCCACGGCAAGCCGCCATCGTCCCGTCTGGGTGGACCTGACGCTGCGCTAGGTCAGAAGACGATCGTGCGCCCCTCGTCCCGTGCCTGTGCCTTGGAATAGGTGACCAGATGCGCCGTATGGCCGTCCCGGTTGACCAGCCGGATTTCCCCGCCCTTGTTCGACAACTGGACCGAGTTGCGCGGCAGCGTCACCGTCACCGCCCCACCCCGGACCAGCCGGACCTCGTTCAGCGCAAAGCGGTTGCGCATCTTGTCCACCAGGAACCAGCCCTCCAGCGACACCCCCTCGGACGCGGTGTTCAGCAGCGTCACGTTCTCCATTCCCGGGTCGTCACCGACCGGATTGACCAGCGCTGCCACGATCCGGACGGGGCTTGAGGCCATCGGCGGCGGCGCAACCGGCGCGCCGCCCGTCACGGGGACAGTCACCGGCATCTCGCCCGCCGGACCCAGATAGACCGGATAGAAGGTGCGGATGTTCTGCTCGCTGGAACTGCGGAACACCTTCATGTCATAACGCGCGCCGTTGATGACCGCCTCTTTCGGCGCCCGCGCCCCCAGATGCGCCCGCACGGACCCAAGCGCCATCAGCCCCTCGACACTGCACCCCACAAAGAAGCCGCCGATCTTCTTGGTCAGCGGGCGCAAGGCGCCCCGGTCGTAATCCGGCGCCTCCCAGACGTAGGAAATCGTGACCGACTCCGGAAACGCCTCTTGCCCCTCTCCGAACAGACCTTTGAGATAGCGGATCCGGTCATCCTTGAACCCCGGCAGGCGGTTGCGTTCGATCGTCCCCGCCATCCCGTCGTCCAGATGGTACTTGTACCAGAAGTGGTATCCTTGCGCCTTGGCCCCTTCCTGCTCGCCGACGAAGACATGCTCGAACCCGGTCAGCGCGGGGTCGCCGCCTGCGGCAAAGGTGCGGAACCAGTGCTCGACCAGCACCGTGTACCAGCGGTCGCGCGACACCGGGGACCCCGACGCCTCGGACACATAGGCGCGGGCGACCTGCATCGGCGGCGTGTCGATCACCGCTTCCAGCAGGTCGTGCACCTCCTGCCGCTCCTCCGGCGTCTCGTTTTCGGGGTCCTGCTCGTCCAGCGCATAGTTGTCGAACAGGGCGCGCGCCCGGTCATAGGTCAGCCGCTTGGCCGCCGGGATCGCGACGTCGGCCAGAACGCGGTGATCGGCGCGGGGGTCCTCCGGCACCGCCGCAACCCGGACATGCCCGCGCCCCTCATCGACCGCCGCGCCCGGCAGCACCGGCTGCACCCCGTTGCCCGCCTGATCGGCATCCCAGATCTGCTGATAGATATCCATGCGTCGCTCCAATCCTGTTGTGCTGCAAATCCGCGCCGCCCGGAAAATCCACCCGAGTCGGTCAACCCAAGGTTGCCCCGCCCGACCCCGCCCCGTCCAGCTATCCTTCCGAGAGGGGGCGGTTCATCCCCCCAAAGACCGGGCAGCGGACTCGGGTTTCGCGTGCCACCGGACTCCAGCTCTTGCGCTCGTTTTCCAGTTGGCCCCGGCCATCGCCGGGGCCACGCGTGAGCGGTCCGCTCGGACCGGTCGGGGGCCAAAGCCCCCGGCCAGCGCCTGCCTGCCCGCCAAAACACGTTCTGGGGGCAGGCGCTTCTCGCCCGCCGAGGCAGGCGCTGGCCTCTCGTTGTGCTTGTAAAGACGGTCTGGCGGAGGTGGCGTGCTGCGGGCGGGGAAACGCAAGGCGTTTCCTGTTCCGCCCGGTCCCGGCGCAGCCCCTCTCTGTCGTCGCCCACCCCACTTCCTAACACCTCGTAAATTCAACCTCGCAAGTCCTTGTTTTGTATAACCCCCAACACTGCCCACACGTGCGACACACCCGTCCCCCGCTTGACCGCGCCCTTCGGCCCGGCTAGGCCACGCCCGACCCCATCCGGAGCATCCCATGGCCAATCCCTCTCTCCTTATCCTCGCCGGCGACGGCATCGGCCCCGAAGTCATGGCCGAGGTGAAGCGGATCATCGGCTGGATGGGCGACAGGCGGGGCCTCCACTTCGACGTCACCGAGGATCTGGTGGGCGGCTGCGCCTATGATGCCCACGGGGTGCCCCTGACGGACGAGACGATGGCCAAGGCACAGGCGGCCGACGCGGTCCTCCTCGGCGCCGTGGGCGGGCCGAAGTACGACAGCCTCGACTTCAGCCTGAAGCCCGAGCGGGGGCTTCTCCGCCTGCGCAAGGAGATGGACCTCTACGCCAACCTCCGCCCCGCCCAGTGTTTCGATGCGCTGGCGGACTTCTCGTCCCTGAAGAAGGACGTTGTGGCGGGGCTGGATATCGTAATCGTCCGCGAGCTGACGAGCGGCGTCTATTTCGGTGAACCCCGCGGCATCTTCACCGAAGGAAACGAGCGGGTCGGGATCAACACGCAGCGCTACACCGAGTCCGAGATTGCCCGCGTGGCACGGTCGGCATTCGAGCTGGCCCGCCGTCGGGCGAACAAGGTCTGCTCGATGGAGAAGGCCAACGTGATGGAGTCGGGTGTCCTGTGGCGCCAGGTCGTGCAGGAGGTGCATGACAAGGAATACCCCGACGTGGACCTGTCGCACATGTACGCCGACGCGGGCGCAATGCAGTTGACCCGCTGGCCCAAGCAGTTCGACGTGATCGTGACGGACAACCTGTTCGGCGACCTCCTGTCCGACCTCGCCGCGATGCTGACCGGATCGCTCGGCATGCTGCCCTCGGCCAGCCTCGGCGCGCCGATGACGAACGGGCGGCCGAAAGCGCTTTATGAACCCGTCCACGGCTCGGCCCCGGACATCGCCGGTCAGGGCAAGGCCAACCCGATCGCCTGTATCCTGTCCTTCGCGATGGCGCTGCGGTATTCCTTCGATCTGGGCGAGGAGGCCGTCCGCGTCGAGAAGGCAGTGGAAAGGGTGCTCGCCGATGGCGTCCGCACCGCCGACCTGATGGGCCCTGCGGGCGGCACCCCCGTCAGCACCCAGCAGATGGGCGACGCGATCCTTGCCGCGCTGGACGCGAGCCTCTGATCCCGCCACGGCTTCTTGCCGCCCTCCGGCCGCTCAAAGGACGGTGATCCCATGCGCACCTCCCCTCACCTGACCGGTGCGCTGCTTGGGTTGGCGGCCTTCGGGCTGTTCGCGAGTGTCGATATCTCGATCAAGTTCCTCGGCGCGGGCTACAGCCCGTTCCAGATCATCTTTTTCGTGACTTTGATGACCTGCCCGGTGGCGCTGATCTATGCCATGGCCGACCCGACCGAGCAGAGCCTGCGGCCGCGCCGCCCCGGCCTGACGGCCTTGCGATGTCTGGGCGTGGTGATCAACGGTGTTCTGGGCACCTATGCCTTCGCGGTGCTGCCGCTGGCCGAGTGCTATGCGATCTTCTTCTCCATGCCGATCTTCATCGCGGTCCTTGCCATCCCGATCCTGAGCGAGCGGATCGACCTGATCCGGGGGATCGCCGTCGTCGCAGGGCTGGTGGGCGTCGTCGTGGCGCTCGATCCGCAGGGGTCAGAGCTGCGGTGGGGGCATCTTGCTGCCGTGGTCGCGGCCCTGGTGGGGGCCGCAAACTATCTGATCATCCGTCTGACCGGGGGGGTCGAACGGGGGATCGTGCTGCAGGTCTATCCGCTTCTGGCGCAGCTACTCTCTGCTGCCGCGGTCCTGCCCTTTGTCTATGTCCCGATGCCTGCGGCAGACCTTGGCTTGACCGCGCTGATGGGTCTGGCGGGGTTCGTCGGCTACCTTCTGATCATCGCGGCGTACAGGCGCGCCCCGGCCATCGTCGTGGCCCCGATGCAGTACAGCCAGATCCTCTGGGCCGCGCTTTTCGGCGCCCTGTTCTTCGGCGAGACGATGGATGCAGCGATGATCGCAGGCATCGCCATCATCATCGCGGCCGGGCAGATTCTGCTTTGGCGCGCGTCCCGCCCCGCCACGGCGGGTTGAGCCTTCGCAGACGATCTGCGACAGATCGGGCATCGGCAAGCAACGGGGCGGGACATGGGCGGGACCAACGTCAGGGGCGCGTTGCTGGCACTTCTGTCCTTTGCGATCTTTGCCACGCATGACGTGGTGGTGAAGTTCCTCGGCGCCGATTACCACGCGATCCAGATCATCTTCTTTGCAGGCCTCTTTGGGGTGCCACTGGTCTTCCTGATGCTGATCCGGGACCGGGGCGATGGCGATTTGCGCCCGCGCCACCCGGGCTGGATGATCTTGCGGACGGTGGCGGTGGTGGTCACCGGTGTCACCGCATTCTACGCTTTCTCGGTCCTGCCCCTGGCCGAGACCTATGCGATCCTTTTTGCGGCACCCCTCCTCATCACGCTGCTGGCCATCCCTATTCTTGGAGAGAAGGTGGGGCTGCGGCGGGGCCTTGCGGTGCTGGCGGGCCTGACGGGAGTGCTGATCGTGCTGCGCCCGGGGGTGCAGGAGTTATCACTTGGCCATATCGCCGCGCTGACCGCGGCGGTCGGCGGCGCGCTCGCCTCGATCGTGGTGCGCAAGATCGGGGCAGAAGAGCGGTCGGCGGTGCTGCTCCTTTACCCGATGCTCGCCAACCTCGCGATTCTGGGGGCGGCACTCCCGTTCGTCTATGTGCCGATGCCGGTCGAGCATCTGGGCCTGATGGCGGTGATCGCCGCGATGGGCCTCGTCGCCACCTTCACCATCATCGCCGCCTACCGCGCGGCCGAGGCTGTGGTGGTCGCGCCCATGCAGTACAGCCAGATGATCTGGGCCGCCTTCTACGGATATCTGCTGTTCGACGAGGTGCCCGACGGCCCCACCATCCTTGGCGCCAGCATCATCATCGCAAGCGGCCTCTACATCGTGCTGCGCGAGGCGCGGGTGTCGCGCACCAGCCCCGTCCTGCGCACCCAAAGCCGGCCAGAGACGGGCGCCCTGCCCCGCGTCTCGTCCCTCATGGGCCTCTCGGGCCGCCGCAGCGATCCAAGGCAGCCCCGACAGGAATAGCGCCCTTGCAAAGGCCCGCACTTGGCGATACTCCCCCGCCCACGGTCGGAGCGTAGCGCAGTCTGGTAGCGCACCTGCTTCGGGAGCAGGGGGTCGGAGGTTCGAATCCTCTCGCTCCGACCAAAACTAAAAATCCCGCAAAATCAATATTTAAGGCCGCGGGCCATAAGCGGCTCCGGAACAGTTGAGCGCAACATTTCTGCGTCTCATGGAGACGTTGAGTCGTGCGGGTCCGTGACGTTTTTGATCCAGCTTTCCGGTGCCAGTGTGATTAAAACGCCCGCAGGGGTGAACCTGCGGGCCCTTCTCGCTGCGTCTGTGCCGGTTGTCAGGCCGTGACGGCTTTCTCGTCCAGCCAGAACCCGAAGTCATTTGCCAGCTTGGTCAGGCGGCGCATCCTGGCACCGGCGAGGCGCCGTGGTGCGCCTTACCCCGGTGACTAACCGTGTAGTAGACGGACTCGAAACCGCTGATTTCCTCTTCGATCTGTCTTAGGTGCACGTCGAGAACAAGTGCACGGTCGACTTCAGATACACCCGCAAGGAGAGACGTGGTGCGATCGAGTTCTCATCATGCGGCCTCCCCATCCCGATCGCCTGCGCTGCCCTGGAACCTGATTTCGCTGGAGTTCGGCGCGTTCGCGACCTTCGAACCGACCGCGAACGTCCGTTTGCGCTGGTCTACGGCTGCGCGCAGAGCTTCCTTCGCGAGTTCTTCCTCCTCGGTGTAGATCCCATCAACGCTACCCCAACCGTCGGGCCACAAGTGGACTTCATGGCCGACGTGCCGTTCAACATTGTAGACCTCAATTGCGAGGAGATTCCCGCCGATAGACCGGGCGAGTTCGCACATGTTGGCCATGTCGCTTGCCTCCTGCCGATCGTGCGGCAGCGACTGGATATTGGAGATGCCATAGAGCAGCGCCTTGAGGGAAACGTAGCCCTCGCGCCACGAAGCGCCAGTTGCCGCCGTGCTGGCGCGCGTGGTATTCTTACGTCCGGACATTGTGTTGCCTTTCCTAGGACACAGGGTTTCAGTCAGGGCGATCGGTCGAAGTTTGGTCACGGAAACCGATCGTCCTGTTCGTCTTCGGGCTACTCGCCCTCTGCCTTCCACTGGTGGAAGCTCCAACGGACCTGCTTCGACAGTTGATCCAAAACCTTGTGAAGCCGGACGTGCTCAGCCATCGCGGCCTTGCGAAGGTCGGGGTCGTTCATGTCGGCTTGCTCGACCTCTGCCAGCCGCGACTTGATCTCATCCTGCTTGTAGCTGTTGACCATCATCGCCAGCGTTGCCGCAGCATCGATCAGGCAGCCGATCATTGACTCGGCACGCCCAAGGGACGTCTCTGCGCTACGGAACTGGTCGTCTAGTTCCAGGATGCCTTCATCGGTGACGTAGGCACGCGGACCACGATCATCTTCGAAAACAGGCGGTTCGATCCCTGCCATCGCAAGCGCGATCTCGAAGTCCACGCGGTTGCCGTCATCTTGGATCGCTTTAAAGAAAGGGCGCCGAAACGCGGCACCCTCGGCTGGTTTAGGCTTCGTAAGGATCGACAGTCGCTTAACCCTCTGGCGTTCCCGATACCGGCGGGCCTTCTCTGCGTCTGACAGTGGCATGAGCAACTCCTTCTGGTGACGATTTATATCGGCTACCCGTCACCGTCACCAATGTCAACTGGTGCTGTGAGTCATCTGGTAGTTTCTGCTGTTCGCGCTTCAGAAGACGATGACGAGAGGTCAACGCAGTGTCTGGCGTCCGCTGGTCGCATCGTTCAACTTGCATGCGAGGGCTGAAGTTGATGGATCCCGGCCTATGCAGTTTCTGCGAGCTGTCGCCCATAGGAGAATGACATGGCCCTTCGCCGTCTCGGACGGACGGATATCGAGATCGCCCCGCTGGTGCTTGGCACCAACACCGCCGGGTGGACCGCTGATGAGGCGACCTCGTTCGCGATTTTCGACGCGTTTGTGGACCAAGGCTTCACGGCTCTCGACACCGCTGACGTCTACTCGCGCTGGGTCCCGGGCAACGACAGCGAAAGCGAGCGGATCATCGGCCGCTGGTTGAAGGCACGCGGCAACCGCGACCGGGTGCACATCTTCACCAAGGTCGGTTCAGATATGGGGCAGGGCAAGACCGACCTTTCCGCCGCCTGGATCGAGAAGGCAGTGGAAGACTCGCTGACGCGGCTTCAAACCGACTATATCGACCTTTACCAAAGCCACTGGCCCGACCCGACCGTCGAACACGCTGAGATGCTGGAAGCGTATGACCGTCTGATGAAGGCCGGAAAGGTCCGCTGGATCGGGGCATCGAACTACGACGCGACGATGTTGTCCGAGGCGTTGTCGATCTCCTCCACGCGAGGTCTGCCGCGCTACGAGACGCTGCAGAACGAATACAACCTCTACACGCGCGGCAAATGCGAGCGGCCCGTGCAGAACCTCGTCCTGCGCGAGGGGCTGAGCCTTATCCCCTACTATTCGCTGGCGGCTGGCTTCCTCACCGGCAAGTATCGAAGTCAGGCCGATCTCGATCAGAGCCCACGCGGAAAGGGCGCCGCCAAGTATCTCGATGCCCGGGGTCTGGAAATCCTCGCTGCTCTGGATGCCGCGGCCGCCAACACCGCCTCAACCCCCGCCGAGGTGGCGCTGGCATGAGTCAGCGCGCTGCCTGGTGTGATCGGCCCACTGGCCTCGGCCACTTCGGTCGCACAGCTCGAAAGCCTTGCGCGGGGTGCGCGACTGGTCTTGTCAACAGAGGAACTAGCTGCCCTCACCGCCGCCGGAGCGTGAGCAGCGGGCCGAGCAGCCGACCAACTGGAGTTCGCACACATGAGCCCGGAAAGACAGCTTCACCTCGGCTGGGTCATGCGGCCGGTCTCGCGTCACACCGGCGCCTGGCGCTATCCCGGTGCCTGGCCGGATGCGAACTTCAACTTTGCTCGCATCAGCTATCTGGCGCGGCGTCTGTATACCGCGAAGTTCGACGTCTTCTTCATGGCCGATCATCTGGCGGTGCTGAACATGCCGATCGAGGGATTGCGGCGCAGCCATGCGGTGACATCGTTCGAACCCTTCACCCTGCTTTCCGCCCTCGCTGCCGTGACTGAACGAAACGGCCTCGTGGCCACCGCCTCGACCACCAATGATGAGCCCTATCACATCGCCCGCCGCTTCTCCTCGCTCGACCACATCTTGGGCGGGCGGGCGGGATGGAAAACTGTCACCACGTCGAACCCCACGCCGCGCTGAACTTCGGGATGGCGGACCAGCCCGATCACGACGATCGCTATGTTCGCGCCCGCGAGTTCTATGATGTGGTGACGGGGCTCTGGGACAATTTCGCAAACGACGCCTTTATCCGAGATGTCGCCGCCTGCCAGTTCTTCGACCCGGCGCGGAAGCATGTCCTGGGTCACAAGGGGGCAGAGCTTTCGGTTCGGGGCCTACTCGACATCCCGCGACCCGTCCAGGGTTGGTGGGCGATCGTGCAGGCCGGGTCCTCGGAACCCGGGCGCCAGCTTGCCGCCGAGACGGCCGTGGCCGTCTTTGCCGCACCGCCTACGCTGGCCGCGGGAATGGCGTTCTACAATGACGTGAAGGGCCGCGCTGTCGCAACGGGCCGTGCGACCGAAGGTATCGTGATCCTGCCCGACGCGTTTGTGTTGGTCGGCGACACGGTCGAGGTGGCGTGGGCAAAGCATGCCGCGCTCGACAGCCTCGTGCATTCGGAAAGCGCCATCGCCTCGCTGTCGATCGCGCTCGGCACCGACGCCTCCGTGTTCGATCCCGATGCCCCGCTGCCGAAAGAAATCCCCGACACCAACCTGAGCAAGTCGAGTCGCGAGAGGGTCCTCGTTCTGCGATCGGCGATGGTGCAGGAGGAGGCCGCCAATCTGCCGCCAGGCAACGACAGCTCACCCGCGATCGCGACGGTGGCCTGACAAACGGTCGGGCCAGTCGGGCCGGGGTGCCAAAACCGCCTCGGATCAACCTGCTGGCCCGACTGTCCCGACCAAACCGAAGGTGTGCGTCGGTCCTTCACAACTTCCGATGATGGGAGAAGGGCTGAAGCATGTCCTGGACGACCGAAGCTCGACTCAAAGTCTTCCCCCCCTTGCCAAGGGTCTACCCATGCCAGAGTGAATCGCAATCCTTCGGCTGCAATGCTTCCATGTGCTCGCCTGTCGCGGCAGCATGACAAAACACAGAAACCGGGCCTCCGAGCGCCTGCATAGAGAACCGGACGGGATGAACAGACATTCGACACGGACGCAGAATCGCATATCTTCCAACAAGTTATCTTGCTTCAAAACTGTTCTAGGCACAGAACGGTGGCGGCACAACGATGCACAATCAACCGCCAGAAATCTTGGCTCAGGGCAAACTCGGAGTAGCACCCTAGCCACACTGCAGCTAATCTGGGCTTCTATATCTACAAGCACGAGAACACAGGGCATCCTTGACTATGATGACTGACATCCAGCCAGGTAGACATCCAAACTTTGAATTCACAAAATTTGAACCGCTTGAGCAACGAGTTCTTCGCCGCATGGAGCAAGTGTTCCACTTGACGCGCCATGGAGACATTACAATTGGAAAGCAGAAAAGCAACTATCGGTATGCACTAGTAAAGCCCTGCGGAAAGATGAGGGGAATTCTTCATACTGACCGAGAAATCTTGGTTGTATTTTCATCGTATGAGGATTTTCAACCTCGCTCAATAGATGCATTTGATTACATCCTCGAGAAAAGCTCCGAGGATTTTAGAATTGAGAAAGTAGCTCGAATTCTTGTTAGCGGTGACCGGAACATCGCCAGAAAACTGAAGGTCCTTTTTGAAAGCCGTCCGGACGCCCCGGTTATCATTCCCTATCATACCTCTGAATTTTCACTCGCAACCTCAGAGGCAGATATAATCTCTCGAATTCGAGAATTTTCTTTCTCCAGAGACCTCTTCTCCATGTCATCACCTCTGAGAAGTGAGCTTTACTTTTATGGGCGATCGAATCTGATAAATGAAATATCTGCGAAGCTAGCCTCTCGGGAAAACTTCGGCTTGTTTGGATTGCGAAGAAGTGGCAAGACCTCTTTAATTTCTGGCATTTCTCGGGCCTTTAGCGGTAGAAACGGCACGAGCGTTACGATAGACTGCCAATCGCCTTCCGTTCATCAACTGCGATGGAACGAACTCCTTCGACATATTGCAATTGAGCTAAAGGAGGTTTTTCCGACAAAACATAAAATTGGAAGCCCGGAAGCTTATGACTTTAAGCTGGCGGCGACCACCTTTTTAGAAGACATACGAATTATAGCAAAACAGTCAAAGAGAGACTTCGTTGCCGTTCTTTTCGATGAGATCGAGCGCATTGCGCCCGGAACAGCAACATCAATACACTGGAATGAGGATCGAGATTTCCTACTCTTTTGGCAAGCAATGAGGGCGGCCTTTCAATCCCCGTCGTCACCACTGGTGTATCTTATAGTGGGGACTAACCCGAGCTGTGTGGAGTCCGTTAAATTACACGAGAGCGACAATCCATTGTATGGAAACGTCGAAAAGAGATTTATTCCGATGTTTTCCTCAGAGCAAGTTTCGGAAATGGTGCTGGATCTAGGAAGCATTATGGGAGTGAGCTTTGACGCTGAGAGTCGCATTAAACTATTCCAAGATTTCGGCGGGCATCCGTTTCTAACAAGATACGCTTGTAGCTTTGTAGCAAATGCTGTGCGCGAGCGACCGGTTACGGTCGACCGCACAGTCTATGCTAAAGGCGTAAATCAGTATACAACAGAATCTGACAGCTATGTCGCATCGGTTGTTGGGCTATTGGAGGAACAGTATCCGGACGAGTATCTGATGCTTGGTTATATTGGGCAAGGGGATATGGGCGCCTTCAATGCACTTGCTCAACAGGATCCGAGCCTTCTTGAGCACCTGTATGGTTACGGCATCCTCAAAAAAGGCGTAGAAGGTAGCTACTTCAATATCGGAATTGTTGAAAGATACTTCTCAAGAAAATCAAAGCCTACCAAACTTCTTGGTTCTGAAGATCGCCTCGCTGAAATTTCCAAACGGCGAAATGCCCTTGAAAAGCAGATTCGGTCACACATCAAAACGGTTCTTTCCGTGCATTTTGGCAAGACGAAGCGCCTCGAGGCTGTTGTCGCGAAGCTGGTCGAGCGACGGCGACTCGAATTGGCAAGCTCTAATTTTGATGAGATTTTGGCAGAGGGCGCCAGCCCTCTCTATTTTGATGAGCTGAAGTCTATCGTGTTGGGGCTATGGGATAAATTTGAGAACTCGCTTGAGATAAGCAAGACTGAGTTTGAGTATCACATGGGCGTTGTAAACAAGGCTCGTTTTGATGCTCACTCCAAGGATGTAGTCGATCATGATTTTGAAAAAGTGCGAGTTTCTCTTGGAGAACTTGAAGCGCGATTCTGACGAATAGGGCGCGTGTCGAACAATCGACGCAATCCTACGCAGAATTCCTTCCCAGGCGTCAGTGGCCGGTTCGGCGAGGCCGCACCATATCAAGCGACAAACGCTTGGAAGCGGCTAAGGGCTGAGGCTGTGTGGAAACTCTCGGCGTTGATCCTTGAAACGCTTGCTGTCTGTCGGAACTTGGCATCGACAGTTTCCACGTTGATTTTCTCAAACTGGCACCGCGTTCAGTTCGCGAGATTGATCATCCGCGCCAGCGGTCCGCAACACTGTCCGACCTCCCGACCCCAGCACACTTTTTGGCTCTCGACGAAGCTTGTCCCGCCCGAACGCCATAGGCCGACCGCTATACTCATGGGGCGACCGCTACACTTAAGACATGTCGCGCGATGATCCGTCTCATGACTTCAAGGACTTCGCCAGTGGCCACCCGCCCTCGTGCCGACACCGAATTCGCCCGTTACCTCATCCGCCGGTTGCTCGAGCTTCGGCCTAAGTCCCAGGCCGAGATTGCAGAAGAAGCCGGCTTCACGAACGCGAACTGGTCTGCCCCCAGAAAAGTGGTCCTCCCTGAGGTATGGCTTTCGAGCCATTT
>CAZVIS010000043.1:0-15744 GCA_964627355.1 uncultured Rhodobacterales bacterium
CCACAGCCTTGCCGGGCTGTTTCGGGGAAGCGGGTCAGGTCCTGTCGCGTTGCGTGACCAGTCGAAGCCAGAACGGAGACGCATTATGAACTGGGATACCATCCAGGGCAGCTGGAAAGAGATGATGGGCCGTGCCCGCGCCCAGTGGGGCGACATCACGGGCGACGAATGGCAGTCCATCGCCGGTCGCCGGGACGAGATCGTGGGTCTTGTCCAGAAGAAGTACGGCCAGAGCAAGGACGAGGCAGAGCGCGCCGTCGATGCCTGGTACAAGACGCTCTGACACTGCAAATGCGTGTCGAATGGGCCCCCGGTCGCAAGGCCGGGGGCCTTTCTCATGTGCCCGGATCTCATTTGCCCGGAGAGATCATCATCCTCAGCACCCGCGCCGCATCATCGGTCTCGGCGCGCAGATGCAGCGCAAGGGACCGGTGCGGGTGGGTCGGGCGCAGGATCTCGATCCAGCCATCCAGCATCGCGGCCAGCCGCTCCTCTCCCAGAAGCAACCCGCCAAGATCACCCGGCGCCACCGCCCGCCGCCGCGCAGGCGCGGACAGCGACCGCAAGGCCGCGATGTCGGCGTCGGTCAGCGCATGGCGAAGAAGGCGCAGCGAATGGCGCCTGCGCACCAGCGTCCCCGCCAGAAGCGCGTTCGGCTGCCAGCCGGATTCGGCCTCCAGCCCGGCAAGCGCTTGTTCAATCGTGGCCACAATGACGGCCAAACTGGTAACGGACATGCGCTTGCCTTCCAGACCACCGCCGCCCGACCCTCGGGGCCAGGCGGCAGAAGAGGGGCGGACCCGCCGCCCTCGGCCGTCAGGCCAGCGCCCGCGTCTCGGCCACCAGCGTCTGAAGCTCCGTCAGAAGACCCGTCACCACATCATGCTCGGGCGAGGAGAGCGGCGCGTCGAGCGCGGCGCGATAGGCGTCGGTGACACTCTCTTCCCCACGAAGAACCTGCGTCAGGACATCAGAGTCGATCCTGTCGAAGAACGCACGCGTTGCGACGACCGCCTGGTTGACGGTGCCCATCAGGGTTCCGTCAGTATCGGGCGTGCGCCCCGCCTCGGTCAGCAGACGGGTCAGCGCGGCGGCATGCCGGGCGTGCAGCGCGCGAAAGCGTTCGGCGACGGGACGGAACGCAGGCTCGGCCTTCTCGACCATCGTCTCGAAACCGGCGAGGGCGTCATTTGTGCGGTTCAGTGCCTTTTCAACGGTGCGATAGGCCGCGTCCATCGCATCGGACGCAGGCGGAAAGGGACCGGCGTTGGGGACTTGGGTCAACGGATTTCTCCTTCTGTCGGGTTGCGCTGATCAACGCGGACGGCGTCGTCGAGGTTCCAGAGCGGGCTTCCTCACCCCTGGGAACCCGCGCGCGCATCGGGGCGTTCTGTGACCAGTGGCACCTGATGCCTTAGGATCAATTGCAGGAGGATTCCCATGCTCGGTTGGGCTTTGACATTTCTGGTGGTGGCGTTGATCGCGGCGGCCCTGGGCTTCGGCGGCATTGCCGGAACTTCGGCGGGCATCGCCAAGATCCTGTTCCTCGTATTCCTCGTGCTCTTCGTCATCGCGATGCTGGCACGGGCACTGCGCGGCCGTCCCCCGCTCTGATAGGGACGACCGGACGGAAAACGGGCCGCAGGGGGCAACCCTTGCGGCCCGTTTTCATGACTGAACGGCAGAAAAGGCCCATGCCGGGGGGCACGGGCCTCTCCTCTCGGCTCAGATCTCGGCGGCAGGCATCGCCTCGAGCTCTTCCTTGGTGGCGCCGACGTAGATGCGCAGGTCATCCCCGTCGGTCTGGCGCAGGATCTCCAGCTGGTCGAGCTTCAGCGCCACCGGCTTGGTGCCCAGGCCCAGAAACCCGCCCACGTCCACGATCACGTCCGAGATCTTGCCATCGGCGTCGATCACCAGGTTCGACACCGTGCCGACGCTGGCATCCTGACGGTCCATGACGGTGGCCCCGTCTAGCATGTCCGAGGTGATCTCGGTCGCCGCGACGGTGGTATAGCCCTCGCGGCTCGAGGACATCCCGCTTGTCGCGTCCGGTGCGGTCGCGGTCACGGTGCCGTCGGTCGCCATCGTGCCATCGGTCGTCGCCTCACCGGTCGTCACGCCATCGGTCATGGCGCTGTTCCAGGCGGGGGCGCCTTCCAGCGTCGCGCGGTCAGCCTGCATCACCAGGAACCAGTCGTCCGCATTGTCGGCGGTCGAGCTGTCGTTGGCAAAGCGCAGGGCGGTCATCGCCACCGCGACCTGCCGCTCGCCCATGCCGAGGAAGCCGCCGATGTCCACCAGCACTGCCTCGACATTGCCGTCCCGCGACAGGATCACGTCGTTGACTTCGCCGATGTCCTGCCAGCCGTCCTGCACGCCAGCGGCATCGGAGCCTTCATAGGCCGCTTCCGACGCGTAGATGCGCGTGCCGATCAGGTCGGACGCACGGACCGACTCGGCGTTCTCTTGCCCATAGAACGGACCGGTTGTTGCCGTCTGGGCGATTGCCGAAGTTCCGAAGGCGGCAACGATGGCGGTCGAAAGAAGAAGCGTTTTCATAGAGTTCTCCACTCTGGAAAGGTCGGGCGCACCTCGCCCTTGGGTTCAGAACGCACCCGCCGCGCCCCCGGTTCCGACCAAAATCCCGGGAACTTGCCCGCCCCGTCCGCGTTGTCCTCTCGCATCCGAGGAGGCCGCTATGCCTGTTTCGCCCGAATCCGAACCCGATCTTTCCCGCACCGTCGCTTTCCTTCTCGCGGGCGGTCAGGGAACGCGTCTGCACGAGTTGACGCGGGCCGAGTGCAAGCCCGCCGTCCACTTCACGGCCGGTCACCGGATCGTCGATTTCACGCTGGCCAATGCGGTGCGGTCGGGGCTGACGCAGATGGTGGTGGCGACGCAGTACTGCCCTGGCACGCTGACCCGGCATCTGACGACGGTGTGGGCCCCTGCCTTCCGGGGCGGGCGGCTGATCCTGCGCGATGGCGCAGCGGTGGCTGGTCCGGGTGGCTATCGCGGCACGGCGGACGCGCTGCGCGCAAACGCGGCCACGCTCGATGCGCTGAACGCGCGCGAGGTCGTGGTGCTGGCGGGCGACCACATCTATGCGATGGACTACCGCCCGATGATCGCCGCGCACCGCGCCTCGGGCGCCGAGGTGACGGTGGCGGCGCTTCCCGTGCCCCTGGCGCAGGCGCGCGATTTCGGCGTGATCGTGACGGAAACCGATGGCCGCATCACCGGCTTCGCCGAAAAGCCTTCGTCTCCCATGCCCCGCCCCGGCGATCCCGACCGCGCTTTGGCGAGCATGGGGATCTATGTGCTGAACTGGCCATGGCTGCGGTCCCTTTTGCAGGGCAATCCCGCGATGACCGACTTCGGCCATGACGTGATGCCGCTGGCCACGGCGGCGGGCGCGGCGCAGGCCTATGCCGTGCCGCCCGACCGTCCGGGCGAGGAGCTGTACTGGCGCGATGTCGGCACGCTCGACGCTTACCGGCGTGCGGTGCTGGAGTTCGGGCAGCGGCCTGCGCCTCTGCCGCGCCCACTGGTCCCCGGCATCGTGCCGCGCCTTCTTCCGGATGTCGCGGTTGCGGCCAGCCGGTTCGCCTCGCAGGCAGCCTTTGGGGGGCTGCGCCTTTGCATGCCGCTGCTCGGCGCCGCCGACCGGCGCCGCTGGACGGTGCTGGACGAGACCGTCCTGATGCCCGGCGCCCGCGTCGCCCCCGGCGTGCGGCTGACCCGCTGCATCGTCGCCCCGGGCACCGCGATCCCCGAAGGCCTGGTCATCGGCGAGGATGCCGAGGAGGACGCGCGCTGGTTCCGCGTGAGTGACGGGGGCACCACCCTCATTTCCACCGCCATGCTGGCCCGCCGCCACGACCTGCGCGCGCATCAGCGCGGCCCTGCACTGCCGCCGCTCTCCACACTCCGCCTCGGCTGATCTCCTGCGAAAGGGACCCCCATGACTGACCAGCGCCCGCTGCATGCCGCCCGCTTCGACGCCCTGCGCGCCCGCCCCGACACCCTTGGCGCCACGTTCGACGGCGACGGGACGACGTTTGCCCTGTTCTCGGACCATGCCAGCCGGGTCGAACTCTGCCTCTATGACGAGGCCGGTCAGGCCGAGACGTTTCGCGCCGACCTGCCCGAGATGCAGGGCGGCATCTGGTTCGGCCACCTGCCGGGCATCCGCCCGGGCCAGGCCTACGGCTACCGGGTCCACGGTCCCCACGCGCCCGAAGAGGGCCACCGGTTCAACCCCGCGAAACTCCTCCTCGACCCCTACGCGCGCGAGGTGCGGGGGGCGCTCCACTGGGACGACGCGCTCTTCGGCTATCCCGTCGGCGGATCCGACCTTGAGCGCGACGACCGTGACTCCGCCCCCTTCATGCCCAAGGCCGTGGTCGCCGACCCCGACTTCGACTGGGACGCCGACTGCGCCCTGCGCCACCGCTGGGAAGACACCCTGCTCTACGAGGCGCATTTGAAGGGGCTGACCATGCGCCACCCCGGCGTCCCCGAAACGGATCGGGGCACCTTCGCTGGCCTCGCCTCGGACGCCGTGCTGGACCACCTGACCCGCCTTGGCGTCACGGCCATCGAACTCCTCCCCATCCACGGCTTCGTCCACGACCGCCACCTGATCGAGGCAGGCCGCGCGAATTACTGGGGCTACAATAGCCTGTCCTTCTTCGCCCCCCATACCGGCTACCTGAAGACCAGCCATGTGCGCGAGGTTAAGGCGGCGGTACAGCGCTTCCACAAGGCGGGGATCGAGGTGATCCTGGACGTCGTCTATAACCACACCGCCGAAGGGAACGAGATGGGGCCGACCCTCTCGTTCCGCGGCATCGACAATGCCAGCTACTACCTTCTGTCCGAAAACCCCCGCCATACGCAGGACACGACCGGCTGCGGCAACACCCTCAACATCGCGCATCCGATGGTGCTGCGGATGGTGCTGGACTCGCTTCGCTACTGGGTCGAGGTCGCGCATGTGGACGGCTTCCGCTTCGACTTGGCTTCGACTTTGGGTCGCGAGTCGAGCGGGTTCGAGCGGGAGGGCGCCTTCTTCGCCGCAATCCGGCAGGATCCCGTCCTCGCCCAGGTCAAGCTGATCGCCGAACCCTGGGACATCGGCGAGGGAGGCTATCAGGTCGGCGGCTTCCCCTTCCCGTTCCGCGAATGGAACGACAAGGCCCGCGACGACATGCGCGCCTTCTGGCGGCGCGATCCGGGGCTGGCGGGGGCGCTGGCGCAGCGGCTGACCGGCTCGCCCGTGCAGTTCGACCATTCGAACCGCCCAGCCACCAGCTCCATCAACTTCCTCACCGCGCATGACGGCTTTACCCTGCGCGACGTGGTCTCCTTCAACGACAAGCACAACGACGCGAACGGAGAGGACAACCGCGACGGCCACGACCACAACCTCTCGCACAATCTCGGCGCCGAAGGCGCGACCGACGACGCAGGCATCCTCGCCGCCCGAAACCGCCGCGTCCGCGCCATGCTCGCCACGCTGATGCTGTCGCAGGGCGTGCCGATGATCCTTGCGGGGGACGAGATCGGCCACACGCAAGGCGGCAACAACAACGTCTATGCGCAGGATAATGAGACTGCGTGGCTGGATTGGGACGCCGCCGATGACCGGCTGGCACAGGCCGTCGCCGCCCTCGCCACCTTCCGCCGCGACCGCGCCCTGTCAGACGCCCGTTTCGCCGTGGCGGCAGGAGAGGGCGACGGCACCCGCCCCGAGGTCGCGTGGCTTGGCCCCGACGCGGGCCCTCTGACCGATTGGGAGGGGGCAGGGGCCCTTGCGATGCAGCTTTTCCGCAGCGGGCTTCCCACCCTGCTGATCGTCCTGAACCCCGGCGACGACACCACCTTTGCCCTGCCGCAAGGGTCGTGGCGCCGCGTTCTGGACAGCACCACCGATCCCCTCACGACAGACGACCCGGCGGACGGCCCGCAACCCATCGGCTGGCAAAGCGTCAGCGTCTTCGAAGCGCGCTAGCCATGCAGATCTTCACCTGCCCGGCCTGTCGCGGGCCGGTGCAGTTCACCGATCTGACCTGCGCCTGCGGGGCCGAGGTGGCCTTCGATCCCGCCGCACAGGCAATGATCCCGGCGGATGCCCCCTGCCGGAACCGCCAGACGGCCCAGTGCAACTGGGCCGCACCCGGCGGCGACCTCTGCACTTCCTGCGCGATGACGCGCACCATCCCCGACCTCATGCCGGCCGCGAACCTCTCGCGCTGGATCCAGGTCGAGGCGGCGAAACGCTGGGTCCTCGCCTGTCTCATGCGGCTGGACTGGCTCACCGCCGCCGACCCCGGCCCCCGCCCGATCTTCGACCTGATGGCCGAGGATACGGCCGGCGGTCCGGTCTACGTGATCACAGGCCACGAGGATGGTGTGATCACGCTCAACGCCTCCGAGGCCGACGCCTCGCTCCGCACCGCCCGGGCCGAGGCTCTGGGCGAAAGCTACCGCACCCTCATTGGCCATATGCGGCACGAAATGGCCCATTTCATGCATTACCGCCTGCAATCCGACCCCGATTTCGTGAATGGCTTCCGCATCATCTTCGGCGATGAACGCGCCGATTACGACGCCGCCCTCATGGCCCACTACACCCAGCCGCAAGCCCCCGGCGACCGCTTCATCACCGCCTATGCCACCGCCCACCCTCATGAGGACTGGGCCGAGACGACGGCGCATCTCCTCCACCTCCTCGACATCGACGACAGCGTTGCCGCCGCCGGATTGACGCCCGGCGGGTCCAGCGGGTCCGACCCCTACGCTGCCGCCGACCTTGCCGATCTCCTCGACCGCTCCGCCGCACAGGCGCGCGCGCTCAACCACGTCAACCGCTGCATGGGCCTTGCCGATCTCTACCCCTTCACCCTCACCGGCCCGGTGCGCGACAAGCTGGCCTTCGTCCACCGCTACCTCCGCCGCACATGAAAAAGCCCCGTGCCGGAGGGCACGGGGCAAGTTGGGGAGCGAGGGGAAGTCAGGTCAGGGATCGAGCATCGCCACGCCACCCTGCGGCCCATCCTTGGCCAGCGTGGACTTGGGGGCGTCGGGGTCGTGGCGGCGCTCTTCGACACGCGCCTTGCTGACCAGCGCGAAGATGCAGACGGCAAGCAGCGTGCCGAGGGCAAGGATCGGAACAAGGGCAGAGTAGTCCATCGGCTCAGACTCCGTTTGGCGTCGCAAGGACATGTGCGGACAGAACGCAGGCGAAGGCAGATGGTTCCCGCCGTTTTGGCGTGACGCGGCGGTCGGCAACGGGAATAGTCGGCCAACCCTGCCGGAGCGCCCCATGTCCGACCCCGTGATCCCCGTTTCCCCCCTCGCCTTCGGCGCCACCTCGGTGGCCGATCTGTCCCGCCTGATGCGCAAGGGCGAGGTCTCGGTGCGCGAGGTCGTGCAGGCGACCCTCGCCCGCGCGCACGAGGTTTCGGCGACGCTCAACCCCTTCAGCGCGATCCTTGACGAAACGGCCCTGGTCGAGGCCGACCGCGCCGATGCGCAGCCGAAAGGCGACCTGCCGCCGCTCTGGGGCATTCCCGTCGCGATCAAGGACCTGACGCCGATGAAGGGCCATTCCTGGACCTCCGGCTCCCGCGCCTTCAAGGACCGCATCGCCACACAGGACGCGATCATCGTGGAACGCCTCCGCGCAGCAGGCGCCATCATCGTCGCCCGCACCACCACGCCCGAATTCGCAATCTCGGGCTTCACGAACAACGAAGTGCAGGGCGTGACGCGCAACCCCCACAACCCCGCGCTGACCCCGGGCGGCTCCTCCGGTGGCTCAGGCGTCGCCGTCGCCACCGGCGTCGTCCCCTTTGCCGAGGGGTCCGACATGGGCGGCTCGATCCGCATTCCCGCCGCCTGGTGCGGGGTGGTGGGGCTGAAACCGTCCTTCGGGCGCATCCCCGTGGGATTTCTGTCCAGCACCTTCGACACGATCAGCCACCTCGGCCCCCTCGCCCGTTCGACCGCCGACGCCCGCCTGTTCCTGCGCCACACCGCCGGGCATCACATCGCCGACCCCTTCAGCCTGCCGGGGGAGTGGGAGGAGGGCGCCGGGGCCCCCCTCAAGGGCCTCCGCCTCGCGGCCAGCGAGGATCTGGGCTACATCGACGTGGACCCCGTGGTGCGGCAGGGCTTCCGCGACGCGCTTGACCGCCTGCGCGCGGCAGGCGCCGTCATCGAGGACGCGGGCCTCGACTGGACCCCTGCCGTCCACGACGCCTGGGGCCTGCAATGGAACGTGACCTTCGCCAGCTGGTACAGCGACCTCGACCCTGCCCTTCTCACCGCGCCCATGAACGCCATGATCGCCGCAGGCCGCGCCACCAGCGCGGTGGACCTGATGCGGGTCGAGGGCGTCCGCACCGCCATCTGGGCCGACCTCGCCCGCCTCTTCGCCCGGTACGACGCGCTGCTCACCCCGACCATGGCCGTCCCGCCCCCGCCCGCCACTGATGACGACGCCGACCACTGGCGCCGCCTGCCAAACGGGCGCCTTTACACGGTGGACCTGACCTGCCCCTTCAACCTCACCTCGCCCTGCCCCGCGCTCTCGATCCCCTCAGGCAGCGCCAACGGCCTCCCCCTCGGCCTTCAGATCATCACGCCGCCGCACAGCGACGACCGCGCGCTGGCCATGGGTGCGGCGATGGAACCAGTCTTCTGCTGACTTCATTCTTCGTCCCCAAATATCCCACGGGGGGTGCGGGGGGTGTGAAACCCCCCGCTCTTCTAGGGAAACCTACTCCGCCGGCACCGCCTCGCGTTCGTCGCTCAAGGGATGCGACAGGTGCGGCAGCATCTCCTTCGGGCAGACCTGCAGGAAATTCCCCCGCTCTTCCACCCAGTTGTCGAGGATCCGCCGCCCCTTCACGCTGCCCGTCTCGGCCACATGCCGCTCGATCAGGCCGCGCAGCTGCGCCTCCCAATGCGGGTGGCTGACGGCGCAGGTGACGATGGACTCGAGGTTCATGACGTCTTCGGCCGACCCTTTCGGATCGTAAAGATACGCCATCCCCCCCGTCATCCCGGCGCCAAAGTTGGCACCGATCCGGCCCAGGATCACGGCGACGCCGCCTGTCATGTACTCGCACCCGTTCGTCCCGCAGCCCTCGACCACCACCTTGGCGCCCGAGTTCCGCACCGCGAACCGCTCCCCCGCCCGCCCTGCGGCGAAGAGGAACCCGTCCGTCGCGCCATAAAGGACCGTGTTCCCGATGATGGTGTTCTCCGACGCCTCCAGCGGCGAGGACATCGAGGGGCGCACGACGATCAGTCCGCCCGACAGCCCCTTGCCGACATAGTCATTGGCATCCCCCATCACCTCCAGCTTCAGCCCCCGCACGGCGAAGGCACCCAGCGACTGCCCGCAGGACCCCGCCAGCTTCACCGTCAGGTGGTCCGGCTGCAGCCCGTTCCGCATCCCGAACTTGCGCACGATATGGCTGCTGGCCCGCGTCCCGATGGTCCGGTGGGTATTCCTGACGGCGTAAGAGAGCTGCATCTTCTCGCCTTCCTCGAAGAACCGCGCGCCGTCCTTGACGATCTCGGCATCGAGCGTATCCGGCACCGCATTGCGCGGCTTCGAGCGGTCATAGGTGATCCGGCTCGACCCATCCACCGTGATGAGCAGCGGGTTCAGGTCGAGGTCATCGAGGTTCGCCGCCCCGCGCGACACCTGCGTCAGCAGATCCGCCCGACCGATGATCTCGTCCATCGACCGCGCGCCGATACTCGCCAATATCTCCCGCACCTCCTGCGCGTAGAAGGTGATGAGATTCACCACCTTGTCCGCCGACCCGGTGAACTTCTGCCGCAACGCCTCGTTCTGCGTGCAGACGCCCACGGGGCAGGTGTTCGACTGGCACTGGCGCACCATGATGCAGCCCATGGCGATCAGGGCGGCGGTGCCGATCCCGTATTCCTCGGCCCCCATCATCGCCGCCATCACCACATCGCGCCCCGTCCGCAGGCCCCCGTCGGTGCGCAGCGTCACCCGCTCCCGCAGATTGTTCATCGCCAGAACCTGATGCGCCTCGGTCAGACCCATCTCCCACGGCAGACCCGCGTACTTGATCGACGTCGCAGGCGACGCCCCGGTGCCGCCGTTGTGGCCCGAGATCAGGATGACGTCCGCCTTGGCCTTCGCCACCCCCGCCGCAATCGTGCCGACACCGCTGGCCGAGACCAGCTTCACCGTCACCTTGGCGCGCGGGTTGATCTGCTTGAGGTCATAGATCAGCTGCGCCAGATCCTCGATCGAATAGATGTCGTGGTGCGGCGGGGGAGAGATCAGCGTCACCCCCGGTGTGCTGTGCCGCAGCCGCGCGATCAGCGCCGTCACCTTCATCCCCGGCAACTGTCCGCCCTCGCCGGGCTTGGCGCCCTGGGCCACCTTGATCTCCAGCTCCTCGCAGGCGTTCAGATACTCCGCCGTCACGCCAAAGCGGCCACTGGCCACCTGCTTGATCTTGGCACTGGGGTTGTCCCCGTTCGCCTCGGGCACGAAATGCGCCGGGTCCTCGCCGCCTTCCCCTGAGTCCGACTTCGCCCCGATCCGGTTCATCGCCACGTTCAGCGTCTTGTGCGCCTCGGGGCTCAGCGCCCCAAGGCTCATCCCCGGCGTCACGAAACGCTTCCGGATCGAGGTGATGCTCTCCACCTCCTCGATCGGCACCGGCTTGCCCAGGGTCTTGATGTCCAGAAGATCCCGGATGTGGATCGGCGGGTTGGCCCGCATCGCGGCCGAATACTGCTTCCAGATGTCATAGCTCGCCCGGTCGCAGGCCGATTGCAGCATGTGCATCGTCTGCGCTTCCCAGGCGTGCTTTTCCCCCGACCGCCGCGCCTTGTAGAAGCCGCCGATGGGCAGCACGTCCTGCCCGCCCAGCCAGCCCTTGGCGTGAACCGCCTCCAGCTTCTGCTCGATCCCGTGCAGGCCGATCCCCGAAATCCGCGAATGCATCCCCGGGAAATACTCCGCCACCATCGCGCGGGACAGCCCCACCGCCTCGAAGTTCAGACCGCCGCGATAGCTGGAGATCACCGAGATCCCCATCTTGGACATGATCTTCAAAAGGCCCGCGTTGATCGCATCGCGATAGCGCCGCATGGCATCGGTCAGCGTCCCGTCGATCAGACCCCGGCTGATGCGATCCGCGATGGAATCCTGCGCCAGATAAGCGTTCACCGTCGTCGCCCCGCAGCCGATCAGCACGGCGAAGTAATGCGGGTCGATGCATTCCGCCGACCGCACGTTGACCGAACAGAAGGTTCGCAGCCCCTTGCGCGTCAGCCAAGAATGCACCGCCGAGGTTGCCAGGATCATCGGCATCGCCACCTTGTCTGGCCCCTGATGCTCGTCCGTCAGCACCAGATGCCCGGCGCCAGACCGCACCGCATCCTCGGCCTCGGCCCGGATCCGCTCCAGCCCCTCGCGCAGGTCGTCCAGCCCCTCGCGCGCGGCAAAGGTGCAGTCGATGAAGGCGACGCTTGCCCCGAACTGCTGCACCATCACGCCGAATTCGGCGTTGGCGATGAAGGGGCTTTCAAGGACCAGGATTTCCGTCTGGCTCGAATTTTCGTCCAGCACGTTCTTCAGGTTCCCGAACCGCGTCTTCAGGCTCATCACCCGGCTTTCGCGCAACGAGTCGATCGGCGGGTTCGTCACCTGGCTGAAGTTCTGCCGGAAGAAATGCGACAGCGGCCGATAGACCGAGGACAGCACCGCCGCCGGCGTGTCATCGCCCATCGAGGCGATCATTTCCTTCCCGTCCTCGGCCATCGGCGCCAGAACCTGCTCCAGCTCCTCGACCGAATAGCCGGCGGCGATCTGCCGCTTGCGGAGGTCGGCGCCGGAGAACATCGCCGTCTCCGGCACGTCCTTCAGCATCGCGTTCAGGTCCACGACTTTGTCGATCCACTCGCCATAGGGCTGTGCGGCGGCAAGGCGGTCCTTCATCTCGGCATCGTGGAAGAGCTTGCCGTTCTTCATGTCCACGGCGATCATCTGCCCCGGCCCCAGCGCACCCTTCTCGCGCACCGTGGTCTCGTCCACCGGCACCATCCCCGCCTCGGACCCCGCGATCAGCAGGCCATCCCCGGTCACCACATAGCGCATCGGCCGCAGCCCGTTCCGGTCCAGCCCCCCGCAGACCCAACGCCCGTCGGTCATGGCGAGGGCAGCAGGCCCATCCCAAGGCTCCATCACCGCGTTGCAGTAGGCGTACATGTCCTGCCAGGGCTTCGGCAGTTCGATGGTGGATTTGCTCCACGCCTCGGGCACCAGCATGGTCTTGGCCATCGGCGCCGAACGTCCCGACCGCACCAGCACCTCGAACACCGCATCCAGCGCACCGGAGTCCGAAGTCCCCGACGGAATGATCGGCTTGATGTCCTCTGCCGCCTCTCCGAACGTCCCCGAGGCCATCCGGATCTCGTGGCTTTTCATCCAGTTGACGTTGCCCTTCAGCGTGTTGATCTCGCCGTTGTGGGCCAGCATGCGGAAGGGCTGCGCGAGCCACCACTGCGGGAAGGTGTTGGTGGAATAGCGCTGGTGGTAGATGGCAAAGGCGGATTCAAACCGCTCGTCCATCAGGTCGGGGTAGAAGGTCGCCACCTGCTCGGCCAGCATCATCCCCTTGTAGATGATGCTGCGGCAGGACAGCGAACACAGGTACAGCCCCTGAATCTGCGCCGCCAAGGCCGCCTTCTCGATCCGCCGCCGGATGACATAAAGCTCGCGCTCGAAGGCCTCGGCGTCGATGCCCTTCTCGTTGCGGATGAGGATCTGCTCGATCTCGGGCCGCGTCGCGTTGGCCTTCTCGCCCAACACGCCCACGTTCACCGGCACATGCCGCCAGCCATAGATGTAGTGGCCCATCCGCAGCACTTCGGTTTCCACAATGGTCCGGCACCGCTCCTGCGCGCCAAAGTCGGTGCGCGGCAGGAACACCTGGCCGACCGCCACCAGCTTGCCCATGTCCGGCTCGTGCCCCGTGCGGCGGATCACGTCGTAGAAGAACTTGACCGGGATCTGCACATGGATCCCCGCGCCATCCCCCGTCTTGCCATCCGCATCCACCGCCCCCCGGTGCCACACGGCCTTGAGCGCGGCGATCCCGTTCTCGACCACCCGGCGCGAGGGCTTGCCAGAAATCGCCACGACCAGCCCGACCCCGCAGGAGGAATGCTCATCCTCGGCCTTGTAGAGGCTGTTGGCATCCATCCACGCCCGCTTGGTTTCCTCGGCGGCCACCCAGTCTGCATCATAGGTCGTCATGGCGTTACTCCTTGTCTGGCTGGGCTAGGAAGGTCTGCGTCGTGGTGATTTCCGGGTCGCCGATCGCGAACAGAAAGCGGTCGCCGAGTTGCGCGATGTGCGTCTCGCCAAGCACGGGTCCGGGCCTGAAGAACGGGAAGGGAGCCGAAAACTGCTCGCCCTCGAACAGGCCCGATGCCAGTTCGGCGCCGTCCGGTCCCGACAGCCGCCATGTCCCGGTCGCCTCCGGGACGCCCCATGGGCTGAAGCAGGTCTGGAACTCGGCAACAAACCTGCCGATCACTTCGGCATTCGGCCCCGCAAGATCGTCGGCACGCTGGAAGGATGCGGTGTTCGCGCCGTCAATGACTTGGACGTCGCTTCCCCGCCGAACCTTCACCGCTCTCGGGAAATCGTCCGGCCCCCGCACGATGTCCGGCCCATCCATCGCTACCAGCATCGGAACACCGGCATCTGCCGGGCACCAGTCCGTCGGCGCGGCAAGGTACCTGGCGTCAAGGAAAACCTGCGAGGTCTCCTGCCCGGCTGCGGGGCCTGCGGCCAAGACACATGCGACAAGCACCGCCCTCACCGCCCGATCCCCTTGCGCATCGCCTCCAGCATGCCGGCATAGGCCTCGGCCGGGCTGACGTCCCAGGCGCCGGCGCGGCCTGCGTCCCAGTCGCGGCGCCAGTTGTCATAGGACACGGCAAAGCTGACGCCCGCGATGTCAAAGGGCTCCATCGCCTCGGGCAGGCCGTCCAGCACGGCGTCAAGGCCGAAGGGGGCGTGGCTGATCGTCGGCATGTCCTCTTCCATCGACTTCACGATCAGGCTGACGACCGGCTCGACCGCCCGCGCGCCGAGGTCCCGTTCAAGATCGATCCGGCCAACCCAGATTCGCACCGGATCTTCGCCGCCCGGCGCAGTGCAGCGGTAGAACCCGCCGACGGCCAGCTCCTCAATCGCGGACATGGATCACCTCGGCAGGCGCACTGTGAGGCAGCGAGGACAGGACCGCGTCGCATTCGAACAGCGGCTCGGTTGCCGCGAAGCCCGGCTCACCCGGAAAGATGAACTGCACCGGGCTGCCGTTGATCGGGACATAGCCCTCGCCACCGTCCCACTCGCTGGGTCCGGCAAAGAAGTTGCGCCATTCGGGGTGGATGTATTCGTTCCCCCGCGCCTGCCGCATCAGGTTACCCAGCGGATCCCGCTCTTCGTATTCATAGGCGGTTTCCTGCAGGGTGATGCCGTCGATCACCACCGTGTTGCCGGTCAGCCGGTCAAAGCCGCGCACCCGGCTGCGCGTGCCGTCGTCGCGCGTCAGGTTGAAGGCAAAGGTATCCACCCCGCCCAGAAGCTCGGTGAACGAGGCCGGGTCCTCGGGGTTTGGGTCCAGCGTCTGGCGCACCGTGGGGTTGAGGTCATAGCTCTCGATCCACTGCGCCTCGCGGTCGATGCGGGACAGGAAGAACGGCCCTTCCTGGTCGTAGTCCGTCCGCCACTGGTCGCCGGGCGGATCTTGCGTGCATTTGTAGTAGTTCGACACCCGGCAGGCCCGCGACTGTACGGTCAGCCAGGTGGTGCACCCTTCGGGCGGGGTGAAACTGCCCGCGGCAAAAGCGGGCGCGGGCAAGGCAAGGGCAAGAAGAACAAAGACCGTCCGCATCGCTGTCATCCTATGCAGGTCAGTCCGCCTGACCTTTCCCGTTTCGACCGTCTCCCGGACGTCATCCCCAAAGGAAGACATAAGGAAGACGCAAAGAAGATCGCCTCACTCTGCCGCCACAGCCGCCGATTGCGCCAGCCAGTGCAGGATCGCGTCCGCCGCCTCGCGCCCGTCGCGGATTGCCCAGACAACAAGGCTTGCCCCCCGCACGATGTCGCCCACAGCATAGACGCCGGGGATGGATGTCGCGTGGGTCTGGAAATCGGCGCGGATCGTGCCCCAGCGGGTGACGGTCAGTTCCGGCACGCCCCACAGGGTCGGCAGCGCCTCGGGCTCGAAGCCGAGGGCCATGATGACAAGGTCGGCAGGTTCGACATAATCCGCCCCTTCAATGATTTCAGGGGTTTGCCGCCCGGTGGCATCCGGCTGGCCAAGCCGCATCCGCTGCACCATCACGCCCTCGACCGTCTCGCCGCCGGTGAACCCCTTGGGGGCGGAGAGCCAGACGAACTCCACCCCCTCCTCCTCGGCATTGGCCGTCTCGCGCTGGCTGCCGGGCATGTTCGCCCGGTCGCGGCGGTAGAGGCATTTGACCGAGAGGGCACCCTGCCGGACGGCGGTGCGCACGCAGTCCATTGCGGTATCGCCCCCGCCGATTACGACCACGCGCTTGCCCGACGCGTTCAGCGTGCCGTCGTCGAACGCCGAAACCTCGTCGCCGAACCCCTTGCGGTTGGAAGCCGTCAGGAACTCCAGCGCCGGG
>CAZVIS010000044.1:0-7791 GCA_964627355.1 uncultured Rhodobacterales bacterium
CCGGTGGGATGCCGGTGTGGGGTTCGATCGAGTAACGGTGTTCCACAAGGCTTTCGACACCGCCGAGCGAGGTGGCGCGGTGGAATACCTCCAGGCGTCCGATGACCTCGAGCGCCCGCTCTTTCTCGCCATGGACGAGGAAGGACAGGAGGCAGCCGAAACCTTGGGGCATCTGCGTCTTGGCGATGGCATGGCCGGGGTGGGCGGGGAGGCCGGGGTAAAAGACGTCTGAGACCTGCGGATGCGCGGCCAGCCATTCGGCGATGGTCTGGGCGGACTGGCTCATC
This sequence comes from uncultured Rhodobacterales bacterium, assembly GCA_964627355.1. Classification (GTDB taxonomy): domain Bacteria; phylum Pseudomonadota; class Alphaproteobacteria; order Rhodobacterales; family Rhodobacteraceae; genus JBBQXK01. Next base: position 288 of record CAZVIS010000044.1, read on the forward strand.
CTCTCGGCGCGGAGCGGCAGGGTGCGGAGGCCGCGCAGCAGAAGCCACGCCTCGAACGGGCCAAGCACCGCGCCCGCCATCTTGCGGTCGGCGGCGATGGCTTCCCACAGGGGGGTGGCGGCGTCGGCGGTGCAAAGGACGCCTGCCAGCACGTCGGAATGGCCGTTGATGCCCTTCGTCGCCGAGTGCATCACGATGTCTGCGCCGTGGGTCAGGGGACGCATCAGGGCGGGTGTCGCGGCCGTGGCATCGACGGCGAGGATCGCGCCCGCCTCATGTGCGACGGCTGCAGCGGCGGCGATGTCCACGGTGCGCAGCCACGGGTTCGAGGGGGTCTCGATGAACACGAGCGCCGGTTTCGTCTCGGCCACGGCGGCGGCGAGGGCGGCGGCATCCGACGCCTCGACCTCGAGAAGGTTCAGCCCGTGGCGGGCGGCATGGGCGCGGACCCAGGCGGTCGTGCCCCAGTAGATCTGCGACTGCACCACCAGCGGCGCCCCGGCAGGCAGCGCGCGGAACAGGGCGGCGATTGCGGCCATGCCGGAGGGGAAAAGGAGTGCAGCCTGCGCCCCCTCCAGGTCCGCCAGCACGCCCTCGGTCACCCGGACGATATCGCTGTTGTCGCGGGAATAGATGTTCGCGGGGTTCACCAGCGCATAGTCCGGCCCGCGCAGGAAGGTGGTCGAGGGCTGGATCGGCGGCACCACGCCACCAGAGAGTGGATCGACCGCCCCCCCGGCCTGAGCGGCGATGGTGGCGGGGGCGAGCGGCAGGCGAGGTCTTGGCATGGTGTCCTTGGGTGCGCCGTCCGCCTGCGGCGGACCGTGGCACCGCGCATAGGGCGTGGGGATTCTCGGCTCGATGTCAGATTAGACGAACCGTGCCCGCGCCGCGACCGGGAATTTCGGCGCCTTGGAGCGACCCCGGCGAAGGATATTGCCGGGGCCTCGGGTCCGCCGTCAGATCGACTGGCAGATGTATTTCATTTCCATGTAGTCATCGAGGCCGTGGCGCGACCCCTCGCGCCCCTGACCGGACTGCTTGATCCCGCCAAAGGGCGCCATCTCGTTCGAGATGATGCCGGTGTTGACGCCGACGATGCCGTATTCCAGCGCCTCTTGCACCCGCGTCACCCGCCCGATGTCGCGGGCATAGAAATAGGAGGCAAGGCCGAAGATCGTGGCGTTGGCATAGCCGATGACCTCTTCCTCGGTGTCGAACTTGAAGAGAGGGGCGAGGGGGCCGAAGGTTTCCTCGGTCGCGACCAGCATGTCCTGGGTGACGCCGGTGATGATGGTGGGCTGGAAGAAGGACCCGCCGAGGTCGTGCCGCTTGCCGCCCGTCACGAGGGTTGCGCCCTTGGCCACGGCATCGGCCACATGCTCTTCGATCTTGTCGAGGGCTGCGTCGTTGATGAGGGGGCCAAGGTCGGTGCCCTCGGCCAGCCCGTCGCCGACTTTCAGTTTTGCCACGGCGGCGGAAAGCTTGGCCGCAAAGGCGTCATAGACCCCCGCCTGCACGTAGATCCGGTTTGCGCAGACGCAGGTCTGGCCGTTGTTGCGATACTTGGACATGATCGCGCCCTGGACGGCGGCATCGAGATCGGCATCGTCGAACACGATGAAGGGCGCGTTGCCGCCAAGCTCCATCGACGTCCGCATGATCCGGTCAGAGGCCTGCCGCATCAGGATGCGGCCTACTTCGGTCGAGCCGGTGAAGGTCAGCTTGCGGACGGCGGGGTTCTCGCAGAACTCCTTGCCGATGTCGGAGGAACGTTTCGAGGTGATGACCGAGAAGAGCCCCTTCGGCACGCCGGCGCGTTCTGCCAGCACCGCCATGGCGAGCGCCGAAAGCGGCGTCTCTGCCGCAGGGCGCGCGACGAAGGAATTGCCGGCGGCAAGCGCCGGGGCAACCTTGCGCGCGATCATCGCGTTGGGGAAGTTCCAGGGCGTGATCGAGGAGACGACGCCGATCGGCTGACGAAGCACCAGAAGGCGCTTGTCGGGCGCATGGCCCGGGATCGTCTCGCCATAGATGCGCTTGGCTTCCTCGCCGAAGAACTCGATGTAGGCGGCGCCATAGGCGATCTCGCCCTTGGCCTCGGCCAGCGGCTTGCCCATTTCGGCGGTCAGGATGGTGGCAAGGTCGGTCTGCGCGGCCATCATCAGGTCGAACCACCGGCGCAGCACTTGCGCGCGGCTCTTGGCGGTGAGGGCGGCCCAGGACTTCTGCGCGACCTCTGCGGCCGCAATGGCGCGCGCGGTCTCGGCCCGGCCCAGGTTCGGAACATGGGCGATCACGTCGCCGCGGGCGGGGTTGGTGACGGCAAAAGTCGTACCGTCGTCGGCTGCGACCCACTCGCCCGCGACATAGGCGCGGGTCGCGAGAAGCGCGGGGTCCTTGAGCATCGAGGCGAGGTCGGTGACGGAATCGAGCATCGGAGGCCCTCCTTGTGCGGTTGCGCCAGACATGCATCCTCGGGGCGGGAAAGTCCAGTTGGAGGGGCGATGGAGTTCGCAAGCGACGCCGACCGCGAATACGCGAATGGAGCGTTCATTCCGGGGGCCGAGACCTATCCGGCCAAGTGGGCAGAGCGCGCACAGTTGCTGCGCGATGTCCACGGGCCCCACGCGCGGCTGAATGTTCCCTATGGGGCGGGCGAGCGGCAGCGTCTCGACCTGTTCCTGCCGCCGCCGGGCTATCCCGGTCCTCGCGGTCTTTTGGTGTTTCTGCACGGGGGCTACTGGATGGCCTTCGGACGGGAGACGTGGTCACTTCTGGCGCGAGGGGCACTGTTGTCGGGCTGGGCCTGTGCGATCCCGTCCTACACGCTGGCCCCGGCGGCGCGCATCGGCGAGATCACGCGCGAGGCAGAGGCGGCGGTGCGTATGGCCAGCGCGATGGTTGCCGGACCCGTCGTGGTGACCGGCCATTCGGCGGGCGGGCATCTGGCAGCGCGGATGGGCTGCGCGGACATCGGCCCGCCGCGCGTGGTGCGCGTGGTGCCGATCTCTCCGCTGGCCGACTTGGGACCTCTGATGACGACAGCGATGAACACGACGCTGCGGATCGATGAGGCCGAGGCAGCCTCGGAAAGCCCCGCGCGGCTGGCCCTGCGCGCGGGTGTCGAGGCGCATGTCTGGGTCGGCGGGCAGGAGCGTCCGGCCTTTCTTTGGCAGGCGCGGACCCTGTCGGAGCGCTGGACCTGCCCCTGGACTGTCGCGCCGGGGCGCCACCATTTCGACGTGATCGACGAACTGGCCGATCCCGAGAGCGCCCTGCTCGGCGCATGCCTAGACGGGCTTTAGTCTGGAGGAGCGCGCAAGCGCGCGGGCCTTTTGTCTCGCCTTTTGCGCGCCAGGGCGCGCAACTGGCTCGGACGAAGGCAGGGGGACGTTCCGTCCCCCTCTGGCCGCCAAGGCGGCCATTCACCCCCTGGAGGATACTTGGACCAGGTGAGAAGGCAGGGGTTCTCTACTTTCTCACCTTGCTCAAGTATCCGCAGGGGGTGAATGGCGGGGCTTGCCCCGCCAGAGGGGGGCGGCAGCCCCCTTTCTTCGTCCGAGGCCAGAGGCGGGCCCTTGGGCCCGCTGGCGGCCGAGGCATAGGGTTTGCGCGCTTGCGCGCTCCGTCAGGAAACCTTTCCTCGCGTCAGAGGCAGGCCTCGAACAGGGCGCGGGTGTTCTCCTTCGTCATCTTCACCGGGTTGCCGTCGCAGGACGGATCCTCCAGCGCCATCTCGGTCAGCTCGTCCAGCCGTCCCGCCTCGACCCCCATGGCCGAGAGGTTGGCCGGGATCGACAGGTCCGCCCTGAGATCCATGATCCGCGCCCGGAACCCGTCGAACCCGCCCGCGATTCCCAGATAGGCCGCCGCCCGCGCGATCCGCTCTTCGATCTCGCCCCGGTTGAAGTCGAGCACCATCGGCATCACCACCGCGTTCGTCGTGCCGTGGTGGGTGTTGTAGACGGCGCCGATCGGGTGGCTGAGGGAATGGATCGCCCCCAGACCCTTCTGGAACGCCACCGCCCCCATGGCCGCCGCCGCCATCATCTGCGCCCGCGCCTCCATGTCGTCGGGCTTGGCATAGGCGCGGGGCAGGTATTCGAGCACCAGCCGCATCCCTTCCAGCGCGATCCCCTGGCTCATCGGGTGCCAGAACGGGCTGCTGTAGGCCTCGAGGCAGTGGGCCAGCGCATCCATCCCCGTCCCCGCCGTGATGAAGCGCGGCATCCCCACGGTCAGTTCGGGGTCGCAAAGGGTGATGGTGGGCAGAAGCTTGGGGTGGAAGATGATCTTCTTCTTGTGGGTGGCCGAGTTGGTCAGTACGCCCGCGCGCCCCACCTCGGAACCCGTTCCCGCCGTGGTGGGCACGGCCACGATGGGGGCGATGGTGGCCGGGTTGGCGCGGGTCCACCAGTCGCCCACATCCTCCAGTTCCCAGACCGAGACCGGCTGATCGACCATCAGCGCGATCATCTTGCCGAGGTCGAGGGCCGAGCCGCCGCCGAAGCAGACCACGCCGTCATGGCCGCCGTCGCGATAGACCTTGAGCCCGGCCTCCATGTTCTTCTCGTTCGGGTTCGGGTCCACGTCCGAGAAGACCGCGCGACCGAGGCCGCCTTCTTCCAGAAGGTCGAGGGACTGTTTCGTGATCGGCAGGCTTGCCAGCGCCTTGTCCGTGACCAGCAGGGGTCGCTTCAGCCCTGCCGCTTTCACATGGGTCGCGAGTTCCGAAATGCGGCCCGCGCCGAACTTGACCGGGGTGGGATAGGACCAGTTGCCGCGCAGTTTCATTTGGTCACCTTCTTGAAATGATAGGATTTCGCCCGCGTCACCGACTGATAGCCGAGGTGGCTCAGGGATGTGCCGCGGCCGGTGTCCTTGACCCCCGTCCAGGTCAGCGCGGGGTCGAGGTAGTCGCAGCGGTTCATGAAGACCGTCCCCGTCTCGATCTGTGGGGCGATCCGGGCGGCGTTGTCGGGGTCCTGCGTCCAGATGCTTGCGGTCAGGCCATAGGGGGAGTCGTTGGCCAGTGCGATGGCCTCTGCCTCGGTCCGGTACGGCATGATCCCGACAACCGGGCCGAAGGATTCCTCCTTCATCACGCGCATCGAATGGTTCACATTCACCAGGATCTGCGGTGCGAGGTAGGCGCCGCCGTCATCGGCGAAGCGCTTGGGGTCGAGGAGGGGTTTGGCGCCCGCCGCGATGGCCTCGGCGGTCTGGGCGCGCACCGTGGCCGCGAATCGCTTGTGCGCCATGGGGCCCAGGGTGGTCGAGGCGTCCAGCGGGTTGCCGAGTTTCAGTTGCCCGACCCAGGCGACCGATTTTTCCACGAAACTGTCGAAGAGCGTCTCGTGCACATAGATCCGCTCGATCCCGCAGCAGCACTGGCCCGCGTTATACATCGCGCCGTCCATGAGGCTGTCCACCGCCGCCTCCAGATCGGCATCCGGCAGGACGATCCCGGGGTCCTTGCCCCCAAGCTCCAGCCCCAGAGGAGTAAACGTCCCCGCCGCCGCCCGCTCGATCGCCTGCCCGCCGGCGACCGAGCCGGTGAAGTTGACGAAGCCGAAGGAGCGCGCGGCGATCAGGTGTTCGGTGGTGGCGTGGTCAAGGACGACGTTCTGAAACACATCCTCCGGCACGCCTCCGGCGTGGAACGCCGTGGCCAGTCGTTCGCCCACCAGCAGGGTCTGGCTCGCGTGTTTGAGCACCACGGAGTTCCCGGCGATCAGGGCCGGAACGATGGTGTTGATGGCGGTGAGGTAGGGGTAGTTCCAGGGCGCAATCACGAACACCACGCCCACGGGTTCGCGCGCGATCAGGCGGCGGAAGCGGTCGCTGTCCTCGACGACCATCGGCCCAAGCGCGTCCGCGGCGATCTTCGCCATGTAGGCGGTGCGCTCGTTCACGCCGCCGAATTCGCCGCCATAGCGGGTGGGGCGGCCCATCTGCCAGGCGATCTCGGGCACCACCTCGGCCTTCATGGCGTTGAGTGCGGCAATCCCCGCCTCGACCCGGGCGATCCGGTCGGCAAGGGGCAGGGCGGCCCAGGCGGGTTGCGCGGCCCGGGCGCGGGCGACGGCGGCCTGCGCGGCCTCGGGCGTCAGGGGCATCCGTTCGGCATAGACGCTGCCGTCGATGGGAGAGATCAGGTGGATGGGTTTCATGCTGTCCTCGTAGAGTGCGCGTTCATTGCGCACCGGTCGTTTGGGAAAGGCGCGCAATGAATGCGCACCCTACGGTCAGGCGCGTTCCAGCAGCCTTTGCAACTCGAAGTCGGTCACCACGCGGTCCGTCTCGGAGATCTCCCACTGGGCGGCGTGGTGGTAGTGGTCCACCACGTCGTCGCCGAAGGCCGCGCGGAGCATGGCGGACCCGTGCAGGAGGTCGGCCGCCTCGCGCAGGGTTTTCGGGATCTCGCGGATGTCGCGGGCCGAATACATGTCGCCCGACATCTCGGGCTCCAGCGCCATCTTCTTCTCGATGCCATCAAGGCCTGCGGCCAGAAGCGCCGCGCAGGCCATGTAGGGGTTGATGTCGGCGCCGGGGATGCGGCATTCGACGCGGATCGCCTTGGTATCGGCCCCGCAGACGCGGAAGCCTGCGGTGCGGTTGTCGGCGCTCCACACCGCTTTCGTCGGCGCGAACATCCCCACGCAGAAGCGTTTGTAGCTGTTGACGTGAGGGGCGAGGAAGGCGGTGATGTCGCGAGCGTGGGCCAACTGGCCCGCAAGGAAGTGCTTCATCAGGTCCGACATACCATGCGGCGCGGCCTTGTCGAAGAACGAGGGCTGTCCGTCCAGCGACCAGAGCGACTGGTGGATATGGCTCGACGATCCGGCCTTGCGGTGGTCGTACTTGGCCATGAAGGTCACGGAGCGGCCCTTGGCCCAGGCAATCTCCTTCACCGCCTGCTTAACGATCACATGGTTGTCGGCGGTGTCGAGGGCGTCGGAATACTTGTAGTTGATCTCTTCCTGCCCCGCATCCGCTTCGCCCTTGGAGTTCTCGACGGGGATCCCTGCGCCATACAACCCGTTCCGCAGGGCGCGCATCACGTCCTCTTCCTTGGTGGTCTGGAACAGGTGGTAATCCTCGTTGTAGGCGCTGATCGCGCGCAGGTCGCGGGGACCGTTGTCGCGCAAGGATTCGTAGCTGTTCTCGAAGAGGTAGAATTCGAGTTCCGTCGCCATCATCGGTTGCAGGCCCATGGCGCGGGCGCGGGCCACCTGACGCTTCAGGATCGCGCGGGGGCTGACGGCGACGTCCTCATGCGTGTGGTGGTCCAGCATGTCGGCGAGGACCAGCGCCGTTCCCTCGAGCCACGGCACCGGGCGCAGGGTGGCCATGTCGGGCTTCAGCACATAGTCGCCATAGCCGGTCTCCCAGCTTGACGTCTTGTAGCCCTGCACGGTGGTCATCTCCATGTCCACGGCGAGGAGGTAGTTGCAGCAATGCGTCTCCTCCCACCCGCCATTGACGAAGTGGGCGGCGT
>CAZVIS010000044.1:7891-15570 GCA_964627355.1 uncultured Rhodobacterales bacterium
AGGTAGTTGCAGCAATGCGTCTCCTCCCACCCGCCATTGACGAAGTGGGCGGCGTGGAACCGCTTGCCCACCAGGCGGCCCTGCATGTCGATCCCCGCCACCAGCACGGTGTCGATCCGACCTGCCTCGACCTCTGCCCTCAGCGCGTCCAGCGTCATCGTTCCGGGCATTGTCCCGCTCCCCTTGTTCTTTTCCCCGGGCGGCACCTTGCACCGCGCCGCAAGCGTCGCCAAGGGGGGGTGGCGACGGGGCGTGGGTCGGATGCGTCAGGCTGGGGCGCCCCGCCGAAGCCCCGCCAAGGCGTTCCCTGCCACTGCCGCCAGCAGCACCGCGCCGCCGATCCATGTTCCGGGGCTGGCCGTCTCGCCCACCACCATCCAGACCCAGACCGGCGCCAGCAGCACCTCGATCATCGCCAAGAGCGTGAGCTCTGCCGCCGGCACCGCCCGGCTGCCGAGGGTGTAAAGCGCCAGCCCCATCCCCAGAAGCACCGCCCCCGCCGCAAGCGCGAGGCCAGCGTCATGCAAGGACACTGCCAGTGTTCCCCCGCCGGACAGCGTTACCATCGCCGCCACCGCCATCGACATCAGGGCCCCGATCAGCAGCGCCGGATACATGTCGCCAAGCCGCCGCCAGCGCAGCGCCAGCGTGAAAGCGGCAAAGCCCGCCGCCGACAGAAGGGCCGCCACGCTCCCCTTGCCCATGCCAAGCGACAGCCCCTCGCGCACCATGAGGAAGATCCCCACCCCTGCGAGGCCAATGGCCGCCCAGGTTGCGGGCGCTACCTTCTCCCGCAGGATCAGCCAGCCGAAGATCGCGGCAAGGAAGGGCGAGGCCGCATACAGAAAGACGGCATTCGCGACGGTGGTGGTCTGGATGGCAAAGATCGCCCCGGCAAAGGCTGCGACGAGCCCGGCCCCCCCGATCACCCCGGCCAGCCCCACGGCCCGCAGCGGCCGCCAGAGCCCTCCCGACCGCACGAGGATGATCGCCACCAGCACCGGCACCATTCCGGCAGACCGCCAGAACAGCACCTGCCAGGTGTCCGCCCCCTCGATCAGCCGGATCGCCAGGCTCATCAGCGACCACATCAGGGCCGCGACCACCACCAGAGCCACGCCGGTTCCATATCGCATCGTCCCCTCCTGCCTGAGCGGGACGATCACCGAAGCCGTTGCGCCGACGCTGTTCCGATCCCGACACGCAAGCCCGCTCTTTCCCCTTCTTTTGTCCCCAAGTATCCCACGGGGGGTGCGGGGGGTGTGAAACCCCCCGTTCCGGCGCTCGAATCCGCGCGCCGACTCAGTACCCGCGCGCGCGGTCCACCAGGTGCAGGAACGGCTCTCCCGCCTCGCCGCGCCGGATGTTTTCGGCCACCACGGCGCTTGCGGTCACCGGGTTTGTCTCGGCAGCGATATGGGGGGTGATCGTGACGCGGGGGTGGGACCAGAAGGGGTGGTCCTGCGGCACCGGCTCGACGCGAAAGACGTCGAGCGTGGCGTGGCCGATGTGGCCCGCGTCCAGCGCGGCCAGCAGGGCCTCGTCGTCTATAAGCTGACCGCGCCCGGGGTTCAGGATCACGGCGCCTTGCGGCAGCATCGCTAGCCGCGCGGCGTTCAGGATGTTCTCGGTCTCGGGCGTGCGGGGCATCAGCAGGATCAGGATCTCCGCGGTGCTCAGCGCCTGCGCCAGCCCTGCCTCGCCCGACAGGCAGGTGATGCCGGGGATGGACTTCGGCGACCGGCTCCACCCCGTCACGGGAAAGCCGACGCGCGCCAGCGCCAGCGCGGCGGCCGTGCCGAGTTCCCCCAATCCAAGCACCGTTACCGGGCGCTGCCGTGCGATCGGGGGCGTCCAGGGGTCCCAGGCACGGGCGGGGTTCACGATGTGGCGGTCCATGCCGAGGTGGTGCCGCAGCGTGTGGCCGAGGACCCATTCCGTCATGCTTTCCGTCATCGCAGGATCGACCATGCGGCAGAGGGGTTGGGTCAGCGTCGGGTTGCCCACGATCCGCTCGACCCCGGCCCAGAGGTTCAGGACCGCCTTCGCGCGGGTGAAGGGCGTGAAGTCCTGCAAGGGGCTGGTCGGCGCATAGACGATGTAGTCCACGGCGGCCGGATCGGGGGCCGCGTCGGTCAGCACGGCGTTTAGCCGCGCCGCACGCAGCGCATCGGTCAGCGGCGCGCGATAGCGGTCCCATAGGGCGGAGGCGGCGAAGTAGATCTGCGGCATGGGCGGCTCCGGTCAGCGCGGGCGGTGGATGTGCGCGCTTTGCACCAGGCCGAAGGCCGCCATGATGACCAGCATCGCCGACCCGCCCCAGGACAGGAACGGCAGGGGGATCCCCACCACCGGGGCCAGCCCCATCACCATCGACAGGTTCACCGCGAGGTAGAGGAAGAAGTTTGCCGCGATCCCGAGGATCAAGAGCTGCGAGAAGCGGTCCTTGTTCTGGATGGCGGACACCACGCAGAACACGATGATGAGTGCGTAGAGGACCAGCAGCGAGAATGCCCCCACGAAGCCGAATTCCTCGGCCAGGGTGGTGAAGATGAAGTCGGTGTGCTTCTCGGGCAGGAAGTTCAGGCGGCTTTGCGTGCCTTGCATGAACCCCCGCCCCGCCCACCCGCCGGACCCGAGCGCGATCTTGGCCTGCAGGATGTTGTACCCCGCGCCAAGGGGGTCGGCCGAGGGGTCGAGGAAGGTGTCGATGCGGCGGTACTGGTAGTCGTGCAGGAACTGCCAGGGCGTGCCGCGTGTCAGGAACACGCCCGCCACCGCCCCGCCCACCAGCCCGATCACGGCGGCGAAATACCAGACGGACACGCCTGCAAGGAACATGACGATCCCGCCCCCCGCCAGCAGCATGATCGAGGTGCCGAGGTTCGGCTGCATCAGGACAAGGATCGTGGGTGCCACGATCATCAGGACCGGGATCGCCACCCACAGCGGTCGCGAGGTCTTTTTCGTGTCCAGCCAGTCGTAATAGGCCGCCAGCATCATCACGAGCGTGAACTTCATCATCTCGGACGGCTGCAGCACGATGAAGCCAAGGTCGAGCCAGCGCTGCGCGCCCATGCCCACGGACCCGAAGAACTCGACGATCACCAGAAGGATGATCGAGACGAGATAGGCCAGCCCTGCCATGTTGCGCCAGAACCAGATCGGCACGAAGGCCACGGCAAACAGGATGACAAGGCCTGCGGCAAAGCGCTTGGCCTGCGGCTCGGCCCAGGTCTCGACGTTGCCCCCCGCGACCGAGGTCAGCATCAAAAACCCGACCGAGGCCACCGCGACCAGCAGGATCACCAGCGCCCAGTTGACATAGAGGACCTTGGACAGGCCCGAGGGCACCATCTTGACGCGGTATTCAAGGAAACTCATCGCAGGCCCCTCACGCGCGGGACGCGGCGGGCGGCGTGCCGTCGGGCGCGCGCAAAGGCAGGTTCTCGTGCATCGTCTCGATCCGGTTGCGTTGCGAGGCGGGGTAGGCCGACAGGGGCGGGATGCCGTCCGACATGGCGCGCAGGATCGCGTCGCGGGCAATCGGGCCTGCCGCCGTCGATCCGCCGCCGCCGTGTTCCACCACCACCGCCACCGCATAGCGCGGTGCATCGACGGGCGCAAAGGCCACGAACAGCGCATGGTCGCGCCGGTTCCACGGCAGCTGGTCGTTCGAGATGACGCCGCGCGCGCGTTCCGCCGCGCTGATGTTGCGCACCTGGCTGGTCCCACTTTTCCCCGCCATGCGCAGGGCGGGATCGTCGATGCGCGCCGAATAGCCGGTGCCCCGCTGGCTGTTCGACACCGCCGACATGCCCTGTTGCACCGCCGCGAGGAGTTCGGGCGCGAGGCCAAGGGGCGGCGCCACGGCAATTGGCACTTCCTTGTCGTTGATCATGTGGATCAGGCGCGGCACGACCGCCTTGCCCGTTGCAAGCCGCGCCGTCATCACGGCAAGCTGCAGGGGAGAAGTCAGGACGTAGCCCTGTCCGATCGAGGCGTTGACGGTATCGCCGATGCGCCATTCCTCGCCCGACTTGGCCATCTTCCACGCCTTGTCGGGCATGACCCCTTCGGTGATCGCCGACATCGGCAGGTCGTGACGCTGGCCCAGGCCAAGGCGGCGCCCCATCTCGGCGATCTTGTCGATGCCGACCTTCAGCGCGACCTCGTAGTAATAGACATCGCAGCTTTCGGCCAGCGAGCGTTCCAGCGAGACGGTCCCGTGCCCACCCCGCTTCCAGCAATGGAAGCGCCGCCCCCCCACCTCGTAATGCCCCGGGCAATAGACCGAGGTCGAGGGGGTGATGACCCCCGCCTCCAGCGCGGCAAGGACCGTGACCATCTTGAAAGTGGATCCCGGCGGGTAGGCGCCCTGCACCGACTTGTTCGCCAGCGGGCGGTGGTCGTTTCCGGTGAGGGCGTTGTAATCCTTGTGCGAAATTCCCCGCACGAAAAGGTTCGGGTCGAACCCGGGGGACGAGACGCAGGCGACGAGGTCCCCTGTCTGCACGTCCATCACCACGCAGGCCGCACTTTCCTCCCCCAGCCTTGCCTGGACATAGTTCTGCACGTCGGCGTCGATGGTCAGGCGGATGTCGGCGCCTGCGATCCCCTCTTGCCGGTCCAGTTCGCGCATCACGCGGCCGGTCGCGTTCACCTCGACCCGACGGTGCCCGGCGGACCCGCGCAACTCGCCCTCCATCCACGTCTCCACCCCGATCTTGCCGATCTGGAACTTGGGCGTCTGGAGCAGGGGGTCGGGGCTTTCCAGTTTGGCAAGGTCGTTGTCGCTGACCGGACCGACATAGCCCACGACATGGGCAAAGTCATGCTCGCGCGGATAGATCCGCGACAGGCCCACCTCGGGAGAGACGCCGGGCAGGGCGGGGGCGTTGATCGCGACCTTGGACACATCCTCCCACGGCACGCGGTCGGCCACGATGATGGGCAGGGGGCTGCGGCGGCCCGCTTCCTTCAGTGCGCGCTCCATGTCCTCGGGGCTGATCGGCACGATCCCGGCCAGCCGGTGCAGCACCTCGGTCGCGTCGCCCGCATCCTCGCGGCTGATGACGATGCGGTAGTTCTGTTCGTTGCCCGCGATCAGCTTGCCGTTGCGGTCCTGGATCAGGCCGCGGGCGGGCGGGATCAGGCGGATCGAGATGCGGTTGTCCTCGGCCAGCAGGCGGAACTCGTCAGCGCGGTCGATCTGCATGTAGCGCATGCGCGCGCCAAGCACGGCGACCATCGCCGCCATGCCGCCGGACAGCAGCAGAGCGCGGCGCGTGACCGCGCGGGCGCTTTCCTCGGAATCGCGTGCGGTCCGCCTCATAGCCGTCTCCCGAAGGCGTCGATCTCGCCCGGCGAGGGCTTGCGCAGCGACAGTGCCGTATGCAGCAGCCCCACGACCAGAGGGTAGCACAGAACCGTCATCGCCGTCTGCGCAAAGGCATAGCCGAACCCGGGCTGGTCAAGAAAGGCCACCGACAGGATCACCCGGTTCGCGATCAGCATCGCCAGCATGACGACCGCGATCAGGAACCATTCGGCAAGGAACCCCAACTCGCGCGTCAGCGCGGACCGCGCCCGCAGGAATTCCGTCGCAAGGACGACAAGGGCGGTCCACAGGCCGGGCGGGCGCATCAGCATCAGATCCTCGACCAGCACGACGGCAGCGATCAGCAGCACCGGCAGATAGTCCGGCCGCCGTGTCATCCACGCCAGCATCAGGCACAGCATGAGGTCCGGCCCGGGAAAGCTGCCCGCCGATCCGCCGATGGGCAGAAGCCGCAGGAACAGGATCAGCATGGCCAGCCCCACGAAGAGGCCCCGGTACAGCCAAAGGCGGGCGGCGACGGGATCAACCACCGGTGCCCCCCGCTGCCGGGGCGGGATCGCCTTCGGGCACCTCGGGCTCTGCCGCGGCCTGTGGCACGGGCGGGATCACCGGTTCGGCGACCAGACTGCCGGGATCGGTGATCGGCTCGATGTCGTGGCTGCGCAGGACGCGCAGAAACTCCAGCCGTTCATAGTCGGCCGACAGCCGCACCCGCAAACGCCCATCCGAGCCGAGCGCCACCTGCCCGACAAGGAGGTCCGCCGGGAACACGCCGCCGTCGCCGGATGTCACCACCTGATCGCCCGGACGCACAAGGTCGGGGTTCTCGATGAAGTCGAGCGGCGGCGCGGGCGAGTTGTCGCCGGACAGCAGCGCCTTCTGCCCCGAAGGCTGCACCGTCACCGGAATCCGGCTGTTCGAATCGGTCAGTAGGATCACCCGGCTGGTGCGCTGGCCCACGCCCGAGATGCGGCCCACAAGGCCGATCCCGTCCATCGTGGCCCATCCGTCGCGGATGCCGTCCCGTGCGCCCACGTTCAGAAGGACCGACTGGCGGAACGGGCTGCCGCTGTCGGCCAGCACCACGCCCGACACATGGGTCAGCCGGGGGTCCATGCGCACCTGATTGAGGTCCATCAGGCGGGCATTCTTCTGTTCCAGCTGCAGCGCGGCCTCGCGCCAGGCCTTCATCTGTTGAAGCTCACGGCGAAGTTCCTGATTCTGCTCGTAGATGCGGGTGTAGGACTGGAAATCCTCGACCATCCCCACGACCTTGGTCACAGGCACCAGAGCCCAGTCGAAGGACGGCACGACCGCATCCACCAGCGCTGTGCGAAAGCGTTCCACGCGCGGGCTGTCGATCCGCCACAGCAGGAACAGCGCAAGCAGCACGACGACCAGCACACCCACAAGGATGCGGCGCAGGGGCCGGACGAAATCCTCGGGCGATACGGTCTTCTTGGCCACGGGCAGGTGTCCCCCCTGGGTCAGCTGTCGTAGTCGATCACATGCCGAAGCTGTTTTTCGTATTCCAGCGCCTTGCCGGTGCCAAGCGCCACACAATTCAGTGACTCGTTGGCGACCGAGATGGAGAGGCCGGTCTGCTCGCGCAAGGAGAGGTCGAGATCGCCGAGCAGCGCCCCGCCCCCGGTCAGCATGACGCCCCGGTCCACGATATCCGCCGCAAGGTCGGGCGGCGTCGCCTCCAGCGCCTGCATCACCGCGTCGCAGATCTGCTGGACGGGTTCGGCAAGCGCCTCGGCCACCTGCGCCTGGCTGATCTCGGTTTCCTTGGGCACACCGTTGAGCAGGTCACGGCCCCGGATGTGCATCGACATCCCGCGCCCGTCGTCGGGCATGCGGGCGGTGCCGATTGAGGTCTTGATCCGCTCGGCGGTGGATTCGCCGATGAGAAGGTTCTGATGACGGCGCAGGTAGCTGATGATCGCCTCGTCCATCCGGTCGCCGCCGACGCGCACGCTGCGCGCATAGACGATGTCGCCAAGGGACAGAACCGCCACCTCGGTCGTCCCGCCGCCGATGTCCACGACCATGTTCCCGGTCGGATCGGTGATCGGCATGCCGGCCCCGATGGCCGCTGCAATCGGTTCCGCGATCAGGCCCGCACGCCGCGCGCCGGCGGACAGGACCGACTGCCGGATCGCCCGCTTTTCCACCGGGGTCGCGCCGTAGGGGACGCAGACGATGATCTTCGGTTTGGAGAAGGTCGTGCGCTTGTGGACCTTGCGGATGAAGTGCTTGATCATCTCTTCCGCCGTGTCGAAGTCGGCGATGACGCCGTCGCGCATCGGGCGGATTGCCTCAATCGAACCTGGGG
>CAZVIS010000045.1:0-15554 GCA_964627355.1 uncultured Rhodobacterales bacterium
ACGGCAACGGGGCCACGCTGGACTACTTCGGCCTCGACAACCTGACCCTGCGCGATACGGCGCCCACGATCATCGACTTTGACGATGTCGTGCTGGCGCCGGGCGGCGAGGCACCGATCGAGGACGGCTTTGCCGGTTTCCAATGGACCGGCGTCGGCGTCTATGCGCCCGACGGGGCGATCCCCGGCTATCAGGCGTCCTCGGGCAGCAACATCGGCTTTATCGCCGAGGCCGACGGGAACGAAATCGCCGGCTACGAGGACCACGTTGCGGGCACCGCAGCGGTCCTTGTTGCCGGGGACGAGTTCCAATTCCTTGGCGGCACCTTCTCGGCCGCGTTCCGCGATGACCTCGACCTCACCGTCCGCGCCTATGCCGATGCCGAAGGGACCGTCCTCCTCGGCACCGCGACGGTGCAGATCGACCGGGGGGCGCAAGCCATCGCCTTCGAGGACGGCGTGAACGTGGACGGCACCTTCGCCGGGGCGCTGCGACTGGAATTTGCGTCGAACGACGGCAACGGGGCGACCCGTGACTACTTCGGCTTTGACGACCTGACCTTCTTCCTGTGACCGCCGGGGTCCGGGTTGCGCCCGCCGCCCGGACCCCTTCAGGCCGCCTCGAACGCGACCTTCTTGCGCAGGAACTGGGTCGCACGGTCACTGACGGCGCGGGCGTCGCCCGTGGTAAGGTATCGCGAGTGCTTACCCTGCCCCGCAAACTCCGGCCGCCGCGTCAGGTAGTCGGCCAGCGCTTCGGCCACCAGATTGGCCTGGCTGAAGACCTTGACCCCGGGGCCGAGCGCATCGGCAAAGGTCTTTTCCATCAATGGGTAATGCGTGCAACCCAGGACCGCCGCCTGCGGATGCGGCATCCGCCGCTTCAGCGCCTCGACATGCGCGCGCACCAGCGTATCCGCCAGCATCTCATCCCCCGCCTCGATGGCATCCACCACGCCACCGCAAGGCTGCGCCTCGACATCAACCCCGATCGCACGGAAGGCAAGCTCGCGCTGGAAGGCGCGGCTGGCAACGGTGGCGGGGGTGGCGAAGAGGGCCACATGCTTCACCGCCACCTCGCGCGGGGGGGAGTTGTCGCCCCACTGGCGTTCCGTCAGCGCCTCGATCAGGGGGACAAAGACGCCGAGGACGCGCTTGTCCTTTGGCACCCAGGTCTCCTGCATCCGCTTCAGCGCGGCGGCCGAGGCGGTGTTGCAGGCGAGGATGACCAGATCACACCCCTCGGCCCAGAGGCGTTCGGTCGCCGCACAAGTCAGGTTGAAGATGTCGTCGGGCGTGCGCACGCCGTAGGGCGCATGGGCGTTGTCGCCGAAATAGACAAAGGGCACCTCCGGCAGGCGCCGCTGGAGTGCATCAAGAACCGTCAGCCCGCCCAGTCCTGAGTCGAAGACGCCAACCGCCATGCATGCCTCCCAGCCGGAGCGGGGGTTTCACACCCCCGCACCCCCGTGGGATACTTGTGGACGAAAGAAGGGGAAAGAGGTTTCACGGCGCGATCACCGCCCGCGATACTTTTCCTCGAACTCATACCCGTAGTCGTAGGATTTGAGCGGTCGCGGCGAGAGGGCATAGGTCTCGCGCCGCAGGAAATCCATCATGCCCTTGGGGTCGGATTTCAGCGGGGCGAGGCGGGTCGAGGCGATGGGGTCGCCGATGACGACGCGCACGGGTTCGTCGATGCGGCTGCGGAATTCCTTGATGAGAAGGCCAAGGCGCAGGGTGGTGTGCATGTGGCTGGCCAGTTGGAAGAGGCGCGAGTTGTGCCCCTCAAAGAAGATCGGGACGACGGTCGCGTCGCCCTTGGCGATCATCTTGGCGGTAAAGTTGCGCCAGCCCGGATCCATCGGTTTCGAGAAGGGCTTCTTCGCTGTGGACACCGTGCCGCCTGGGAAGACGCCGATGGCGCCGCCGTCGGCGAGGTATTTCAGCGCGGTCGCGCGGGTCGTCAGGTTCAGCTTCACCGCCTCTTTCGTCTCTTCGAAGGAGATCGGCAGGATCACGCGGTTCAGCGCCTCGGCCCGCTTGAAGACCGAGTTGGCGAGGATCCGGAAATCTCCGCGCACCGCATCCAGCAGGTGCCCCATCATCAGGCCGTCGAGGATGCCGTAAGGGTGGTTCGCGATCAGGATGAGGGGGCCATTGGCCGGTATGTTCTTCAGACTGCCGCCGACGACATCCAGCGAAAGGCCAAAGCGTTCGGGGATCACCTGCCAGAAGCTGCGGCCGCGATCGACCTCGGTCTCGTACCCCTCGGCCCGCCGGATCAGCGACAGGCGGCCCGTCACGTTTTCAAGGATTCGGATGAGGGCACGACCCCCCTTTGTCTGCGCCGACGAGGCGTAGCTGATATCGCGTGCGACTTCGTTCTTCGTCATGATGCCCGAGCGTTCCCCCGACTGCCCTGTCATACCCTTGGCCGTTCAATCTGGCCAGTGTTCATGACAAATGCACGACGGTTTGACCTCTCACTCGGCCGCCATGGGCACGGGCGCCGCACCGCCTGCCCGGATCTGCGCCAGAAGTGCCGTGCGGCGGACGGCGGCCCGGTCTGCATTGGCCTGCCGGACGGGACCGAAGCCGCGAATCGTCAGAGGAAGTTCGGCGAGTTCGCGGACAAGGGGCAGCGTCGCAGCGGTGGTCCGGGGAAGAACTTCGGCCAAGTCGGCCTCATACTCCGCGATCAGGGCGCGCTCGTGGCGACGTTCGGCGCTGTAGCCGAAGGGGTCGAGGGCGGTGCCGCGCAAGGGCTTCAGACGGGCAAGAAGGCGAAAGACGGGGAGCATCCACGGGCCAAAGGCGCGTTTCTTCGGTCGGCCCGCGCCGTCGCGACCGGGGAGGAGCGGCGGGGCAAGGTGGAAGGTCGGGCGAAGGGTGCCGTCGAATTCGGCCCGGGCCTTGTCGAGCGTGCCCAGATGCAGGCGGGCGACCTCATATTCGTCCTTGTAGGACAAGAGCTTGTGATAGCCTTTTGCGACGCTATCCCGCAGGTCCGGGGGCGCGCGGTCTACCAGCTTGCGGAAGCGCAGGGCAAGGTTGGCGTCCTGATAGGCGGTCAGATGCGCCTCGCGGAAGGCCACCGGATCGGGGGTGTCGGGGGCCTTCGGGGCGATCAGGTCTTGGGCGTCCTTCGGGTGTAGTGCGGCCCACCGGCCAAGGGTAAAGGCGCGGGCGTTCGCCTCGGGTCCCGCCCCGTTCAGCTCGATGGCGCGCAATATGGAGGGCAACGACAGGGGGATCAGCCCCTTCTGCCACGCCGCGCCGAAGACCATCATGTTTGAATAGATCGAGTCGCCAAGTGTCACGCGGGCGAGTTCCGAGGCATCGAGGAAGCTGACCCGGTCCTGAAGGCGCGCTTGAAGGGCGACCTGCAAGCGGTCGTTCGGAATACGGAAATCGATGTTGCGGGTGAATTCGCCGGTGACGATGTCGTGGCTGTTCACAACCGCCCCTGTGCGCCCGGTGGTCATGAGGCCAAGCGTCCGCGCCCCTGCCGTCACCACAAGGTCGCCGCCGATCACCGCATCTGCCTCTCCGACCGCCACGCGAATCGCGCTGATATCCTCGGGCTGGTTTGCCAGGCGGCAATGAATGTGCACCGCTCCGCCCTTCTGCGCCAGTCCCGCCATCTCCATCATGCCTGCGCCCTTGCCATCGACATGCGCGGCCATGGCGAGGATCGCGCCCACGGTCACTACGCCGGTGCCGCCGACGCCGGTGACGACGATGTTGTGGGTGCCGTGGATGGTGGGGAGCGTGGGGAGCGGCAGGTCGGGCAAGTCCACCGCTGCTGTGGCGGACTTCTTTGGTCGCGCCCCTTCCAACGTCACGAAGGACGGGCAAAACCCGTTGAGGCAAGAGAAATCCTTGTTGCACGAGGATTGGTCGATGGCGCGCTTGCGCCCGAGTTCCGTCTCGACCGGCACAAGGCTGACGCAGTTCGACTGTACCCCACAGTCGCCACATCCCTCGCAGACGTCGGTGTTGATGAAGACACGCTTGTCGGGATCGGGGAAGCTGCCGCGCTTGCGGCGGCGGCGCTTCTCGGCCGCGCAGGTCTGGACGTAAAGAATGACCGATACGCCATTGATCTTGCTGAACGTCTCCTGCACAGCCATCAGCTTCTCGCGGGTGTGCTTCTCGGCCTCGGCCGGGAAGAGGTCGGGATAGACGTCTTCCTTGGGGTCATAGACCACGGCGAGCGACTTGACCCCCATCGCCAGGACCTCGCGCGCGATGCGATAGGCGGTCAGGCCCCCGTCGTTCCCCTGCCCGCCCGTCATCGCCACGGCGTCATTGTAGAGGATCTTGTAGGTGATCGTGGTGCCCGCCGCCACTGCCGCGCGGATAGCCTGGATGCCGGAGTGGTTGTAGGTTCCGTCGCCAAGGTTCTGGAATACGTGGGAAGTTCGCGAGAACGGCGCCTCGCCGATCCAGTTCGCGCCCTCGCCCCCCATATGGGTGAAACCGGTGGTCTGGCGGTCCATCCACTGCGCCATGTAATGGCAGCCGATCCCCGCATAGGCGCGGCTGCCCTCGGGCACCTTAGTTGACGAATTGTGCGGGCAGCCCGAGCAGAAATAGGGCACCCGTGCCGCGAGGTCCTGCGCGTTGTCTGCACGGCGGGACTGTGCGAGGCGTTCCAGCGCCGCCTTCACCCCGTCCGTAGCCCGCCCCTCCTCGACCAGCACGGCCCCCAGTTTCTCCGCAATGCCAACCGGATCGAGGGCATAGCGGGCGGTGAACATCTCCTCGCCCCGGTCGTTCTGCCCGCCATAGACGCGGCGGCCCCGGCGGTCGTGGAAGATCGCCTCCTTTGCCTGCACCTCGATCAGCTTGCGTTTTTCCTCGACGCAGACGATCAGGTCCAACCCCTCGGCCCAGTCGCGGAAGCCCTTGAAATCCAAGGGCCAGACCTGACCGACCTTGTAGGTGGTGATCCCCAGCCGTTCCGCCTGCGCCTCATCGATCCCCAGCAAAGCCAGCGCATGCACCAGATCCAGCCAGTTCTTCCCCGCCGCGACAAACCCGATCTTCGCGCCCGCCTTTCCCCAGACCCGCCGGTCGACGCCGTTTGCATGGGCAAACGCCTCTGCCGCGTGGCGCTTGTGGTCGATCATCCGCGCCTCTTGCAGGACGGGTGTGTCGTGCAGGCGGATGTTCAGGCCGCCTTGCGGCATCGCAAACTCCGGTACGACAAAGCGCATCCGGTGGGGGTCGCCATCGACCACTGCCGTTGCCTCGACCGTGTCCTTCATGGTTTTCAGGCCGACCCAGACCCCGGCAAACCGCGACAGCGCCCAGCCGTAGAGGCCGTAGTCCATCACCTCTTGCACGCCCGCCGGGCTGACGACCGGCATGTAGGCATCGACCATCGCCCAGTCCGACTGGTGCAGCGTGGTCGAGGACTCGCCTGTGTGGTCGTCCCCCATCGCCATCAGCACCCCGCCTTTCGGCGAGGTTCCGGCGAAATTCGCATGCCGCATCACGTCGCCCGAACGGTCCACCCCCGGACCCTTGCCGTACCAGAGCGCGAAGACCCCGTCGTACCGCCCCTCGCCCCGCAACTCGGCCTGCTGGCTGCCCCAGGCGGCGGTTGCGGCGAGGTCCTCGTTCAGGCCCGGCTGGAACAGGATGTCGTTGGCCTTCAGCACCGCCTCGGCCCGGGTCATCTGCATGTCCACGGCCCCGAGGGGCGAGCCGCGATACCCGGTCACATACCCCGCCGTGTTCCACCCCGCCGCCCGGTCCCGCGCCTTCTGCATCAGCATCAGCCGCATCAGGGCCTGCGTGCCGTTCAGCAGCACCGGCGACTTCGTTAGGTCGAACCGGTCGGCCAGCGAGATGTCTTGCCTGCTCATCCTGCACCTCCCATGCCGCCCGAGCGTTCCCTACATGGTAGGTCAAATCCGCTGACCGAGAAGCGGAATATGCGCGCCAGCGACATTTCGTGACCGCGACACGCTATCTCGAACGGGAATGATATGTTAGCGGCGGACAAGTTGATGAGAGTTGCACGATGGATTGGGACAAGCTTCGGATATTTCACGCGGTCGCGGACGCGGGCAGCCTGACCCATGCGGGTGACACATTGCGCCTGTCGCAGTCGGCCGTCAGCCGCCAGATTCGCGCGCTGGAAGAATCGCTGAACGTCACGCTGTTCCACCGGCATGCCCGTGGGCTGATCCTGACGGAACAGGGGGAACTGCTGTTCGACGCGACCACCGCGATGGTCAAGCGGCTCGAGGCCGCCGCCGCCCGCATCCGCGATTCCGAGGATGAGGTGTTCGGCGAACTGCGCGTGACGACGACGACGGGTTTCGGCACGCTCTGGCTCGCCCCTCGCCTTCCCGCGCTTTACAAGAAGTACCCCAGCCTGAAGATCGACCTGATGCTGGAAGAGCGCGTGCTGGACCTGCCGATGCGCGAGGCGGATGTGGCGATCCGGATGAAGGAACCCAGCCAGGCCGACCTGATCCGCCGCCGCCTGATGAACATCCGGATGCAGCTTTACGCAACGCCCGAGTATCTGGCGCAGGCAGGCACGCCCGCCACGATGGACGATTTCAGCCAGCACCGCCTGATCTGCCAGCATGCCGGCACACCACAGGTCGCAGCGGGGGCGCTGCTGGTCCAGCAGTTGATGAGCCACGACATTCCGTCCACCCTGACGGTAAACAACTATTTCGGCGTGCTGCAGGGCGTGCTCAGCCACCTTGGCATTGGCGTCCTGCCCGACTACCTGACCGAGGATTTTCCGGCCCTTGTCAGGGTGTTGCCCGATGTACAGTCGGCCGAGGTTCCGGTCTTCCTCGCCTACCCCGAGGAGTTGCGGCACTCCAAACGTGTCGCTGCCTTCCGCGATTTCGTGACCGAGGAAATCTTCTCCTACCGCAAGCGCCAGCAAGTGTGACGCGCACATGAACCAAGCCATGCGAATCACGCATGGCGGTCATGTTTGCGCAAGCAGTCCCCTTCCCTTGAACCGTCTGCCGGGCAAGCGTATCTCTCCACCCAGAGGGACGCACCCTGTGCGCTCTTCTACCTCCCTGTTGGACTTGGGCCGAGCTTTTGCTCGGCCTTTTTTTTGCTTCCGCGCAAGGCGGCGAAATTTTTCCCTCAATCCGGCAGGCTTGCCCGCTTTTCGTGCAGAAAGCGGGCGTCGGCCTCGGTCGGGGCCAGCGCGATGGCGCGGTCATAAGCTGCGCGTGCTGCAGGATCGGCGAGCCGGGCAAGGACCATTGCCCGGGCGGCATGGTAAGGCTGATAGTCCTGCACCCCGTCTAGCGCAGCGAGGATGTGCAGCGCGACACGCGGCTCCCCCGCCTCGGCCACCGCGACGGCATGGTTGAGCCGGATGACCGGCGTAGGCTCGATCAGCGCAAGACCTGCGTAAAGGGCGGCGATTTGCGGCCAGTCCGTCTCGCCCTCGGCGCAATGGAGCGCGGCGATGGCAGCCTTGATCTGATAGGGGCCAGGGGCACTGCGCGACAGGGCACGGTCGATCAGCGCCCGGCCCTCGGCAATCGCTGCATGGTCCCAGAGGCGGCGGTCCTGCCGTGCGGGCGGCACCGTGACCCCGTCTGCCGTTCGCGCAGCCCGCCGCGCGTGGGTCAAGAGCATCAGGGCAAGTGCGCCCTCGATCTCGGCCTCGGCGGGGCGCAGCCGGTCAATCAGACGGGCGAGGAAGATCGCCTCGTCACACAGGTCCCGCACGGGGTCGGGCGCGGCGGAGTATCCGGCGTTGAAGATCAGGTAGAGAACGGCGAGGACGGCGCGCAGCCGGTCGTCCCATTCCTCGGGGGCGGGCACGGCAAAGGGGATCCGGGCCGCGCCGATCCGCGTCTTGGCGCGGCTGATCCGCTGGCCCATCGTGGCCGGCTCGTCGAGAAAGGCCGCCGCAATCTCGGTAGTGGTCAGGCCGCCGATCATCCGCAGCGTCAGGGCGACCTGACTTTTCGTGTCGAGCACCGGATGGCAGCAGGTGAAGATCAGGCGCAGACGGTCGTCGGGGATCACCTCGGGGTCCTCCATGGCTTCGTCACGGGCCAGGATCGCCATGGCCCCACGCTGACCCGCGTCGCGCGCCGTCCCGCGCAGCCGGTCGATGGCCTTGCGAAAGGCCACGCGGATCAGCCAGGCGGCGGGGCGGTGCGGTGCCCCATGCCTCGCCCAGTGGACATGGGCGGACAGCGCCGCCTCCTGCAGCGCCTCTTCCGCCAGCGCCATGTCGCCCGTCCGCGCCATCACGGCAGCAAGGATCCGGCCCCGGTCCTCGCGCAGCGCGGCGGTCAGCGTCGCGGCCGGATCCATCGTCAGTAAATCATCACCGGCCGCACTTCGACCGAGCCATAGGTGGCGGACGGGATCAACGCCGCATAGCGCAGCGCCGCATCAAGATCGGGCACGTCAATGATGTAGTATCCCCCCAGATGCTCTTTCGTCTCGGCAAAGGGGCCATCCATCGTCTCGACCTTGCCGCCCCGGACGCGCAGCGTCGTTGCCGTCTCGGGGCCTTGCAGCCCGTCGCCGGACCGCATCGCACCATCCGCGCGCAGCCGGTTGGTCAGCGCAGCGTAGCCTTCCATCATTCTGTCGAACTCGGGGGTCCCGGGCACGGGTTCCGCGGCGGGGTCGGCGTAGATCAGAAGCATGTATTGCATGACACTCTCCGATGAGATGGCGGCAACGGTGCCGCGTCAGGGGGGCGGCGGGCAAGTCCCTTGACCCGCGCCTTCCAAGGACGCTCGCAGACGCCCGTTTTCGACAGCGGCCAAAGAATTTTCTGCCGCACCGGGCCAGCCCGTTCCCCTGCCCCGCCGGATGGCCTATCACGCGGGCCAAACCCGGACCGGAGCACCCGATGACCGAACCCGCGATCACGCCAGAGCTTGTTGCCGCCCATGGGCTGAAGCCCGACGAGTACGAGCGTTTGCTGGAGATCATCGGGCGCGAGCCGACCTTCACCGAGCTTGGCATCTTCTCGGCCATGTGGAACGAGCATTGCTCCTACAAATCCTCGAAGAAGTGGCTCCGCACGCTGCACACCACGGGGCGCTGCGTGATCTGCGGGCCGGGTGAGAATGCGGGCGTGGTGGACATCGGGGACGGGCAGGCGCTGGTCTTCAAGATGGAGAGCCACAACCACCCGAGCTACATTGAGCCGCATCAGGGTGCCGCCACGGGCGTCGGCGGCATCCTGCGCGACGTCTTCACGATGGGCGCGCGGCCTATCGCAGCGATGAACGCGCTGAGTTTCGGCGAGCCGTCGCACCCCAAGACCGCCCATCTGGTCAAGGGCGTGGTCGAGGGGATCGGCGGCTATGGCAACGCCTTCGGTGTGCCCACGGTCGGGGGGGAGGTCCGCTTTCACCGCAGCTACAACGGCAACTGCCTCGTGAACGCCTTTGCCGCCGGGCTGGCCGATGCCGATGCGATCTTCTATTCGGCGGCCTCAGGCGTGGGGATGCCTGTCGTCTATCTCGGCGCCAAGACGGGGCGCGACGGGGTGGGCGGCGCCACCATGGCCTCGGCGGAATTCGACGAGACGATCGAAGAGAAACGCCCCACGGTGCAGGTCGGCGACCCCTTCACCGAGAAGCGCCTTCTGGAGGCCTGTCTCGAACTGATGGCCTCGGGCGCCGTGATTTCCATTCAGGACATGGGCGCTGCGGGCCTGACCTGCTCGGCGGTCGAGATGGGCGACAAGGGCGGCCTTGGCATCCGCCTCGACCTCGACCGGGTGCCTGTGCGCGAGACCAAGATGACCGCCTACGAGATGATGCTGTCGGAAAGCCAGGAGCGGATGCTGATGGTCCTGCGGCCCGGATTCGAGGCCGAGGCGAAGGCGATCTTCGACAAATGGGACCTCGACTTTGCCATCGTTGGCGAAACAATCCCCGAGGATCGCTTCCTGATTGTTCACGGGAACGAGACAAAGGCCGACCTGCCCCTGTCGAAACTGTCATCCAGCGCGCCGGAGTACGACCGCCCGTGGGTCCCCACCCCCGCCGCCGCCCCCCTGCCCGACCTGCCCCACATCGACCCGATGGAGGGGCTGGTGGCGCTCATCTCCTCGCCCAGCTACGCCCACAAGGGCTGGGTGTGGGAGCAGTATGACAGTCAGGTCATGGCCGACACGCTGGTGACGCCGGGCCTTGGCGCGGGCGTGGTGCGGGTGCACGGGTCGGGCAAGGCGCTGGCCTTCACCAGTGACGTGACCCCCCGCTATGTGAAGGCCAACCCCTTCGAGGGCGGCAAGCAGGCGGTGGCAGAGGCGTGGCGCAACCTGATCGCCGTGGGGGCGACCCCCCTTGCCGCGACCGACAACCTCAACTTCGGCAACCCCGAAAAGCCCGAGATCATGGGGCAACTCGTTGGCGCCATCGAAGGGATCGGCGCCGCCTGCCGCGCGCTCGACTTCCCCATCGTGTCGGGGAATGTGAGTCTTTACAACGAGACGGACGGCACCCCGATCCTGCCCACCCCCACCATCGGCGGCGTGGGCCTTCTGGCCCATACGCGCGACATGATCGCCGGACGTCCCGTCGCCGGGATGGTCGGCCTCTTGATCGGCGAGACGCACGGCCACCTTGGCCAGTCCGCCCTGCTTGCAGAACATGGAATCGAGGCGGGCGACGCCCCACCCGTGGATCTGGAAACCGAGCGGCGGAACGGCCATTTCCTGCTGTCACAGCGCCGCCACATCCACGCCTGCGCAGACCTCTCGGACGGCGGCCTCGCGCTCGCCGCCTTCGAGATGGCCGAGGGCGCGGGCGTCGGCGTCACCTTCGCCTTCTCGGGCCTGCCTGCCCTGTTTGGCGAGGATCAGGCCCGCTACCTGATCGCCGTGATGCCCGAGGAAGCGGTCGAGGCGATCGAGGCCGGAGCGGCCGCGGGGGTTCCGGTGACGCAGGTGCTGACCTTCGGCGGGGACGATGTGGTGATCGGCGGCGCTTCGCGGGCGATGGCGGATCTGTCGGCGCTCTACCGGTTCGCCTTTGCCCGGGCTGTGGGCGTATAGGGGGGCCAGCCCCCCGGTCCGCAAGCGGCCCTCCCCCCGGGATACTTGGGCCAAGATGAACGGCAGCCGCTTGCAGGTGCGGCGCTGGCGTCCTAGATTCAGCCAGCGACAGAAGGACCCGCCCATGGCCATGGAAGCCCGTGACATCGAGAACCTGATCCGCGCGAGCTTCCCGCAGGCTCGTATCACGATCACGGATCTCGCGGGCGACGGGAACCATTGGGCGGCCGAGGTGATCGACGAAAGCTTCAAGGGCATGAACCGGGTGCAGCAGCAGCGCGCGGTCTATGCCAGCCTCAAGGGCAAGATGGACGGCGCGCATGGCGAGTTGCACGCGCTGGCCCTGACGACGAAGGCGCCCGAATGATGCTTTGGATCGCCTTGGTTGCCGTGGCTGTCGCTGCCGTCCTGCTGACGCGACCGAGAGATGACGACGATGATGGGCCGGGAGGCCCCCGGCGGGCGCGGGTGCGCGTGACCGCCAGACCCCGAAACGGAAGGACCAAGCGATGAGCGCCGAAGACACTATCCGCGACACGATCACCAAGAACGATGTCGTCCTCTTCATGAAGGGCACCAAGATGATGCCGCAGTGCGGGTTTTCCTCGCGCGTGGCGGGGGTGCTGAATTACATGGGGGTCGAGTTCGCCGATGTGAACGTGCTGGCCGATGCCGAGATCCGGCAGGGGATCAAGGACTTCTCCGACTGGCCGACAATCCCGCAGCTTTACGTCAAGGGCGAGTTCGTGGGCGGCTGCGACATCGTCACCGAGATGACGCTGTCCGGGGAACTCGACCAGCTCTTCGAGGCCAAGGGCGTCCAGTACGACCGCGAGAAGGCCGAGGCGATCCGCGCGGCCAACGCCTGAGGTCACGCGCTCAGCGTCACCTTCGGAACGAAGCCGCCCCAGATCATCCGCTGGGGGTTCATCGGCTGGGGTTTTGAGAGGTCCCAGTTCATGCGCGGATCGGCGATGACCTTGGCGTTGACCTCGTCCCGGTGGGCGCGGTCGCGGTAGGTAATCCAGGAAAAGAACACCACCTCTCCCGGTTCCAGCTTCACCGCCATCGGAAAGGACGTGTGCACCCCATCGGGCACATCGTCCCCCATCGCCTCCACCACCGACAGCGCGCCATGCTCGAGCCAGATCCGGCCCGCCTCGGTCGCCAGTTTCAGGTAGTCGTCCAGCCGGTCGCGCAGGACCGGCACCAGAAATCCGTCCACATACATCGCAGCCTCCCTTCGCACCCGGGGGCAACGCGCCTAGCCCGCTGCGCGTTCCTCGACCATCGCCGCCATCGCCTCGGCCCGCGCGGCAAGTTCGGCGAGCGTTTCGACGATCGCGGGCGGGATCACCGCCTCGGGCCGCGACACTGGCGGTTTGCCCTCCAGTTCTGCCAGTTTCGCCCGCAGCACCCGCAACTCGTCATCCACCGCAGCCGTCCGGTCGGCGAGCATCAGCCCGGCCATCAGAAGCATCCGCGCCTCGGGCAGGCGGCCAAGCTGGGTCAGCAGCGTCTGCGCCTCGGTGTCCAGCATTTGGGCGGCGGCACGCAGGAAATGCTCCTCACCGTCCTGGCAGGCGACGCGGAAGGTCCGGCCACCGATGGGAACCTCGATCTCAGGCATCGCGGGTCTCCTTCTCGGCATCGGCAATCAGGGGGGCGAGTTCGGTCAGGATCGCGTCGATCTCGGTCGCCTCGGTCTGGCGCAGGGCGCGCAGCGCCTCGAGTTCCGACAGCATCGCGCGGTTGATGAGATGCGCCTCGGTCGTGCCCTCCTGCATGGCGTCGGCCTGGGCGCGCAACGTCTCGCGCAGTTGCACCACGGTTTTCTTCAGGCGGTGAAGCTCGATCCCCTGCGTGTCGAGCTGGCGGGTCAGGTCCTCCACCCGCGCCTCAAGCGCCGCGCGGGCCTGGCCCTCGCGCTCTTTGACGGCGCGCAGGCGTTCGGTCAGCTGTGCGTTCGCCTCACGCTCGACGGCAAGCTCGGCGCGCAGGCCCTCGTCGTCGGCGGGGGGGACGATACGGTCGAGGCCCTTGCCGATACGCTCGAAAGCGGCGGTGATGCGGGTCTCAAGCGCGGAAATGTCGGCGTTGTCCTGCATGGGTTTCCTTCCCCTTATTGCCCCCACGCTGCCACCCCCGCCCCCGCATCGCAAGCCGCAAAATCCAGGATATGTCCCGGCATGCTTGAACTTGGCCGGTTCCGGCTGCTATGCACCCCGCGATCCCCCTGCCGTGAAGGAGACCCCCCGTGGACATCGCCACCCTGCGTGCCGAGCACCCCCAGCACTGGCGCATGGCCTGCGCGATCCGAACCCTGACGCTGGACGCCGTGGCGGCGGCGAATTCAGGGCATTCGGGGATGCCGATGGGGATGGCGGATGTGGCGACGGTGCTGTTCGCCAAGCATCTGACCTTTGACCCGACCGCGCCGAACTGGCCCGACCGCGACCGCTTCATCCTGTCGGCGGGGCATGGCTCGATGCTGCTTTACTCGCTGCTGCACCTGACGGGCTATGCCGACATGACGCTGCAGCAGATCAAGGACTTCCGTCAGTGGGGCGCGATCACGGCGGGGCATCCGGAATACGGGCACGCCACGGGGATCGAGACGACGACGGGGCCCCTGGGTCAGGGTCTGGCGAACTCGGTTGGCTTTGCGATTGCGGAAGAGCATCTGCGAGCGCGGTTCGGGTCCAAGGTGATGAACCACCGGACCTGGGTCATTGCGGGCGACGGCTGCCTGATGGAAGGGGTCAGCCAGGAGGCCATCGCGCTGGCCGGGCGGCAGCGGCTGTCTCATCTGACGGTGCTCTGGGACAACAATGGGATCACCATCGACGGCAAGGTCTCGATTGCCGACGCGACCGACCAGAAGGCGCGGTTCTCGGCGAGTGGCTGGGACATCTTCGAATGCGACGGGCATGATCCGGAAAGCATCGATGCGGCGATGGTGGCGGCCAAGGCTGCGACGCGCCCGCAGCTGATTGTCTGCACCACCCACATCGCCTTGGGATCCTCGGCGCAGGATACGGCCAAGGGGCATGGGGCGCTGACCGATGCCAAGCTGATCGCGGACACCAAGGCGCTTTACGGCTGGGACTACCCGGCCTTCACGATCCCCGACGATGTGAGGGCCGCATGGGCCGCCGTGGGCGCGCGCGGAGCAGCAGTGCGGGCAGCGTGGGAGGGGCGGCTGGCCGCCCTGCCCCCGGGCAAGCAGGCGGCGTTTACCCGCGCTTTCTCGGGCGAGGCGCCGAAGAAACTGGCCGGGGCGATCCGCGCCGTGAAGGCGGAGGCGGTGGAGAAAAAGCCGAAGCTTGCCACCCGGGCGTCGTCGGAGGCGGTGCTGAAGGCAGTGAACCCGATCTTCCTGGAAACCTTCGGCGGCTCGGCAGACCTTACCGGGTCCAACAACACCAAGACCGCCGATCTGGGCATCTTCACGCCCGAGGATCGGAAGGGCCGCTACCTCCACTACGGCATCCGCGAGCACGGCATGGCGGCGGCGATGAACGGGATGGCGCTGCATGGGGGGGTGCGGCCCTATGGCGGCACCTTCATGTGCTTCACCGACTATGCCCGCCCCTCGATGCGCCTCTCGGCGCTGATGGGGATCCCGGTTGTCTATGTGATGACGCATGATTCGATCGGTCTGGGCGAGGATGGGCCCACCCACCAGCCGGTCGAGCATCTGGCGATCAGCCGGGCCACGCCGAACACGCTGGTGATCCGGCCTGCGGATATGGTCGAGACGGCGGAGGCGTGGGAGGTCGCGCTGACGCAAACCCTTACCCCCACCGTCTTGTCCCTGTCCCGCCAGAACCTGCCTGCGGTGCGGACCGAGGCGGGGCGGCAGAACATGGTCGCGCGGGGCGCCTATGTTCTGGCCGAGGCGACGGGGAAGCGTCAGGTCATCCTGATTGCCACCGGGTCCGAGGTCGAGATCGCGCTGAAAGCCCGCGAGGCGCTGGAGGGTGAGGGGATCGGGACGCGCGTCGTGTCGATGCCGTCGATGGAGCTGTTTGCCGGGCAGGACGATGCCTGGCGGCGCAAGGTGCTGCCCCCGGGACCGGTCCGCGTAGCGGTTGAGGCCGGGGTGCGGCAGGGTTGGGACCGCTGGCTCTTGGGAGAGGGCGGGCGGTCGGGCAAGGCGGATTTCGTCGGCATGTCGTCCTTCGGCGCCTCGGCCCCGGCGGAGCGGCTCTATGCCGAGTTCGGGATTTCGGCGGGGAACGTGGCGGCCAGGGCGAAGGCGCTACTCTGAGGGTCTGTCCACACGTGCGACATGATCCGGGTGAGTAGAATCAAGAGGTTACAAGGTCGATTTAACGTTTCGGTAACGAATGCGCACGCTCTGTGTGCTGTGACGGTTCTGCCGTTCGGCTCGGGTGGACAAGGAAACGCACTGCGTTTCCCCGCCCGACGCGACCACGGTTCAGGCTGACCCTCTCCCCAAGCACGACGGAGGCCAGCGCCTGCCTGGGCGGGCGAGAAGCGCCTGCCCG
>CAZVIS010000046.1:0-15149 GCA_964627355.1 uncultured Rhodobacterales bacterium
ACTTCCCGCTGTTGATGCTGGCGTGGAAGGTGGCGCCCGCCCTTGCCGCCGGGAACACGGTGGTGCTGAAGCCTGCGGAATACACGCCGCTGACGGCGCTGCTGTTTGCAGAGCTGAGCCGCGAGGCGGGGCTTCCCAAAGGCGTGCTGAACATCGTCACGGGCGACGGGGCAACGGGGGCGGCGCTGGTGGCGGCGCCGGTGGACAAGGTGGCCTTCACCGGGTCCACCGAGGTCGGCAAGAAGATCCGGGCGGCGACGGCGGGGACGGGCAAGGCGCTGACCTTGGAGCTGGGAGGGAAGTCGCCCTACATCGTCTTTGAG
This sequence comes from uncultured Rhodobacterales bacterium, assembly GCA_964627355.1. GTDB lineage: Bacteria > Pseudomonadota > Alphaproteobacteria > Rhodobacterales > Rhodobacteraceae > JBBQXK01. The sequence continues at coordinate 324 of CAZVIS010000046.1, forward strand.
GATGCCGATCTGGACTCGGCCGTCGAGGGGCTGGTCGATGCGATCTGGTTCAACGGCGGGCAGGTGTGCTGTGCGGGCTCGCGGCTGTTGGTGCAGGAGGGTGTGGCGGAGGAGTTTCATCGTCGACTGAAGCGGCGGATGGATGGGTTGCGCGTGGGCGACCCCTTGGACAAGTGCATCGACGTGGGCGCGGTGGTCGATCCGGTGCAGCTGGCCGCGATCACGGCGATGGTGGACGGGAACACCGAGGGCGAGGTCTATCGGGCTGCCTGTGCGATGCCTGCGGGCTGCTACTACCCGCCGACGCTGATTACCGGCCTTTCGACGGCAAGCCGCCTGATGCAGGACGAGATCTTCGGGCCGGTGCTGGTGTCGATGACCTTCCGCACGCCGGAAGAGGCGGTGAGTCTTGCCAACAACTCGCGCTATGGGTTGGCGGCGACCCTGTGGACCGAGAATGTGAACCTGGCGCTGGATGTGGCGCCGAAGCTGCGGGCCGGGGTGGTCTGGGTGAATGCGACCAACCTGTTTGACGCAGCGGCAGGGTTCGGGGGGGTGCGGGAGTCTGGCTTTGGGCGGGAAGGCGGGTGGGAAGGGCTGATGGCCTATCTGAAGCCTGCCGGGACGGCGAAGGCCCTGCGCAAGGTCGAGGCGGTGGCCGCGCCTCGAGAGGCGGTGGTATTGGGGATCGACCGGACGGCGAAGCTCTATGTCGGCGGCAAGCAGGTGCGGCCCGATGGGGGCTACAGCCGTGCTGTCTGGGGACCGAAGGGGGCGCTGCTTGGACACACCGGCCTTGGCAACCGCAAGGACATCCGCAATGCGGTAGAGGCGGCGCATGCGGCGAAAGGTTGGGCCAGGGCCACCGCCTGGAACCGCGCGCAGGTGATCTACTATATCGCCGAGAACCTGTCCGCCCGCGCGCCGGAATTCGCAGGCCGCCTGCGCGCGATGACAGGCAAACCGGGCGAGGCGGAGGTCGAGGCGAGCATCCGCCGCCTGTTTGCCTATGCCGCCTGGGCGGACAAGCTGGACGGGGCGGCCAAGGCGGTGCCGATCCGAGGGATCGCGCTGGCCATGAACGAGCCCCTTGGCGTGGTGGGCGCGATCTGCCCGGATGAGGCGCCCTTGCTGGGGCTGGTCTCGCTGATGGCGCCGCTGATTGCGATGGGAAATACCTGTGTCGTGGTCCCTTCGGAGGCTTACCCACTGGCTGCGACGGACCTTTATCAGGTGTTCGACACCTCGGACCTGCCGGACGGGGTCGTGAACATCGTCACCGGGTCGCATGCCGAACTGGCCAAGCCGCTGGCGAGCCATCTGGACGTCGATGCCGTCTGGTGTTTCTCGTCCAGCGACCTGTCGGCAGTGGTGGAGCGGGAAGCGGCGGGGAACGTCAAGCGCACCTGGGTCAATAACGGGCGCGTGACGGACTGGGCCGGTTTCGAGGGGCGGGCGGTGCTTGCCCATGCGGTCGAGGTCAAGACGGTCTGGGTGCCCTACGGCGAATAGATCACGGCGGCAGGCCTGCCGCGATCAGCGCGTCGCCATAGGCCTGCGCATGGTCGGGCAGGCGGAAGGGCAGCGAGGCGATCGCTGCCGAGACGCGGTAGTTGGGCAGGATCGCCTTGATATGCGCCACCGCGCGGGACGCGACGTCGATCTGGCCCAGACGGGCCGCGCCCGCCGCGATCAGCCGCTGGCCCGAGGGATAGTCGGGGTATAGTCGTGCGATGCGCTGGCCTTCGGAAAGGACGGTCGCGAAATCCCCCAGGCGCACGGCCGCAATCCCCCGGGCGTTCGCCCACAGCGCCGCGCGGCGGTCATGCGGGCTGAGCCGGTCGGCCTGGACCGCCGCGTCAATCGCCGCCTCAGCCTGGCCGTCAAAGGCCAGCGCCAGCGCCAGCGTGCCCCGGGCAAGCGAGGAGTTCGGGTCGGCGATCACCGCCTCTCGCAGCAGCGACAGCGCCCCGGCGTGGTCCCTCAGCACAAGGCGGCATCCGCCAAGCGCGGCCAGCGTCCAGGCGTCGGACTGCGCATGTTCGCCCGCACGTGCGGCAGAGGCCAGCGAAGCCTGCATCGAGGCGGGCGGATTCTCGGACCAGAAGAACAGCACATCCCACAGATGCGTCACCGCCAGCGCGGAATGCAGCCGTGCCGAGTCTGGCTCCAGCGCCACGGCCTCGGCCAGCAGGGTGCGCGCGCGGGCGTTCTGCTGTTTCGACGGGGTCATCATCACGGCCTGTGCCTGCACCCATTTCTGCCAGGCCGTCTGACTTGACGGGGTCACGCGGGCCGCCCGGTGCTGCTCGGCATGCAGGAGTTCGGGCTGGATCGCCCCGGCGACGCGGGTGCAGATCGTGTCGAAGAGGGCAAACATGTCGCCCTCGGCGGCCTCGGGGCGGTCGGCCCACAGGTGCAGCCCCGTCGCGGCCTCGATCAGCTGCACTTGCACGCGGATGCGCCCCTGCGCGCGCATCACGCTGCCCTCGATGATGTAGTCAGCCCCCAGTTCCCGGCCGATCTGGCGGATGTCGCGGGCCTGCCCCTTGTAGGCGAAGGTCGAGTTGCGCGAAAGCACCGGGAACAGGCGGAACCGGGCGAGGCCGGTGATGATCTCTTCCGTCAGGCCATCCGCAAGCAGGGCGGTCTCCGGCCCCTCGGTGAAGGGGTCGAAGGGCAGGACAGCAATCGTGGGGACCGGGCGTCCAGGGGCTGCCAAAGGGGCAGCGGCGCCCTCGACCGTCACATCGGGGACAAGGCGAAAACCCCGCCCGTGCCGCGTCTCGATCATCTGCTGCGCGGTGCCGGTGTCGCCCAGGGCCTGACGTGCGGCCTTGATGCGGCTGGACAGTGCCGAGTCCGAGACGATGCGGCCGCGCCAGACCTCGGCAAAGATCTCGTCATGGCTGACAAGGGCACCGCGTCGGTCGGCCAGCAGGCGGATCAGGTCAAAGACCTGCGGTTCGACCGGCACGGGATCGTCACCGCGGAACAGAGCCTTGCGGTCCGCATCAAGCCTGTACTCCGCAAAGCGGTAGATCATCCCCATCCATCCACGCCGTTCCCTCTGGAATTAAACCCGATCTGGCGGGAAATGCACGGGAATCTCCATGAGATCTCCAGACTTCCCGCAGGCCCGCTCCAAGCGCCGCCGGAGGGGGCGGGGTACTTGCATGCCATCGGGGCGCCTGGCGCCTGACGATCCGCAATGAACCGGCAAAGGAAACCGACAATGCAATTTCATACCCCCGAATCCCTTCATGCGCTGTTTGGCGACCTCGGCGGGCCACCCCGGCGCGGCGGCCCCTCGTGGCTGCGGCGGCAGATCGCCCGGCTGGCCGAGGCACGGAGGATCCGCCGCGACATGCGTCATCTGCATGCCCTGTCTGACGAACATCTCCACGATGTCGGCCTGACGCGCGACGACCTCTATGGCCGACGGAGGTTCTGATGCCGGTTGTCTCTCTCGCCCTCGACGCCGAGACGATCAGCGTCTTGGCAGGCGTCATCCTGCTGGCGATCTGTCCGTTCTGCAGGACTCGCGATGCGATCCTGACGATGCAGACCCTGGTGGGCGTGGCCTTTGCCACGCATTTCTGGCTGCTTGGGCTGACCGGGGCGGCGGTCATTTCGTGCCTTGGCGGGTTGCAGGCGCTGGCGGCCCTTGGTGCCTGCCGGTGGCGGGTGCTCGACCGCGCTGGATACGCGCTCATTCCGGCGATGGTCGCGGCGGCGCTCTGGTTCTGGACGGGGCCGGTCACGCTGCTGGCGGCGCTGGCGATGGCGCTGATCGCAAGCGGCCGCATGTGCCGCGATGTGGTCAGGCTGCGCGGGCTGATCCTGGCAGGCTGCACCGTCTGGGCCGTGCACGACGCACTGGTGGGCGCATGGCTGATGTTCATCGGTGACATCCTGTCCTGGATGACGGGCGCGGCAATTCTGTTCGGCCCGCGGCTGATGAGCGCGCTTTCAGGCCGCGCGGTCCCTCGACCAGCCTGCCCGGGCAGCACTGCGGGGGGCGAGCCGCCGCATGGGTGGCCCGCCCCTGTGGGTCTGTCGCGCGTGTCCCGCAAATCGCGGCTTGCAGCGCGACGGGCCCTCGCCTATATGCCTCTCAAGATCGGTGCCGGCGTCCAAACCCGGCACCAACGAGGAACCGCGCGGGCCCCTCGGGCCCGTTTTGCATTTCTGGGGCATCCCCATGACAGATCTGATCGCCAAGACCGCCATCGACCAGCGCCTGGCCGAGATCCTGACCCCCACCATCGAGGGGATGGGGTTCGAACTGGTGCGCATCCGCCTGATGGGGGGCCGCACACGCACCTTGCAGATCATGGCCGACCGGCCCGAAGGCGGGATCGAGGTGGATGACTGCGCGCGCATCTCGACTGCCGTTTCCGCCGTGCTCGACGTCGAGGATCCGCTCGAGGACAACTATATCCTCGAGGTCTCCTCGCCCGGGATCGACCGCCCGCTGACCCGCTTCAAGGACTTCGAGACTTGGAAGGGCTGGGAGGCGCGGATCGAGACGGGTGAACTGATCGACGGGCGCCGCCGCTTCAAGGGCACGCTCGCGGGGACCGAGGAAGACGAAGTGCTGATCGAGATCGAGGAGGGGGCCGAGACCCTGACCATCGGCCTGAAGTTCGACTGGCTGTCCGACGCCAAGCTGATCCTGACCGACGAGCTGATCGCCGAGATGCTGCGCCAGAAGAAGGCGTCCGGCGTGGACACCACGAAATTCGACGAGGTCATCGAGACCGAAGAGGGCGACGACGACGCGCCCGAACCCGTGAAACACTAGGAGCGACCCATGGCGATTACTTCGGCCAACCAGCTAGAGCTTCTTCAGACCGCCGAGGCGGTCGCGCGCGAGAAGATGATCGACCCCGACCTGGTGATCCAGGCGATGGAGGAAAGCCTCGCCCGGGCCGCGAAGTCGCGCTACGGATCGGAGCTTGACATCCGCGTGAAGATCGACCGCAAGACGGGGCGCGCGACGTTCACTCGAGTGCGGACGGTGGTCGAGGACGAGGCGCTGGAGAATCACCACGCGCAGATGACGGTCAAGCAGGCGCAGGCGCTGAAGCCCGACGCCGTGATCGGGACCGAAATCACCGACGAGGTTCCCCCGGTGGACCTTGGCCGGATCGCCGCGCAATCGGCCAAGCAGGTCATCCTGCAAAAGGTGCGCGAAGCCGAACGTGACCGCCAGTTCGAGGAGTTCAAGGACCGCAAGGGCACCATCATCAACGGCGTGGTCAAGCGCGAGGAATACGGCAACCTTATCGTGGACATCGGCCGGGGCGAGGCGATCCTGCGCCGCAACGAGAAGCTGCCCCGCGAAAGCTACAAGACCGGCGACCGGATCCGCAGCTACATCAAGGACGTGCGGCGCGAGGCGCGGGGGCCGCAGGTGTTCCTGTCGCGCACCGATCCGCAGTTCATGGCCGAGCTGTTCAAGATGGAAGTGCCCGAAATCTACGACAACATCATCGAGATCAAGGCTGTGGCCCGCGACCCGGGCAGCCGCGCGAAGATCGCCGTCATCAGCTATGACAACTCGATCGACCCGGTGGGCGCGTGTGTGGGTATGCGCGGTTCCCGCGTGCAGGCCGTGGTGAACGAGCTGCAGGGCGAAAAGATCGACATCATTCCGTGGAACGGCGACATCGCGACCTTCCTTGTGAACGCTCTGCAGCCGGCCGAAGTGTCGAAGGTCGTCTTCGACGAAGAGGGCGGCAAGATCGAGGTCGTGGTGCCGGATGCACAACTGTCGCTCGCCATCGGGCGGCGCGGGCAGAACGTCCGGCTCGCCAGCCAGCTGACCGGCCTCGACATCGACATCATGACCGAAGCGGACGAAAGCGCCCGCCGCCAGGCCGAGTTTGCCGAACGGACGAAGCTTTTCATGGACACGCTCGACATCGACGAGATGATGGCGCAGCTCTTGGTTTCCGAAGGGTTCACGAACCTGGAAGAAGTCGCCTATGTCGAGATCGACGAGCTTTTGTCCATCGACGGCTTTGACGAGGGCACGGCGGGCGAATTGCAGACTCGCGCGCAGGAGTACCTGGAAGAGCAGAACCGCAAGGCGCTTGAGTCGGCCCGTGCGCTTGGCGTGGACGACAGCCTCATCAACTTCGAGGGGCTGACGCCGCAGATGCTCGAAGCACTGGCCAAGGATGGCATCAAGACGCTGGAAGACTTCGCCACCTGCGCCGACTGGGAACTGGCTGGCGGATGGACCACCGAGAATGGCCAGCGCAAGAAGGACGAAGGCGTGCTCGAGAAGTTCGAGATGAGCCTGGAAGAGGCGCAGCATCTGGTGATGACGGCGCGGGTCCTTCTCGGCTGGGTGGATCCGACGGCGATGGATGACTATGTGGATCCCGATGCGGAAGCCGCGGACGCCGAAGAGGAGGAGCAGGCCTGACCGAAGGGCCTGCATCCCCGATGACACGCGGAGGGCGCGATAAGGTGCGCGAGGACCCGGAACGCCGCTGCATCGTCACCGGAGAGAGCCAGCCCAAGGCCGGGCTGGTGCGGTTTTCTGTAGGCCCGGAGGGCGAGGTGGTTCCGGATGTTCTGGGCCGCCTGCCGGGCCGAGGCATATATGTCGTTGCCGACCGGGCGGCGATCGAAAAGGCGGCCAAGAAGGGCCTCTTTGCCCGTGCGGCGAAGAAGCCGGTCAAGGCGCCCGAGGGGCTGGCCGATCTGGTCGAGGCGCTGCTTCTGCGGCGGGTCACGGACCTGCTGTCCATGGCACGCAAGGCGGGCGATGCCGTGACGGGGTTCGAGAAGGTAAAGGACTGGCTTGTGAAGGGACACGCAAGGGTGCTTATCCAGGCCAGCGACGGGTCGCCGCGCGAAGCCTCGCGGCTGCATCCGCCTGGGGGAGAGGCCAGCTTCATCGGCTGTCTGACAGCCGGGGAAATGGGTTTGTCCTTCGGACGTGAACGTGCGATACACGGCGCGCTTGCGGCTGGCGGACTCACCACACGTGTTGTAGAGGAAGCCGCGAGGCTTGCCGGCCTGCGCCCAGAGAGACGGGATGTGCACGGCAAGCGGGACGGCGGCGGGACCGCCGAGAAGGATACGAAGAACGCATGAGCGATACGGACGGCAAGAAACCCCTCGGCCTTGGCGGCGGCGCGCCGCGTCCCGGACAGGTGAAGCAAAGCTTCAGCCATGGCCGGACCAAGAGCGTCGTGGTCGAGACCAAACGCAAGCGCGTGGTGGTGCCGCAAAAACCCGGAACCCCGGGATCGGGCATCACCAATGCCCCGCATCTGGGTGACCCCTCGAAACGCCCGGCCGGAATCTCCGATGCCGAGATGGAGCGGCGTCTGGCCGCGCTGCGCGCAGCCAAGGCACGCGAGGCCGACGACAACGCCCGCCGCGCCGACGAAGAGCGTCAGCGCGAGGAAGAGCGTCAGCGCAAGCGCGAGGAGATCGAGGCCAAGGAGCGCGAAGAGCGTGAACGCGAGATGGCCGCCAAGCTGAAGGTCATCGAGGAAGAGCGTGCCAAGGCCGCCGAGGCCGAAGCGGCACAACGCAAGACCGAAGAGGCACGCAAGCCCTCGGCTGACAACGCCAAGCCTGTTACCTCGGACGATTCCGCTCCGCGTGGCCCGGCCTCGGCCAAGCCCCCGCTCAGCCCGCGCAAGACCGATCGCGAACGCGACGCCGAACGTGAACGTACCGCCAAGGCCAAAGGCGACGAGGGCCGCCGCACCGGCAAGCTGACCCTGAACGAGGCGCTGTCCGGCGAGGGCGGGCGCACGCGCAGCCTTGCCGCGATGAAGCGCAAGCAGGAGAAAGCACGGGCCAAGGCCATGGGCTTTGGCGCCAAACCCGAAAAGCAGGTACGCGACGTACAGCTGCCCGAGGCGATTGTTGTTTCCGAGCTTGCAAACCGCATGGCGGAACGCGCGGGCGACGTGGTCAAGAGCCTGATGAAGATGGGCATGATGGTGACGGTGAACCAGACCATCGATGCCGACACTGCAGAACTCATCATCGAAGAGTTCGGTCACCGTGCCGTGCGCGTGTCAGACGCCGACGTGGAGCAGGTGATCGATACGGTCAAGGACACGACCGAGAACCTTCGGCCGCGGCCCCCGATCGTGACGATCATGGGGCACGTCGATCACGGCAAGACCAGCCTTCTCGATGCGATCCGCAAGACCAGCGTGGTATCGGGCGAAGCGGGCGGCATCACGCAGCACATTGGCGCCTATCAGGTCAAAACTGATGGCGGCCAGATGCTGACCTTCCTCGACACGCCGGGCCACGCGGCCTTTACCTCGATGCGCGCGCGCGGGGCGAACGTGACGGACATCGTGGTGCTGGTGGTGGCGGCGGATGACGCCGTGATGCCCCAGACGGTCGAGGCGATCAACCACGCCAAGGCAGCCAAGGTGCCGATGATCGTCGCGATCAACAAGATCGACAAGCATGAGGCCGATCCGCAAAAGGTGCGGACCGACCTTCTGCAGCACGAGGTCGTAGTCGAAGCGATGTCGGGCGACGTGCAGGATGTCGAGGTGTCGGCCAAGACGGGCCGGGGCCTTGACGACCTGCTCGAGGCAATTGCTCTGCAGGCCGAAATCCTGGAACTCAAGGCCAACCCCGAGCGTCAGGCGCAGGGCGCGGTGATCGAAGCCAAGCTCGACGTGGGTCGCGGTCCGGTGGCCACGGTTCTGGTCCAGCACGGCACGCTCAAGAAGGGCGACATCTTCGTCGTGGGCGAGCAGTGGGGCAAGGTCCGCGCCCTCATCAACGACAAGGGCGAGACGGTGACCACCGCCGGTCCCTCGGTTCCGGTCGAGGTTCTGGGCCTGAACGGCACACCGCAGGCCGGCGACACGCTGAACGTGGTTGAGACCGAGGCGCAGGCGCGCGAGATCGCGCTGTACCGCGAGAACGCGGCCAAGGACAAACGTGCGGCGGCAGGGGCTTCGACCACGCTGGAACAGCTGATGGCCAAGGCCAAGGCCGACCAGTCGGTGACCGAACTGCCGATTCTCGTGAAGGCCGACGTTCAGGGGTCGGCCGAGGCGATCGTGCAGGCGATGGAGAAGATCGGCAACGAAGAGGTGCGCGTCCGCGTGCTGCATTCGGGCGTCGGCGCCATCACCGATTCGGACGTCAGCCTGGCCGAGGCGTCCAAGGCGCCGATCATCGGCTTCAACGTGCGCGCCAATGCCAGCGCACGGCAGAGTGCCGCGCAGAAGGGGGTCGAGGTCCGCTACTACTCGATCATTTATGACCTGGTGGACGACATCAAGGCGGCAGCCTCGGGCCTGCTCAAGGCGGAAGTGCGCGAGACCTTCATCGGCTATGCGAAGATCCTTCAGGTCTTCAAGGTGTCGGGCGTGGGTCAGGTGGCGGGTTGCCTTGTAACCGAGGGCGTGGCGCGCCGGTCGGCGGGTGTGCGTCTGCTGCGTGACAACGTGGTGATCCACGAGGGCACGCTGAAGACGCTCAAGCGTTTCAAGGACGAGGTGAAGGAAGTCATCTCGGGCCAGGAATGCGGGATGGCCTTCGAGAACTACGAGGATATCCGCGAAAACGACGTCATCGAGATCTTCGAGCGCGAGGAGGTGCAGCGCAAGCTGCTGTAATCGGACCGACGTAGACGACAAAGCCGGGCCCTGCGCCCGGCTTTTTCATACTAAAGGAATACAGTGAGGTCAGGCCAGACGGGCCGAAGGCATCGCAGGCTTGGCACTGCTGACCGGGTAGCCGACGAAGGTCTTTTCGTCCACACGAATCACCAGCTTGCCATCGGCCTGCTGGCCAATCACCAGACCCTGGACCGAAACGCAGCTTCCCAATGAGATTGTGCGCAGCATCTATCTTCCCCCTCGGGCCACTCCCTACCCGCATGGACATAAAACTATCCTAATGCTGTCGTAAATCCATCTAAAACTACAAAACTATGCTAAATTTCCACGCATGCCGCGAAGAACTGTTACAACCACTCCCGCAGCACGGGAATAAGCGGCAGGTCGGCGGGCGGCATGGGGTAGTCCCGCAGTGCCTGCGGGCGAACCCAGGCGAGCGTCTGCCCCTCGCGCGGGGTGACGGTCCCCTGCCATTTGCGGCAAGCGAAAAGCGGCATCAGCAGGTGGAAATCGGGATAGGCATGGCTGGCGAAGGTCAGCGGGGCAAGGCAGCTTGTCCAGGTGTCGATGCCCAGTTCCTCGTGCAACTCGCGCACCAGCGCAGCCTCGGGCGTCTCGCCCGGTTCGACCTTGCCGCCGGGGAATTCCCATAGGCCCGCCATGGACTTGCCCGGCGGGCGCTGTGCCAGGAGGACGCGGCCGTCACGGTCGATCAGGGCCACGGCGGAGACAAGGATCAGCTTCATGCGGTTCTCCTGGTGGCGGGCGCAGAAGCGGGGGTTTCACACCCCCAGCACCCCCGTGGGATACTTCTGCCAAGATGAACGTCAGGAGCGGTAGTCCGCGTTGATGTCGATGTAGCGGTGCGTCATGTCGCAGGTCCACACGGTGCGGGCCGCGGTGCCAAGGCCGAGATCGACGCCGATCACCAGTTCGGGCTGTTGCATGTAGGCCGCGCCGTCCTCTTCACGGTAATCCGGATTGCGAAAGCCGTTCGTCGCCACAAGAATGTCGCCAAATCGAATGGTCAGGCGGTCGCGGTCTGCCTCGGCGCCCGATTTGCCGATGGCGGCGACGATGCGGCCCCAGTTCGGGTCCTGTCCCGCGATGGCCGTCTTGACGAGGGGGGAGTTCGCGATGGCCATGGCGGCGCGGTGCGCATCTTCGGCGCTCGCGGCCCCGGTCAGGCGGATCTCGACGAATTTCGTGGCGCCCTCGCCGTCGCGGATGACCTGTTGGGCGAGGTTCTGCATCACCCCGTGCAGCGCCGCCTCAAAGGACTTGGCGGCTTTGCCGGTGACCGCCGGCCCTCTGCCCGTGGCGCAGAGCAGCAGCGCGTCCGAGGTCGAGGTATCGCTGTCCACTGTGATCGCGTTGAAGGTGTCGTCCACGTTGCGGGCGAGCATCTTTTGCAAGGTGGCTGCCGGGATCTTCGCGTCGGTAAAGATATAGACCAGCATCGTCGCCATGTCGGGGGCGATCATTCCCGACCCTTTGGCAATGCCTGCGATCTGCACCGGTCCGTCTGGGGTGTCCACGGTGGCGGCGGCGCCTTTGGGGAAAGTGTCGGTCGTCATGATCGCCTGCGCGGCCATGGCGATGCCATCTTCGGCCAGTTGCGCGGCAAGGTCGGGAAGCTTGGCAGTGATCCGCTCGAACGGCAGGGGTTCGCCGATCACGCCGGTCGAGGAGGTGAACACGCGGCTCGCCGGCAGGCCGAGGGTCTGCGCCGTGGCCTCACAGATCGCCGCAACCGCGTGGTCCCCGGCAGCCCCGGTGAAGGCATTGGAATTGCCCGAGTTCACGACGATGGCCGCGCCCGCGCCTGATGGGACCTTCATCGCCAGTTTCGACTGGCAGTCACGGATGCAGCCCGCCCGGGTGGCCGAGCGGGTGAAGACCCCCGCCACCGCCGTTCCGGGCGCCAGCCGGACCAGCATGACATCGCGGCGGTTCTGGTAACGCACCCCCGCCTCGACCGCCGCGAATTCGGCCCCGGCGATGCGGGGAAGGACGGGAAAGCCGCCCGTGGGGGCGAGGGGCGAGACGGGCTTGACCTTGGTCCTGGCGGGGGCAGCAGGCGCCGGATCGGGGGCGATCCCGGCCAGCGCCTTCTTGAGGTCCTTCTTCAGGGCCTTGGCCCGCGCCTTCCAGTCGGTCTTGCCCATTCACGCCCCCCGAGGATCACTTGTCGAGAAGCGTTAGGTCCTTGAGTACCGCCGGGTCAATCCCTGCATCGGCGCGGGTGACGGTTGCCTTCCCGGTCAGGTCGGCCACCTGGACCTCCATCGCGTTCCGCTCGATCTCGCTCGCAAGTTCGTTGCGGAGTTCATCCAGCGTCGGCACAGCGGCGGGGCGGGTCTCGTTCAGCTTGACAAGGTGCCAGCCGAATTGCGTCTGGATCGGACCCGCGACCTCTCCGGCTTTCATCGCCACCACGGCATCCTCGAAGGGCTTGACCATCATGCCCATGCCGAACCAGCCGAGGCTGCCGCCGTTGGCCGCCGCGCCGTCTGTCGAGTTCTCGCGCGCAAGCTCGGCAAAGTCGGCGCCGCCATCGATCTGGGCCTTGAGCTCTTTCGCCTTCTCTTCGCTGTCGACCAGAATGTGGCTGGCGTTGTATTCGGTCTGGGGCGGTACGTCCTTGAAGCGAGCGTCGTAGGCGGCCTGCAGGGCTGTGTCCGTCACCGCGCCCTCGGTCGCCTTCTGCAGCGCAAGGCCCGAGAGATAGCTGCGACGCTCGTTCTCCAGCGCGAGCGTGTCGCGCTTGCCAAGGGTGGCGGCGACGGACTGTTCGAGCACCGTCTGTTGGACCAGTTGATCGAGAATACCGGCGAAGAGGACGTCGTCGGGCAGCGTCTGGTACTGTTCGGGCAGGGTCTGGCGCAGCACGATCATGTGACCCAGCGTGATGTCCGTACCGTTCACAGTCGCCACGACAGTATCGGCCGAGAGATCCGCAGCGGGCACAGTGGCCGGAGCCCCGGTTTCCTGAGCAAACAGGGGCAGACCCACCCCCAGAACGGCCAGCGCGACCGCTGCCCCTGCCATCATCGACGTCCGCATTCCGTTCTTCCTTTGCTGCTGCCGCAGTTCGCGCGGCGTTGACTTGGCCGCGCTCGCCCCTTACATCGCGCAAGTCGCGTGAGACGGGGCACCTTTTCGCCTCTTCGGTCCTTCTAGGCAAGGCGGTGGAGGCGGGCAAGGCCAGAGCCTCACACGATCATGTCAGGGTTCCCTGGCGTGGACGGGGTCCCCGACGGAGAAAACATGCTGGGTCTCGGTACGCTCGCGAAAAAGGTGTTCGGAACGCCGAACGACCGCAAGGTGAAATCGGTGCGCCCGCTGGTCGCGCAGATCAACGCGCTGGAGCCCGAGTTTCAGGCGCTGACCGACGACGGGATCAAGGCGCGGACCGAGGCGCTGGCCAAGCGCGCGCAGTCGGGCGAAAGTCTTGATGCGCTGCTGCCCGAAGCATTCGCCAACTGCCGCGAGGCGGCACGTCGTGCTCTTGGCCTGCGCGCCTTTGACGTGCAGCTGAAGGGCGGCATCTTTCTGCATCAGGGCAATATCGCCGAAATGAAGACGGGCGAGGGCAAGACGCTGATGGCGACGCTGCCCGCCTATCTGAATGCGCTGGCAGGCAAGGGCGTGCACATCGTCACCGTCAACGACTATCTGGCCAAGCGTGACGCGGAATGGATGGGCAAGGTCTACACCGCGCTCGGCCTGACTGTCGGCGTCGTCTATCCCTACCAGCCCGATGCAGAGAAGAAGGCCGCCTACCGCGCCGACATCACCTATGCCACGAACAACGAGCTTGGCTTCGACTATCTGCGCGACAACATGAAGGGCTCGATCGAAGAGATGAGCCAGCGCGGCCATTTCTTTGCCATCGTGGACGAGGTGGACTCGATCCTGGTGGACGAGGCGCGCACGCCCCTCATCATCTCGGGTCCCAGCCAGGACCGGAGCGAGCTGTACGTCAAGGTCAACGCCATTATCCCGGAACTGACGGCCGAGCACTTCAAGCTCGACGAAAAGACCCGCAGCGTGACCTACACCGAAGAGGGCAACGAGTTTATCGAGCGGAGGGTCAGCGAGCTTGGCCTGCTGCCCGAGGGGCAGTCGCTTTATGACCCCGAGAGCACGACGCTGGTGCACCACATCACCCAAGGTCTGCGCGCGCACAAGCTGTTCCAGAAAGACCAGCAATATATCGTGCGCGACGGCGAGGTGATGCTGATCGACGAATTCACCGGCCGCATGATGCGTGGGCGGCGGCTGTCCGATGGCCTGCACCAGGCCATCGAGGCCAAGGAGGGAGTCTCGATCCAGCCCGAGAACGTGACGCTGGCAAGCGTGACATTCCAGAATTACTTCCGCCTCTACGAGAAACTCGCCGGGATGACCGGCACCGCCGCGACCGAGGCCGAGGAATTCCGTGAGATCTATGGCCTTGGCGTGATCGAGGTTCCGACGAACAAGCCCGTTGCCCGTGCCGATGCGCACGACGAAGTCTTCCGCACCGCCCGTGAGAAATACGACGGCATCGTCAAGGCGATCCGCGAGGCGCATGAGAAGGGGCAGCCGATCCTTGTCGGCACGACGTCCATCGAGAAATCGGAGTTCCTGTCGGGCATGCTGAAGCAGGCCGGGATCACCCACAACGTCCTCAACGCCCGCCAGCACGAGCAGGAGGCGCAGATCGTCGCCGACGCGGGCCGTTTCGGTGCCGTGACCATCGCGACGAACATGGCCGGTCGTGGCACCGACATCCAGCTTGGCGGCAACGTCGAGATGAAGGTGATGGAGGCGATTGCCGCCGACCCGCACCTGCACCCCGACGAGGTCCGCGCGCGGATCGAGGCGGAACATGCCGAGGAAAAGGCACGCGTGCTGGCCGCCGGGGGCCTGTTCGTCCTTGGCACCGAACGGCACGAAAGCCGCCGCATCGACAACCAGCTTCGCGGCCGCTCGGGCCGCCAGGGCGATCCGGGGCGATCGGCCTTTTTCCTGTCCCTTGAAGATGACCTGATGCGCATCTTCGGGTCGGACCGGCTGGACAAGATCCTGTCCACGCTGGGGATGAAGGAAGGCGAGTCGATCGTTCACCCGTGGGTGAACAAAAGCCTCGAGAAGGCCCAGGCCAAGGTCGAGGGGCGCAACTTCGACATCCGCAAGCAACTGC
>CAZVIS010000047.1:0-5753 GCA_964627355.1 uncultured Rhodobacterales bacterium
GGCAAGTGGCGGAGACGATGGGATTCGAACCCACGAGACGGTTTCCCGTCTGCACCCTTAGCAGGGGTGTGCCTTCGGCCACTCGGCCACGTCTCCGCTGACCCGTTTAAGCGGCTCACGCGCGGCGGGCAAGGAGATACAGGTGTCGGCTTGGCAGATTCTGCTGCATCTGGCCGGCGAACATGCGCCGTGTCTTGCGCGCCGGACATGCGCCCTGATCGCACCTTGGCGACGAGCCCTGCATCGCCATGCACCTCTGCCGGATCCAGGCGGGGCCATCGCCGCAGTTCGCAGCAGCAACCTTGGCTGGGCCCCGGGCCCGGCCCGGATCAAGGGATGCAGCACCGGCCAACGCGGTGCCTTCAAGATTTGCGATGCCGTTTCCCTTTGCGCGACAGTTCCAGAGGGCCCCGCGCAACGTTTCCCCGCCAGCCTCAATGAACGCCCTCGATTTCCTCACTTTCGCCATGTTCCGAAGGGAAATCGCATGAGACCACGAGGCGGCTACGGGGAACGGAACAACGCTATGGATTACACGGCGATCTTCGTCCTTGCCTGCATCTTCATTCCCCTCGAGCGGCTGATCCCCCTGAACCCGGAACAGGGGACGTTTCGGCGCGACTGGCTGAATGACCTCGCCTACGTCCTCTTCAACGGCTTTCTGGTGCGCTTTGGATTCACCTTTGTCGCCGGAATCATGATGCTGGGCTTCGATCGGGCGTTCGGCCCCGATCCGACGCCCTGGGTCAAGACGCTGCCGATCTGGGTCCAGGTGATCGCGATCATCGTCGTCGCGGACATTGGGTACTACATCGCGCACCGGACCAGCCATGCGGTGCCGTTCCTGTGGCAGTTTCACGCCGTCCACCACAGCATCGAGGAAATGGACTGGCTTGCCACGCATCGCGTTCACCCGGTGGACCAGATCTTCACCAACATGGTGTCGCTTTTGCCGATCTACTTTCTTGGTTTTTCCTTTGAGGCGGTGGTCATTCACCAGTTCCTCTACCAGCTTCAGGCGCTACTGATCCATTCGAACACGCGCATCAAGTTTGGCCCGCTGAGCTGGCTTATCGCATCACCCGAATATCACCACTGGCACCACGCCAACGAAGTCGAGGCCTATGACCGCAATTTCGCGGCACAGCTTTCGATCATCGACTACCTGGCGGGGACGCTTTTCCTGCCGAAGCGGTTACCGAAGGCCTATGGCTTGAACGAACCGATGCCTCGGCTCTACCCCCTTCAACTGATCCATCCTTTCCAGCGCCTGGCAAAATCTGCCGTCCGGCTCGTGTCGCCGCACAAGAACATGAAAGCAAGTGAACATGAACAAGACGCTTGAAGACCGAATTGGCAAACTGGGTATGCTGCTGACGTTCGGCTACCTTTGTTTTCAGCAGATCCAGTCGTTCCTGATTTTGCTCGGCTCGCGGGAACAGATCGCCCTGTGGCCGCTTGCGCTGATCTCCCAGGTGAGCGGCGTCGTATTCCTTTGCTTCATCCTGTACTATACGTCGATCCGCCTGCCGCCGCGTGACAGCGCGGCAGGACTGATGCCGCGACTGGCAGCCATCATCGGAACATTCTTCATGATGCTCATCGTCGTGCTGCCGCCGGAACCCATCAGCCCGGCACTTCGCGTCGCTTCAACCGTCGTGGTCATCGTTGGCACCTGCCTCTCCATCTACTGCCTCAATCAACTTGGCCGCTCCTTCTCGATGATGGCTTCGGCGCGCGAGTTGAAGACAACGGGCAGCTATGGGCTGGTGCGCCACCCGCTTTACGCCTCCGAACTCATTCTCGTCGCGGGCGTTGTGCTGGCGCATGGGACGGTACTGGCCGTTGCCTTGGGGGCGATATGGCTGTTGCTGCAGGTGCGCCGGGTCCATTACGAGGAAAGCATCCTGCGCGAGACGTTCCCCGAATACGAGGCCTATGCGCAACGGGTCCCGATGCTGTTCCCCGGGTTCCGCATGCCCGCCGTCAAGGCCACGCAAGCCCGTCCGGAAACCCTGCCGTCCGAGTGATGGAAAAAGCTTCCGGGAGCAGGAAAAGGAGCCTTGTTCAACCCGAGAAGAGGAAGTGCAGGACATCGCCGTCCTTGACCTCGTAGGTCTTGCCTTCGACCCGGAACTTGCCAGCCTCCTTGGCTCCGGCCTCTCCGTTTCCGGCGACATAGTCGGCAAAGGCGATGGTCTCTGCCCGGATGAACCCCTTCTCGAAGTCGCCGTGAATGACGCCTGCGGCCTGCGGCGCCAGCGTTCCCGCGGGGATCGTCCAGGCGCGGGCCTCCTTCGGGCCGACGGTGAAATAGGTGGACAGGCCCAGAAGCCGGTAGCCTGCGCGGATCAGCCGGTCGAGGCCCGCCTCATGCAGACCCATCTCTTCCAGGAACATCGCAGCCTCTTCGGGCGGCAGCTGCGCCAGTTCCTCCTCGATACGGGCCGAGATGACGACGACGCCTGCGCCCTGTGCTTCGGCCATGGCGGCCACGCGGGCGGTCTGGCTGTTGCCAGTTGCGGCCGCAGCCTCCTCGACGTTGCAGACGTAGAGGACGGGTTTTGCGGTCAGCAGCTGCAACAGCCGCCAGTTGCGCTGGTCGTCGTCGGAGACCTTCACGGTCCGGGCGGGGCGGCCAGCGTTCAGGGCCACTTGGGCGGAGGCGAGCAGGCGATCCTGATCCGCCGCCTCCTTGTCCGCGCCCTTGAGCTTGCGGGCGAGGTTCGCGCGGCGCCGCTCGATGCTTTCAAGATCGGCCAGCATCAGCTCGGTCTCGATCGTCTCGGCATCGGCCACGGGGTCGATGCGCCCCTCGACATGGGTGATGTCGCCATCCTCGAAGCAGCGCAGCACATGGGCGATGGCGTCGCATTCGCGTATGTTGGCGAGGAACTGGTTGCCAAGCCCCTCTCCTTTCGACGCCCCGCGCACGAGGCCCGCGATGTCGACGAAGGTCATCCGGGTGGGGATGATCTGCTTGGACTGCGCGATGGCGGCGAGCTTCTCCAGCCGATCGTCGGGGACCGCGACCTCGCCTACGTTCGGCTCGATGGTGCAGAAGGGGAAGTTGGCCGCCTGCGCCGCGGCGGTTCGCGTCAGGGCATTGAAAAGCGTGGATTTTCCCACGTTCGGCAAGCCCACGATACCCATCTTGAAGCCCATGACCGCCCTCCAGCGCACCTCGCGCCGCTTCTAGGGGCTGACAGGGCATTCCGCAAGGCAACGGGGATTGATCTTCGCGGCCTGCCCGTGCAAACCCGGGCGTGGGTTCTGGGGGATCGCCATGACACGCATCGACGACACCTTCACGCGGCTGCGGGCCGAGGGCAAGAAGGCCTTCGTGACCTATATCATGGCTGGCGACCCGGATGTGCCGACGGCGCTGGCGGTGATGAAGGGCCTGCCTGCGGCGGGGGCGGACATCATCGAGCTTGGCCTGCCCTTCACCGATCCGATGGCCGATGGCCCGACGATCCAGCGCGCGGGCCAGCGGGCGCTGGAGGGCGGCATGACGGTGGATGCGACGCTGGAGATGGTGCGCGCCTTCCGGGCGGGGGATGCCGTGACGCCCATCGTGCTCATGGGCTACTACAACCCGATCTATGCGCGCGGGGTCGAGAGGTTTCTCGCCGAAGCGGTCAGCGCGGGGATCGACGGGCTGATCGTAGTGGACCTGCCGCCCGAAGAGGACGACGAGCTTTGCCTGCCCGCGCAGGCTGCGGGTTTGAACTTCATCCGGCTGGCGACCCCTACGACCGACGACAAGCGCCTGCCCAAGGTGCTGACCAACACCTCGGGCTTTGTCTATTACGTCTCGATCACCGGGATCACGGGGGCTGCCGCCGCGCAAGCGACGGACGTGGCGCCCGAGGTGGCACGGATCAAGCGGGCGACCGACCTGCCAGTGATCGTAGGCTTCGGGATCAACACGCCCGAGGCGGCGCGGTCGATTGCCGCCGTGGCGGATGGCTGTGTCGTCGGCTCGGCCATCGTGAAGATGATCGGTGAGGGAAAGCCGGTGGACGAGGTGCTGGCGTTTGTGAAAAGCTTGGCCGACGGGGCGCATTCAGCCTGACGGCGGTGCCCGTCGGGAGCGTTGAGGCAAGGTTTCACACCCCCCAGTCCATCGGTTTCTCGAGCCGGTGGCGAAACCGACGGACTACCCGGTGGGGTATTTTTGCAAAGATGAAGGGGAAAGAGGCGCGCTCCTATGGAGCGTCGCGCATCTTGTCCATGACCGCGCGGAGGCGGGCGAGCGCCTCGGGGGCCTCTCCCATGGTAGCGAGGGGGTAGGCGGCTTCGAGGGCGGCCATATCGGGGGCGAGGGCGGTGACGGCGCGGGTCAGGAAGCTGCGGCCCTCGTCCGTCAGCCAGACGCATTTCGACCGCCCGTCCGTCGGGTTCGGGGCCACCCGCACCAGCCCCGCCTTTTCCAGCCCCGCCAGCGTATGCGTCATCGTCGTCTTCGGCACCTGAAAGGCGCGGGCAAGGTCCAGCGGCGTGCGCCCATCCTTCACGCGCGACAGGTGGCTGAGCACGCCATAATGGCTGACGAGGAAGCCCGGGGGCAGCCGGGCCTCCATCAGCGCGCCGGACAGTTGCGCCAGGATCGCGATGTCGTTGAACAGCGCGAACCAGCGTTGTGTCGTGGCGTCAGGCATTCACGATCTTCGCCTCCAAGGGCCATCGCGGGCTTTGCCCGACCTTCGGCCCATACCCTACACGGGCAAACATCTGGACTGTCCCGCCGTTTGGCGCAAGCCGGGTGTGGATGTCGCGGTAGGGTCCCGCCATCTCGGGGTACTCCTGCAGGGCCTGGCTGAGCGGCTGTGTCGAGATCCCCGCCTGCGTCAGCGCCAGGTTCAGCCGCAGCCAGTCCGCACCAGCCGCAAGCTGCTCGGCCCGGCTGTTGTCCTCGGTCACCAGCCAGACATGCCCCATGGCGGTATCCGTATTGGCATAGACCGCCGCCAGCCCCGCCTGATAGGCCTGCGAGGATGTATCCAGCGCCGCCTCGCGCGTGAACATCCCCGTCAGGTGCATCGCCTCGAACAGGGGACCGGCAAAGTCGATGCCATCGGGGTTCGCCTCGACCTCGCGCCGCCCGATGCGGAAGAGATCCACGCTTTCCTTGTAGGTGCGCGGCGTCTCGATCTCGACGCGCAGGGCGTCATGGGAGAAGGCGCGCCAGAAGGCGATGTCCTCGGGCATGACCGAGGCGCCGAAGCGGGTGCTTTGCACGGCCCCGCCCGCGCGGGTCAGCAGGTCGAGGGGGACGGGGCGGGCGATGTCGTAGGGTTCCTTGGTCGAGCGCCGCGCGGCCACCGCGGCGAACAGCGGGTCGCGGGGGACCTGTAGGTCGGGGGTGAAGGTGGCGCGGGCAACGGGGCGGGTGTCGAGGGCTGCAGGGTTGTCACCCTCAGGGAAGGGTGTAATTTCCACCCGATGCCCGGCCTCGGCCGCCGCCATCCTCATCATCTCGAGAAAGCCGCCGAGGCCGAGCGTGATCTGGCGGTTCATCGGGTCGGTGTGGGGCAGCATCCGCGCCGGATCGGCGTAAAGCGTGACCACCCCGGGTTCGCCAAGGTCAACCAGCCACGGCTGGCGATTGTGCGGGTTGGGTGCGAGCAGCGCAAAGGACAGCGCATCGCGCCGCACCTCGCCATAGCCACCCGCCAAGGCCCAGGGCCGCGCGGCCCCCACCGGCTGGCGCGTGACGGCAAGGGCGAAGGCCCCCGTCGCGGCGAGGA
>CAZVIS010000047.1:5853-15095 GCA_964627355.1 uncultured Rhodobacterales bacterium
GCCCCCACCGGCTGGCGCGTGACGGCAAGGGCGAAGGCCCCCGTCGCGGCGAGGATCGTGCCGCCGCCCACAAGGGCGATCATGCGGCGTCGGGACAGGGTCATGGCAGCCTCCAATATGATACGATATCGCATTATATAGTGCGAAATCGTATCATATGCAAGCCCGTTGCCGTCCCCCCGCGCGGTTGCTAAGCCTGCAAGACCACAGCCCCGGAGTGCGCCCATGCCAGTCATCACCTGCATCGACGACCTCAAGCGCCTTCACCGCCGCCGCACGCCGAAGATGTTCTTCGACTACTGCGAAAGCGGCAGCTACACCGAGCAGACGTTCCGCGAGAACACCTCGGATTTCGAGAAGATCCGCCTTCGCCAGCGGGTGGCGCGCGACCTCTCTGGGCGGGTGCACGAGTCCACGATGATCGGGCAGAAGGTGACGATGCCGGTGGCCTTGGCCCCGGTCGGATCGACGGGGATGCAGTGCCCGGACGGCGAGATCAAGGCGGCCCGGGCGGCGGCAGACTTCGGCGTGCCCTTCACCCTCTCCACCATGTCCATCTGTTCCATCGAAGATGTGGCGGCCCATTCCCCCGCCCCCTTCTGGTTCCAGCTGTACGTCATGCGGGACGAGGAGTTCGTCGATGCGATCATCGAGCGGGCCAAGGCCGCGAAATGCTCGGCCCTCGTGCTCACGCTGGACCTTCAGATCCTCGGCCAGCGGCATAAGGACCTGAAGAACGGGCTGTCCTCGCCGCCGAAGCTGACGATCCCGAACCTCATCAACATGGCGACCAAGCCGCAATGGTCGATGGGGATGCTGCAGACCCCCCGCCGGACGTTCCGCAACATCGTGGGCCATGTGAAGAACGTGACCAACCTCGCCGACCTGACCGCCTGGGCGAACGAACAGTTCGACCCCAAGCTCGACTGGGGGAAGGTCACGCGCATCCGCGACCAGTGGGGCAGCAAGTTCATCCTCAAGGGGATCCTCGATGCCGACGACGCCCGGATGGCGGCGGATGCCGGGGCGGATGCGATCATCGTGTCCAACCACGGCGGGCGGCAGTTGGATGGCGCCCTGTCCTCGATCCGCATGCTGCCGCAGATCGTGCGCGCCGTGGGCGACCGGACCGAGGTGTGGCTCGACAGCGGCATTCGGTCCGGCCAGGACGTGCTGAAAGCGCTGGCCATGGGGGCCAAGGGCACGATGATCGGGCGAAGCTACATCTACGGCCTTGGGGCCATGGGGCAGGCCGGGGTGACGAAGGCGCTCGAGGTCATCCGCAAGGAACTCGACATCACCATGGCGCTTTGCGGCGAGCGCGATGTGAAGAACCTCGGGCGGCACAACCTTCTGGTGCCCTCGGACTTCGAGGGCGACTGGGCGCCATGATTTTTTGCCCCCGGGCGTAGGAGGTCGCGAAAGCCTGCGTAGTGGGGGCAAAACCAATGCGAGGTTGTCCATGCCCCTGCACCGCTTGCTTGCCCTTGCCCTGACGCTTTCCCTCTCTGCCACGCTTGCTCTGGCCGAAACCGCCACCCTGCGCCGCGCGGACGGGGCGGGCGTGACGGTACGGCTTTCGGGGGACTGGAGCGGCGGTTGCCCGCCCACGGTGATCCTGTCGCATGGTCTGGGCGGGGACGAACAGGCGCTTGGCTGGATGGACGGGGCGGCAGCGGCTGCGGGCTACCGCGTGCTGGTCATGGCCCACGCGGAATCCGGCCCGCCGCTTCTGCGGCGCGCGTTCCGCGAAGGGGCGGGCGTCCTGCTCGATCCCGGCCCGTGGCTGGCGCGGGCCGCCGATCTCGATGCCGCCATTTCCTTTGCCGCGCGCGACTGCCGGCCCCGCGTGCAGGTTCTGGGCGGCCATTCCATGGGCGCCGGTCAGACGATGTTCGAGGCGGGCGCCCGGGGCCGTCCGCCCTATCCCGGGGCGGATCGCTTCGATGCCTATATCGCGGTCTCGCCCCAAGGCCTCGGCTGGGCCTTTGCCAGCCGCAACGCCTGGCGCGGTGTCGACAAGCCGGTGCTGATGCTGACCGGCACCCGCGACGACGGCTTTGGCGGAGAGACCTGGGAGGATCGGCTTGTCGCCTTCAAGGGCCTGCCGCCGGGCCGCAAGCGACTGGCGGTGATCGAGGGCGCAACCCACTTTCACCTTGGCGGACGCGGAAACCGCGCAGCACAGGCGCAGATGGCCGCCGTTGCCGCCGAATTCCTGCGCGACCTTGAGGGTGGATGGGCGCCCAGCACGCTCGGCGACAGCCGCGGGATAAGGATTACCGAGAAATAGCGCGCGCGAGCAGCGGCACGCATAGCAACACGGCCGCCGCGAACAGGAACGCCGCACGCAATCCGAACGCCCCCGCGACAAAGCCAAGCATGGGCGGGCCAAAGAAGTACCCGAAGTACCCGTAAAGCGTCGCCCGCGCCACCGCCCGCGCCCGCGCCTCGGGCACTGCCTCGCGGCCCACCAGCGAAAAGGCCGTGGGCGCGATGACCGAAGACCCGATCCCCATCACGATGAACCCCGCATAGGCCATCGCCGGGCTGGTGGCCATCGCCGCGACCACGGCCCCGCTGGCCGAGATGACGGCCCCGCCGACCAGCAGGCGCACTGGGTTCACTCGCGCCGCAAACCCCTGCCCCGCCAGCCGCGCGACCCCCATCGTGATGGCCAGCGCCGCAGGACCCATCGCTCCCTCTGCCGGGCTGCCGCCAAGCGTCCTTTCGATGTGCAGGGCCGACCAGTTCTCGGCCGCATTCTCGGTCAGGAAGGCGATCAGCACGATGCCGCCCCCGATCACCGGCAGCATGCCCAGACCCCCGCCTCCTCCCGTTGGCCGCGCCAATCCCGCAATCGCCCCGTCGCGCTCCCACGTCATCAGCGCCAGCACCACCCCCGCCAGCGCCATGGTCGCCATCACCGCACCCGGCCCCCACTCCATCGAACGCAGCGCCCCGGTGCCAAGCGCGCCCCCCGCATAGCCAAAGGAATAGGCCGCGTGGCACAGATTCATCAGGTGCAGGCCACGGTCGTTCTCCAGCGTCGCCACCCGCGCGTTCATCAGGACGTCGGTCAGCCCCGTGGCCGCGCCGCAGCACATCATCGCCAACGGGAACAGCCACAGAACCATGGCCTGCCCCGGCAGGGCAAAGGCCAGCGCCATCGCCAGCGTAGCCACCGGCAGCGCGATCCGCCCCATGCGCGCCCCGAAGGCCGGGGCCAGCAGCATCGCCACGACCGCCGCAATCGGCGTGACGAAGATCAGAAGACCAAGCCGCGCCTCATCCACCCCCAGCATCGCCTTGAGATCCGGCAGGACGGCCGCAAAGGTCCCCCACAGCACCCCCATCGCAGCAAAGGCCGCAAGCGGCGCGCGCGCCACGGCAAGGGGGAAACGGGCGGACATCCGGGCTCTCCTTCTCGCTCCCGCACCTAGCCCGTGCCCGCCCGGTCAGCAAGCCTGCGCCCTTCCCCCTCTTTCCTGCACAGGTATCCCGGGGGGTAGTCCGTCGGTTTCGCCATCGGTTCGAGAAACCGATGGACTGGGGGGCTGGCCCCCTGCTTCTTCAGGAAACCGTTTTCCCCTTCCCGTCGCCCTGAAACCCCGCTATAGGCCGCCGGTCCGCAGCGCACACCCTTGGAGGGCCGCGGATTTAACACATGGAGAAACCTCATGGCTGGCGAGATCCCCGATCTTCTGGCCGAGGCACGGACGGGGACAGGCAAGGGGGCCGCCCGTCAAGCTCGTCGTGAGAGCTACGTGCCCGGCATCGTCTACGGCGACCACAAAGACCCGTTGCCGATTCAATTCAAGTACAACTACCTGCTCAAGCTGCTCAAGGCAGGGCGGTTCAAGTCCACGCTCTTCAACCTCAAGGTCGAAGGGCAAGAGGATGTCCGCGTGATCTGCCGCGCCGTGCAGCGCGACGTGGTCAAGGACCTGCCGACGCATGTGGACCTGATGCGCCTGCGCCGCACCAGCCGCATCAACCTGTTCATCCACGTCACCTTCATCAACCATGAAGCGTCGCCGGGGCTGAAGCGGGGCGGTACGCTGACCGTGGTGCGCCCCGAGGTCGAGCTTGAGGTGACGGCCGGGGACATCCCCGACCACATCACGGTGGACCTGACCGGCAAGAACATCGGCGACGTCATCCACATCAACGACATCCCGCTGCCCGAAGGCGCCAAGCCCACGATCAGCCGGAACTTCGTGATCGCCAACATCTCGGCCCCCTCGGGCCTGCGGTCGGACGACAACGCCGAGGGCTGATCGGCCTAACACCCATGCAAGAGGCCCCGCATCCGCAAGGGTGCGGGGCCTTTTCGTTCACCGGGGCTGCAGCGCGATCACCAGCATCCCCGCAAGCGCCAGCGCCGCCCCGGCGGCGTCCCACCAGGTCAGTTCGGTCCCCTCGACCAGCCGCAGCCAGACCAGCGCCACCACCACATAGACCCCGCCATAGGCCGCATAGGTCCGCCCCGCCGCCTGCGGATGCAGCGTCAGAAGCCAGACGAAGGCCGCCAGCGACAGCGCGGCAGGCACCAGCAGCCACAGACTCCGCCCCTCGCGCAGCACGAGCCAGGGCAGCCAGCACCCCACGATCTCGGCCAGCGCCGTCACCGCGAACAGGGCCGTGACGCGCAGAGCCTCCACCTAGCCGCCGATCTGCTGGACCGACTGGAAGATCTCCAGCTCGGGCGGGCCGAGATAGATATCCGCATGTGCCCCCGCCCCCTTGTGCGCGGCGCGGAAGGCCTCGCTGCGGGTCCAGTCGGTGAAGGCGGCCTCGCTTTCCCACATCGTGTGGCTGGCATAAAGGCGATGGTCGCCCTTCTCCGGCCCCTTCATCAGGTGAAAGGCGACAAAGCCCTTGACCTGCGGCAGATGGCTGTCGCGCCCGGTCCAGACCGCCTCGAACGCGGCCTCTTGCCCCAGCCGCACCTTGAACCGGTTCATCGTCAGATACATGGCAACCCGCCCCCGTTGGCCCTGCCCCCCACTTCATGCTAGAAGCCGCGCGGGTCAAGAGGATCGGGCGATGCGCCTTTTCGTGGGCCTCGGGAACCCCGGGGCGAAATATGCGGGCAACCGGCACAACATCGGCTTCATGGCGCTGGACCGCATCGCCGGCGACCACGGCTTTGCGCCCTGGCGGCGGGCGTTCAAGGGGATGGCGGCAGAAGGGCGTCTTGGCGCGGAGAAGGTGCTGCTCCTGAAGCCCGAGACCTTCATGAACCTGTCAGGCGAGAGTGTCCGGGCCGCGATGGACTTCTACAAGCTGTCGCCTGCGGATGTGACCGTGTTCCATGACGAACTGGACCTTGCCCCCGGCAAGGTGCGGACCAAGGCGGGCGGCGGCCATGCGGGCCACAACGGCCTGCGCTCGATCCACGCGCATCTGGGGACGGATGCCTATGCCCGCGTGCGCCTGGGGATCGGGCATCCGGGGCACAAGGATGCGGTGGCGGCCTATGTGCTGAACGACTTCGCCAAGGCCGATCAGGACTGGCTTGACGACCTTCTGCGCGGCCTGTCGGACGGGGCGCCGCATCTGGCCGACGGCGATGCAGCGCGGTTCCTGAACGCCGTCGCCCTTCGGACCGCGCCGCCCCGCAGCTCTACCGGCACGGCGCCAGAGCCTGCCCAGGCGCCGAAATCGCTCCTTCAGCGGCTGATGGACCGGACGCGATAGGGGGCGCCATCGACTCTGGCCGCACCTCGCCTATGTTTGGGGCAAAGGAATCGGACCATGATGGAACCCTCGCTCAACGTTCTGGGAGAGCCGCTTGAGGAATGCTCGCGCGCGCCGTTGACCGGTTTCTACCGGAACGGATGCTGCGACACCGGCCCGCAGGACCGGGGACAGCACACCGTCTGCGCGCTGATGACGGACGAATTTCTTGCGCTGTCAAAGTATCTGGGCAACGACCTCTCGACCCCGCGCCCCGAGTACGGCTTCAAGGGCCTGCGGGCGGGTGATCGCTGGTGCCTGTGCGCGGGACGCTTCCTGCAGGCGCATGAGGAAGGCGCGGCCCCGCAGGTGCGCCTGCGCGCGACGCACATCCGAACGCTGGACGTGGTGCCGCTGGAGGTGCTGCAGATCTACGCCGCGGACGGCTGAACGCCGTCACCCCCGCGCGACCTTCGCCGGCTCGGCGGGACGAAGGGCGCCATCGTCGCGCATAAGGTCCTCTATGAACAGCGACAGAAGCTGTGAGCGGCCTGTGACCCCCGCCTTGCGGTAGATCGCTGCCGTCTGCGCCTTCACCGTGCCCTCGCTGACCTGCCGCAGGCCCGCAATCTCGGCCGTGCTCATGCCCTTGATGGCAAACAGTGCCACGTCCGCCTCGGCCGGGGTCAGACCCCAATCGGTGAAACGCTCGGACAGAAGGTCCATGAACGCACCCGACGCGCGGCGCAGACGCTCGACCGCCTCGCGTTGGCCGCGCACGGCACGTTCCAGCGCCAGCGCGCCGAGAAGCAGTCCCAGGATCAGGCCGATCGCGGCCCCGATCTCGATCAGTTCCCGTGTCTGCCAACTGATGGGGGTGGAGCGCAAGCCAAGGACCGATGCCAGGATGTCGGACACGAAAAAGACGGCGCAGAGGGCCTGCACCGCCAGAATCGCCGAAATGATCCATCTGCGCTTCAATCGGGAACGCTGCGATCAGTCGTCATCGTCGTCTTTGTCCGGGTCATCGCCACCGCCTGACCCACTGTTGCCCCCGTCGTCGCCACCGCCCGATCCGCTGTTGCCGCCGTCATCGTCGTCATCGTCGTCATCGTCGTCATCGTCGTCATCGTCGTCATCGTCGTCATCGTCGTCCGGCGACCCCGAGCCGCTGGAGCCGCTGTTGCGGCCAGAGCCGACAAGACCACCGCCCGCATGGTCCTTGCCATGCGAAACCCAAAGATCGCGAAGGATCTCGCCAGTGCTGGGATCCATGATGATCTCGCGCTCGGTATCTTCGTTCGACGCAACGATGCGCGTCCGGCCCAAAAGCGTCCGCTCGACCGTCACGCGGCCATAGCCGAGGCGGGACAGGTCATCGAGGATGCGGTCCACAGGGCCAGCGGCCAGAGCAGGGCCGCCGATCACAGCAGCACAGACCATCGAAAGCGCACAGCGGCGGAGCATTTTCCCGTCTTTCCGTCAGTCTGGTGACTGCCTTTATCATCGAGCGGACGCGCCGCGGCAAGCGGCGCGTCCCCTCCAATCATGACCGGCGATCAGTCGTCGCCGCTTTCGCCTTCATTGCCGTCATCACCGCCGCCATGGCCTTCGTTACCATCGCGGTCATCGTCGTCGTCGTCATCATCATCGTCGTCATCGTCGTCATTGTCATCGTCATCATCATCGTCATCGTCATCGTCATCGTCATCGTCATCGTCATCGTCGACATCGTCGTCATCTTCTTCATCGTCGTCGTCGTCGAGGAAGTCCTCGTCCTCGTCCTCGATCTCGATGCCGGTGCGGCCGACGTAGTCGTCATCCGCGTTCTCGGTTTCGGACTTCAGGATCGCGCCGGTCGACTTGTCATAGACCACCTCGACCTTCACGCCGTCCTTGACGGCCTCGACCTTGACCTGCGTCGGGCCTTCCTTGGCCTCGACATAGCTGAAGCCCTGGTCAGCGTAGCTTTGCGCAGCGCCCTGCGCGGTAACGGCTGCCTGCACCATACCCGCAGACAGCGCGGCCACAGCGGTGAACAGCATCAGGCGTGTCCTCAGTTTCATCAGTCTCATCCTTTTGTTGCGCCGCAATCGGCAATGATCGTACGAGGGCAAGGAAAACGGGCGCGCCTGTGACGCGCCCGTGGCAGGAATTCAGCCGTGATTCGGCGCGTCGTCTGCGCCACGGCCACGGCCACGGCCGCCGCGGACATGACCGGCCGGATCGTCGGCACCGCGGCCACGACGTGCTTCGACGATGGGCGCCGAAACGGACGGAACGGTGGCGGCCGGGGCCGAAGGCGTCTGCGGGATCGAGGCCATCGCAGCCGGAGCGGCAAGGCCGGTTGCAAGCGCAGCGGCGAGAAGTCTGGTCATCGGGTCGTCCTCTCTCTTGTGCGGACGTTCGGTCTGTGTGCCGATCCGCACCTCGTCACCCTGATCGGCGACGCCATCAGGAAGACCCGTTCCTCACGCCGACGAAATTGACCCAAGGATTATGCCCCGGGCCATTCGCCAAACGGCCAATCGGCCTAAACTGGGGTTTATGCGGGGGTTATTGCGGGGTTGCAGGACAAGAACCCGCGCAAAAACAAAGGCCTTCCGCCCGGTCATGGGCGGAAGGCGCTTGTCACGGGCATTCGCCCGCCGTCAGATCTTCATGTCGAAATTCAGGTGCCGCGCCACCGTGAAGATGTCCTTGTCGCCCCGGCCACACATGTTCATCACGATGATATGGTCCGCCGGAAGCCCCGGCGCGATCTTCATGACATGGGCAAGCGCGTGGCTGGGTTCCAGCGCGGGGATGATTCCCTCCAGCTGGCAGGACAGCTGGAACGCCTCGAGCGCCTCGGCATCGGTGATCGAGACGTACTTCGCGCGGCCCGTGTCGTGCAGCCACGCGTGTTCCGGACCGATCCCCGGATAGTCGAGACCCGCGCTGATCGAGAAGCCTTCGAGGATCTGCCCGTCGGGGTCCTGCAGCAGGTAGGTGCGGTTCCCGTGCAGCACGCCCGGGCGCCCGCCGGTCAGGCTGGCGCAATGCTGCATGCGGTCGTCCACGCCCTTGCCGCCCGCCTCGACCCCGATGATGTTGACCGAAGAGTCGTCGAGGAAGGGATAGAACAGCCCCATTGCGTTCGACCCGCCGCCGATTGCCGCGATCACTGTATCGGGCAGGCGACCCTCGCCTTCCTGCTCGGCCAGTTGCCAGCGGACCTCTTTCCCAATGATCGACTGAAAATCCCGCACCATCGCCGGATAAGGATGCGGCCCCGCGACCGTGCCGATGCAGTAGAAGGTGTCGCGCACGTTCGTCACCCAGTCGCGCAGCGCGTCATTCATCGCGTCCTTGAGCGTGCCGCGACCCGAGGTCACCGGCACCACCTCGGCCCCCAGAAGCTTCATCCGGAACACGTTCGGCGCCTGACGCTCGACATCATGCGCGCCCATGTAGACCACACATTTCAGCCCGAACTTGGCGCAGACCGTGGCCGTCGCCACCCCATGCTGGCCCGCCCCCGTCTCGGCAATGATCCGGGTCTTGCCCATCCGCCGCGC
>CAZVIS010000048.1:0-5221 GCA_964627355.1 uncultured Rhodobacterales bacterium
GCCGGTCGCCTCAGCCGTCCACCCGGATCCGTGCGTTCGCGGGGTCGTAGGGGCTGTCCTCGACCACCGTGGCGTTCCAGTCCTGGCGGAGGATCCGCACCTTGAGCCGCTGGCCGACGGTGGCGAGGTCGGCGCGGACGTAGCCCATGCCGATCTGCTTGCCGAACGCGACCGAGTAGCCGCCCGAGGTGAGGCGGCCGATCTTGACCCCCTCATGCGTCAGCGCCTCTTTCCCCCAGGGGTCGGTGTCGGCGGGCCCGTCGATCAGCACCGTCACGCATTTCGAGCGGATGCCCGTGGCCAGCATCGCGTCCTTGCCCTGGAAGTCCTTGGTCAGGTCCACGAAGCGGGCGAGCGCGGCCTCAAGCGGCGTTGCATCCCGCCCAAGCTCGTTGCCAAAGGCGCGGTAGGATTTCTCCTGCCGCAACCAGTTCTGCGCGCGGGCGCCAACGGGTTTGAGGCCGTGCGTCTCGCCCGCCCGCAGGAGAAGGTCCCAGAGGTAGCGGCCGAACTCGATGGGGTGGTGAAGCTCCCAGCCGAGTTCGCCGGTATAGGCCACGCGGATGGCGCGGACCGGGCACATGCCAAGCTCGATGGGGCGGTAGGAAAGCCAGGGGAAGCGTTTGTTGGAGAGGACGGTGGCCGGATCGGCGTCTTTCACGATGTCCCTGAGGATCGCGCGCGAGGCGGGCCCGGCGAGGGCGAAGACGCCCCACTGGGTGGTCACGTCGTGGATGTCGATCCAGCCGAACTCGCCCGCCTTGTCCTCGGCGCATTTGCGCAGGAAATCGGCGTCGTAGTCGGTCCAGGCCCCGGCGGAGACGAGGTAGTACTCGTTCTCGGCCAGCCGGACGATGGTGTATTCGGTGCGGGTCGTGCCGTGGGGGGTCAGCGCGTAGGTCAGGTTGATGCGGCCAACGGCGGGAAGCCGGTTGCAGGTCAGCCAGTCGAGGAACTTCGTCGCCCCCGGCCCGCGCACCAGATGCTTGGTGAAGGCACTGGCGTCGATGAGGCCCGCAGCCTCGCGCACCGCTTTCGCCTCGTCCACCGCATATTGCCACCAGCCGCCGCGACGGAAGCTGCGTGTGTGGTGGTCGAAATCCTCGGGCGCGTCCTTGGGGCCGTAGTAGATCGGGCGTTCCCAGCCGTTCACCTGCCCGAACTGCGCGCCAAGCGCCTTTTGCTGGTCATAGGCGGGGGCGGTGCGGAGGGGGCGGCAGGCCTCACGCTCTTCATCGGGGTGGTGGAGGATGAAGACGTGGTCGTAGCATTCCTCGTTCTTGCGGCTGGCGTATTCGGTGGTCATCCAGTTGCCGAACCGCTTGGGGTCGAGCGAGGCCATGTCGATCTCGGCCTCCCCTTCCGTCATCATCTGGGCGAGGTAGTGGCCGGTGCCGCCTGCAGCGGTGATGCCGAAGCTGAACCCCTCGGCCAGCCACATGTTGCGCAGGCCCGGCGCCGGGCCGACGAGGGGGTTGCCGTCGGGGGTATAGCAGATCGGGCCGTTGTAGTCGTCCTTCAGCCCCACGGTTTCCGAGGAGGGGATGCGGTGGATGAAGGACATGTATTCCTGCTCGATCCGTTCGAGGTCGAGCGGGAAGAGGTCGGCGCGGAACGACTCGGGAACGGCATAGGGGAAGCGGGCGGGGGCGCCTTTTTCATAGGGGCCAAGGATCCAGCCACCACGCTCCTCGCGCACATACCACTTGGCATCGGCGTCGCGCAGGACGGGGTGCTGCGGGTTGGACTTGCGCCATTCGACCAGCGCGGGGTCGGGTTCGGTGACGATGTACTGATGCTCGACCGGGATAGCCGGGGTCTTGATCCCCAGCATCCGCGCGGTGCGCTGCGCGTGGTTGCCGGTGGCGGTGACGACATGCTCGGCCACGATGTCGAAGCGGTCCTCGGTCGGGACCAGCCGCCCGCCCTGATCGGCCATCCGCGTGCACGAGACCACCCATTCCGACCCCGTCCAGCGGTAGCCGTCCACCTGAATCTTGCGTTCAAAGGTGGCGCCGAGTTGCCGCGCGCCCTTGGCCATCGCCTGAGTCACGTCGGCAGGGTTGATGTAGCCGTCCTGCGGGTGGAAGAGGGCACCCACCAGATCCTCGGTCCGCACCAGGGGCCAGCGGTCCTTGATCTCCTTGGGCGTCAGGAACTCATGATAGACCCCGGCGGTTTCGGCCACCGAGGAGTAGAGCATGTATTCATCCATGCGCTCGTGCCGCTGCGCCATGCGCAGGTTACCGACGACGTAGAAGCCGGGGTTGAGTCCGGTTTCCGCCTCGAGCCCCTTGTAGAAATCGACCGAGTACTTGTGGATGTGGGTGGTGGCGTAGCTCATGTTGAACAGGGGCAGAAGGCCCGCGGCGTGCCAGGTGGACCCGGCGGTCAGCTCGTCGCGTTCAACCAGCATCGTATCCCAGCCAGCCTTGGCGAGGTGATAGGCGATCCCCGTGCCGACCGCGCCACCGCCGACGACCAGTGCCTTGACGTGGGTTTTCATCGCTTCGCTCCGCTGTCACCGCTTTCCCACTAAGTGACAGAGGCGCCGATTTCCGGGCAAGAGGAGCCGACCATTGGCGGCGGAAAACGACAGCGATACGCGGAAAGCGGCATGAGATCAGCCGGGAGGTGTGAGTTGCACAACCTCGACGTAGAAGATGGGGCCGTCGGGGGTGGTCGTGACCTTTTCTGAACGGACCGGGGTGAGGGTGCAGGGTGCGGTCTGCGCGGCGAGGGTTGCGGTATCGGCCGGGCCGGGGGCAGAGACGACCAGCATGATCGTCCCCTGACAGGCCACACGCTCGCTTGGCACCCACTGGCGCATCGGGCGGTCGGGGCGGACGGCCCACATGTTGGCCGCCACGTCGCCGTTGGTCAGGATGAGGTCGGCGGGGATGCCCGACAGCGCATCGGCCAGCGCTGCATAGGGTGCGATCGGGGGTAGGGGACGCTCGCGGTGATAGGCGGGCAGGGCGAGGAGCATGGCGATGCCATAGGCCCCGGCCAGGGCGGGCGGCAGGTACCGCGCCCATCCCTTTCTTTGCATCAGCTGCACCAGAAGCACGGGGATGATCGGGACAAGGATCGGGACGAGCCACCGCTCTTTCACCTCGCTGGCCCCGGCCAAGAGAAGACCCGCGACCAGCAGCACGACGGCAAAGCCACCCGCCCGCCAGACGAGGCTCGCCCCCGGCCTCTCGGCGCCCTCTCCCTTGCGGGTCAGCACGTAGGCCAGCGTGCCGAAGATCGCGACCGCGCCCCAGCTGTCGAACATGCTGCGCAGGAAGCGGGCGATGCCTTCGGCGCGCTCTCCCGTCGGCTGGAACTTCTGCAGGGAGGCGGTGCCCAACTGGAAATTCATCGCAAGCCAGATCGCAGGCCCCGCCATCAGAAGGACCAGAAGCGCAAGTGTAAGGAGCATCTTGCGCGAGAATAGCGCCTGCCGCCCCGCGCGGTCGGTCAGCGCGGCAACGATCAGCCCCGCGGCCAGGATCGCGACGGTCGCCTTGGCCAGGATCGCAAGGGCCGCAGCCACGCCGAAGAGGGCATAGTCGCGGGTCCGCTGACGCGCGACCAGCATGAGGAAGGTCAGCACCATCAGGGGCGCAAGGCCGGTGGCCAGAATGTTGTGCGTGCGGGTGCGCAGGAAGGTCTGCGAGATTTCTGGCACCATGAAGACGCCAAGCGCCGCCAGTCCCGCAATCCACACCGGCGCGAACCAGCGGGCCAGCACGAAGGTTCCGACGAAGATGCCGAAATGGCTGATCGCCCGGACGGCGACCGAGGACGCCAGCACCTCGCCGAAGATCTGGTTCGTGCCCCAATGCAGCCACGCATAAAGCGGCGGCTGCACGCCGTAGCCCCAGTCGAGCGTGCGCGACCAAAGAAAGCTTTCGGCATCGTCGCCGATCAGCGTCTCGATATGGGTGATCCGGATCAGGGCGGCGGCGGTGGCATAGGCCACGAACAGGATCATCCAGAACGCGGTCTGGTTCGGCAGGCTGCGCATTCTGCACCTTGGGGTTTGCGGCGGTCCGGTCGTCTTGACGAAAGCCCATAGCATCCACTAGCGGTTGGATCCATGCGGTCCGCCTCAGCCTCTCTGCACCACGCCCTGCGCCGGACGGTCCTTGCCGTCCTGCTGCTGCCCTTCGTGCTGCTGACGCTGTTGCCCGCGCAGGTGATGCCCGCGCGCGGGGCGGATGGCCTCACGCTGACGCTGTGTACCGAGGCTGGCCCGGTCGATCTGGTGATCGATCCCGCGACCGGGGCGCCCTTGCCAGCGCAGCCCGACCAGCATGAGCGGTGTGCCTGGGCCTCGGCGCAGGTCGCGGTGGCGCTGCTGTCCGCGCCGCCGCTGCTGCCGTGGCAGGCGGCGGAGATGGCGCTGCCGCGCGCCATCGTTGATATCCGTGCGCCGCTTGGCGCCGACCTTCCCCTGCACCTGCCCCGAGGACCCCCGCTTCCGGCCTGAATCCGCCCCCTTTTGCCGGTTCACCTGACTCGGGAGTTCCCCATGACGGACGCTGTCCAACACGATGCCCTGCCTGAAGATGGCATGGGCCGCCGCTTTTACTTCATCGCGTGGCGCTGGCATTTCTATGCCGGGCTTTATGTGGTGCCTTTCCTTGTGATGCTGGCCGCGACGGGCCTTCTGATGCTGTGGATCGCCGTGCTGAGCGACCTGAACGGCGAGAAGGGCGTGGTGGTGCCTGCGGGTGCGCCGATGGCCGTATCGGCCTTGCAGGCGGCGGCCGAGGCGGCGGTGCCCGGTGGCACGGCCGCGCAGTACATCGAGCCTTTGGGCGCCGACCGCGTCGCCGTCTTCAAGGTGCCGACCGAAGAGGCCGCGACCACGGTCGTCATCGACCCCTATACGGGCGCGGTGCGCGAGACCTTCCCTTGGCAGGAGGGCTGGTATCAGTTCGCCAACGAGATCCACGGGACGCTGATGATCGGCGACCTGGGCGACCGGCTGATCGAGATCGCGGCGAGCCTTGGGATCGTGCTGGTGGTGACGGGGGTGTATCTGCACTGGCCGAGGGGGCAGGGGGTGGCGGCGGCCTTCGTCCTGCTCCTTGCCGCCCGGGGCCGCGCCTTCTGGAAGTCGCTGCACGGCACGGTCGGCATGTGGATGTCGCTGGTGATGGTGCTGTTCCTTGTCTCGGGCCTCAGCTGGGCCGGGATCTGGGGGGACAAGATGGTGCAGGCCTGG
>CAZVIS010000048.1:5321-15068 GCA_964627355.1 uncultured Rhodobacterales bacterium
TGTCTCGGGCCTCAGCTGGGCCGGGATCTGGGGGGACAAGATGGTGCAGGCCTGGTCCACTTTTCCCGCCCAGAACTGGGACGATGTGCCGCTTTCGGACAAGATCCACGCCAACATGAACCACAACGGTGTCAAGGACGTGCCCCGGGGGGCTGGAACACTGGACTCAACACGGTCTTCTGCCTGTCGATGATCTTCCTGCCCCTGTCGGGTCTGGTGATGTGGTGGAAGCGGCGGCCTGCGCGGTCCTTGCGGCTGGCGGCTCCGCCACGTCCGCAGGGGGTGCCGCTCTGGAAGGGGGCTGCGGTGGTGGTCGTGGCCCTTGGCGTCATGTTCCCGATGGCGGGGGCGGTGATGCTGGCGGCGGTGGTGCTGGACGCGGTCCTTGTCAGGCTAGTACCTAGCCGAGCGGCCTGAACGACGGGCGCAGGTTCAGCGACGGACCTGCCCCACCACCGTCGAGGCGGCAAAGACCAGGGCCGCCGCCGTCACGATCGAGGGACCTGCGGGTGTATCGAGGGTCAGCGAGAGCGCGAGCCCCGCCACCGTCGCCAGCGCCCCGATCAGCGTCGCGCGGATCGCCATCCCCTCGGGGCCTTTCGACAGGCCCCGGGCGGCGGCGGCGGGGATGATGAGCATGGCGGCAATGAGGAGTGCGCCGACGATCTTGAGCGCCACCGCCACCACAAGGGCAAGCGCCAGCGTCAGCACAAGCCTTTCGCGGTCGGGGTTGACGCCAGAAGCATGGGCGAGGTCCTCGGAGAGGGTTGCCGTCAGCAGCGCTGACCAGCGCCACCAGAGAAGCGCCACCACGCCGAGGGATCCAGCCCAGATATAGGCGAGGTCGGGCTTCGACACCGCAAGGATGTCGCCGAAGAGGAGCGACGACAGATCCGCCCGCGCCCCCGGAATGAACGACACGGCGACAAGGCCGAAGGCGAGCGCCGAATGGGCGAGCACGCCAAGTGTCGTGTCCATTGCCCATCCCCGCGCCGACAGCGTGGCCACCGTCGCCGCCATCGACAAAGCCACCACGAGCGTCCCCGCCCCGATCGGCAGGTTCAGCGCCAGCGCCAGCGCCACGCCAAGGATCGCCGCATGGGAGGTCGCGTCGCCGAAATAGGCCATGCGCCGCCAGACGACCATTGCCCCCAAGGGCCCCGCTGCAAGCGAAAGCCCAAGCCCTGCCAGCCCGGCCCGCACCAGGAAATCGTCAAGCATGGGAATGGCCCGCGTGGTCGTGTTCATGTGCATGGTCATGTTCGTGGCGATAGAGCGCCAGCGCCCCTTGCGTGCCGTGGCCGAAAAGGGCGCGATACTCGGGCGCCTCCCGTACCACCTGGGGGGCGCCCTCGCAGCAGATGTGGCCGTTGAGGCAGACCACGCGGTCGGAGGCCGCCATGACCACATGCAGATCGTGGCTGACGAGAAGGATCGCGCAGCCGGTGTCGCGGCGGACCTCTTCGACGAGGCGGTAGAACGCGGCCTCGCCCGGTTGGTCGAGGCCCTGGGTGGGTTCGTCCAGCACCAGAAGCTCGGGTTCGTTGAGCAGGGCCCGGGCGAGGAGGACGCGCTGGAACTGGCCGCCCGAGAGGTCGGCAAGCTGGCGGTCGGCGACTGTGGCGACCCCTGTGCGGGCAAGGGCGGCCTGTGCCACGGCATCGCTGACACGGGTGGGCAGCGACAGGAACCGGCGCGCGGTGATGGGCAGGCTGCGGTCGATGGACAGTCGCTGCGGGACATAGCCGATGCGGAGGTCGGCGCGGCGCAGGACCCGGCCCGAGGAGGGCGGCTGGATGCCGAGAAGGGCGCGGAGGAGGGTGGTCTTGCCCGATCCGTTGGGTCCGATGATCGTCACGATCTCGCGCACGGCGATGCCGAGGGTGACGTCGGACAGCACGGTCTGCGCGCCGTGGCGCACGGTAAGGTGTTCGGCGGCGATCAGGCTCATGCGGCAGCCTTGCAGGCGGGGCAGAGGCCGAGCGCCTCGACGGTGCTGCGTTCCACGGCGAAACCTTGGGCGGCGGCGGCGGTGGAAAGGGCTTCTCCCACCGCTTCGCCCGCTGCCTCGGCCACCTGGTCGCAGGCGCGGCAGATGAGGAAGACGGGGGCGTGAACGGTGCCGGGGTGCATGCAGGCTGCAAACGCGTTCAGGCGCCGGATGCGATGCGCAAGCCCCTGTTCTACAAGGAAATCGAGCGCGCGGTAGGCGACGGGCGGCTGGTTCCCGAACCCCTCGGCCCCAAGGCGCGTCAGCACGTCATAGGCCCCCATGGCGCGATGCGCCTCGAGCAGGATCTCCAGCACGCGCCGCCGCACCGGGGTCAGCCGCAGCCCCCGCTCGGCCACCATCGCCTCGGCCTGCGCCAGCACGTCGCCGGTGCAGCGGGCGTGATCGTGATCGGCGAAGGTGTGCGGGGTGTCATGCATGGGGTTGACCTGTTATGCTATAACATACGATAGAGGGTGCCGTCCGCAACCCCGGGAGTCCAGCCATGCGTTATATCATCACCTCGGTCTTGGCCAGCCAGCTTGCCACCGCTGCCATGGCAGAGGTGCCCATGGTCGTCACCGACATTCCGCCGGTTCATTCGCTGGTGGCGATGGTGATGGGCGATCTGGGGCAGCCGCTGTTGCTGCTGGATCAGGGCGGGGATGCGCATGACTTTCAGCTGCGGCCCAGTCAGGCGGGGGCGATTGCCGATGCGGGTCTGGTGGTCTGGATCGGTCCCGAGATGTCGCCCTGGCTTGACCACGTGATCGAAGGGGGCGGGACGAAGGCAGCGGTCCTGGGGCTTCTGGCGGCCGAGGGGACCTATCGGCAAGGCTATGGCGAGGAGGCGGGCGGTGACCATGAGGGCCACGACCATGCCGCCGAGAAGGCCGAGGGGCATGACCACGATCACGGCGCCGAAAAGGCGCATGACCACGGCGCCGAGGAAGCCGCCGAGGAGGCTGGCGACCACGAAGGCCACGACCATTCGGGCGTCGACCCCCACGCCTGGCTCGACCCTCACAATGCCGAGGCCTGGGTGGGCCTGATCGCCGCCGAGCTTGGCCGGATCGACCCCGCCAATGCCGCGACCTATGCCGCCAATGCCGCCGCCGCCGCCGAACGGATCGAGGCGCTGGAGGCGGAGGTTTCCACCACCCTCGCCCCCGTCAAGGACCGCCCGTTCGTCGTGTTCCACGAAGCCTATGGCTATTTTGCGGGGCATTTCGGGCTGACCATCGCGGGCGCGGTGGCCGAGGGGGACGCGGCCTCTCCGGGGGCCGCGCGGCTGCGGGAGTTGCAGGAGGCGGCGGAGGGGCGGGCGCTGTGCGTCTTCCCCGAGGCGAATCATGATCCAGCCCTGTCGGCGCAACTGGCTGAGGCAACGGGGACGCGGCTTGGCGGGACGCTCGACCCCGAGGGGTCGGCGCTGGAACCCGGGGCGGGGCTTTACCCGGCACTGCTGACCGGATTGGCACAGACGCTGGCCGAATGCCTTTCGCAGGGCTGAAGGCTTGACCGCGCGCCCCCTGCCCGCCACCGATGATGCGGGCAGGGGGCGAGCATGATTCAGGCAAGCGAGCGGTTCGGCGTCACGACAGCGGGCGCGGCGGTAGACGTTGTCAGCCTTCGGGCTGGGGCGCTGAGCGTGCGTGTGCTGACGCTCGGCGCGATCCTGCAGGATGTGCGGCTGGACGGGGTGGCGCATGCGCTGACGCTTGGGTCGGACCGGCTGGAGGACTACGAAGGAGTGATGGGTTATTTCGGCGCCATCGTCGGGCCGGTGGCGAACCGAATCGGCGGGGCGCGGGCGGTGATCGGGGGGCGGGAGTTTCGTTTTGCCGAGAACGAGCCCAGGCGGACGCTGCATTCGGGGCCAGAGGGGACCCACGCGCAGGTCTGGCAGGTCGAGGAAACGACGGACGCGGCGGTGACACTGGCGCTGGCCATGCCGGATGGGCAGGGCGGGTTTCCGGGAAACCGGCGGATCGTGGCGCGGTATGAGGTGCTGCCGCCCTCGACGCTGCGGCTGACAATCACCGCCCGGACGGACGCCGACACGCTGATGAACCCGGCGCAGCACAGCTATTGGAACCTCGACGGGTCGGCGCACTGGCGGGGGCATAGTCTGCGCATCGCGGCAGAGCATGTGCTGCCGGTGGACGCGGGTCTGTTGCCGCGCGGGTCGGTGGTGCCGGTCGGGGGGTCGCCGATGGACTTTCGCCGGGAGAGGGTGTTGCGCGAGGGGGCGCCGGCGCTGGATACGAATTTCTGCTTGTCAGAGGGGCCGGTAGCCTTGCGCGAGGTGGCTTGGCTGACGGGCGCTTCGGGCGTGTCGATGGCGCTGGCGACGACGGCGCCGGGGTTGCAGGTCTATGACGGGCGGGCGGCGATCCGGCCGGGGTATGGGCCCTATGAAGGGATCGCGATGGAGCCGCAGCATTGGCCCGACGCGCCCAACCATCCGCGTTTTCCGTCGATTGCGCTGACGGCGGGGGAGACGTTTTCCCAGACGACCGAGTGGCGCTTCCGGGCCTAGCCTTCGCCGCCACGATACCAGCGGACGATGGCCGCGCGCTCTTCGGGTTCCATGTACGACAGGTTGCCGGGTGGCATGGCGTGGCTGATGCCGGATTGCAGGTAGATGCGATGCGCCTGATGCGCGATCTGGGCAGGGGTTTCGAGGACGACGCCCTTCGGCGGCCAAAGCATCCCGTCCCAGACCGGCTCTGCCGCGTGGCACATCGAGCAGCGGCCTTGGACGATCTGCGTCACCTCATCGAAGCCCTCGGCGCTGGCGAGGCGAAGGGCGTTGCCGGACAGGGCCGCCTCGGCCGGTTGCAGGCGCATCGGGGCGGTGGAGAGCCAGGCGATGATGAGGAACAGGATGACGGTAACCGCCCATGTCCAGTGCGGGTTCCCCTTGCGGGCGTGTTTCGTGTTGAACCAGTGCCGGATGGTGACGCCCATCAGGAAGACGAGGCTTGCGATCAGCCAGTTCCACTGGGTGGCGAACACAAGGGGGTAATGGTTCGACAGCATCAGGAACAGGACGGGCAGCGTGAGGTAGTTGTTGTGGGTGCTGCGCTGCTTGGCGATCTTACCGTATTTCGGGTCGGGCTTTCGCCCTGCCTTGAGGTCGGCCACCACGATCTTCTGGTTCGGGATGATGATGAGGAAGACATTCGCGCTCATGATCGTCGCGGTGAAGGCGCCGAGGTGCAGAAGGGCGGCGCGACCGGAAAAGACCTGCGTGTAACCCCATGACATCCCAACCAGAATGACATAGAGGCCCAGCATCAGGCGGGTGTTGTCATCGCCGAAACGGCTTTTGCAGATGGTGTCGTAGAGGACCCAGCCGAGGGCCAGCGAGGCAATCGAGATCGCCACCGCTTGCCAGACCGCAAGGTCCGCGACCGTCGGGTCGATCAGATAGAGGTCGGCCCCGAGGTAGTAGACGAGGACCAGCATGACGAAGCCGGAAAGCCAGGTCGCATAGCTTTCCCATTTGAACCACGTGAGGTGTTCGGGCAGCGAGGCGGGGGCCACGAGGTACTTCTGGATGTGGTAGAAGCCGCCGCCGTGGACCTGCCATTCCTCGCCATCCGCGCCGCTGGCAAGGTTGCGGTCGCGGTAGAGGCCGAGGTCCAGCGCGATGAAATAGAAGGACGATCCGATCCAGGCGATGGCCGTGATCACATGCGTCCAGCGGGCCGCGATCTCGACCCATTCCCACAGGACCGCCCAGTCGTACATCCGCACCTCCGACGTTTCCGGACAGGCTATACCCGTTGCGACTTTCGGCGGTATCCTGCAAATGCGGGATGACTATCAAACGGCTGCGGAAGATCGGATGTCCTATGTCCTGAACCTGCGGATGTTCGTGCGTGTCCATGAATTGGGCAGCATGAGTGCGGCGGCGCGCGATCAGCGCACCTCTGCCGCCGTGGCGTCCAGCCGAATCGCGGATCTGGAGAAGCATCTGGGGGTGCGGCTGTTCAATCGCACGACGCGGACCTTGCAGCCGACCGAGCACGGGCGGCTGTTCTATGCAGGTGCCGTGAAGGTGCTGGAGGCGATCGAAGAGGCCGAGGCGGCGGTGATGGATGTCACGCAGACGCCGCGGGGAACGATCTTTGTGGCGGCGCCCTTGGGCATCGGGCGGCGGTTCGTGGCGCCGCATGTGCCCGCGTTCAAGGACGCTTGGCCGCTGATCGATCTGCGGCTGCGCCTGTCGGACCGGCATGTGGACATCATGGGAGAGGGGCTGGATCTGGCCTTTCACCTCGGCCCGGTCGAGGAATCCTCGCTGACCGTGCGGCTGGTGGCGGATTGCCCGAGGGTGCTGTGCGCTGCGCCGGACTATGTCGCGCGTTGCGGGATGCCGGTGGATGGGGCAGCGCTGGTGGCGGAGCGGCATGATTGCCTGCTGCTTCGCTTTCCGGGGGCGAAGGAGTTCCAGTGGACCTTGCAGACGCCCGAGGGCCCGAAGCGGTTCGAGATCGCGGGGCCCTTCGAGAGTGATGACGGCGATGTCCTGACGGCATGGGCGCTGGCCGGGCGGGGGATTGTGCTGAAGCCGGTGTTCGAAGTGGCCGAGCATCTGGAGAGCGGCGCGCTGGTGCCGGTGGCGGTGGCGACGCCGCCCTTGCCCGCGCAGCTGTCCTGCCTGTGCCAGCCGAAGCGGCTGCGCGACCCCAAGATCGCGCTGTTTGTCGAGTTCATGCTGCCTTTGGTGCGGGCAGAGCTTGCGGTGCGGACGCGGCGGGTGGGCTAGTCGCGGCGCAGGGTAGCGCGGCCGAAGATCGTCTCGACCCGCACCTCGACGACGCGGAGGCGGTCGTCTTCGATCGGGGCGAGGGTGGCGGTGAAGGGGAACCGGGTCTTCTCGCGCATTTCCTTTTCGGTGAAGCCAGCGATCCGGCGGTATTCGCCGGTGCAGACGACGGTTTCGCCTTGTGGGGAGGGGTCCGAGAAGGTGACCTGACTGCGCCTGCGTCCGTCGAAGATCTGCAGCTTCAGGCGGCAGGCCTGATTGCGGGGCGTGTCGCGGAGGGCGGCGTAGAGGGCGGTAACGGGATCGACGGTGCTGCCCTGGGCTGCGGGGTCGAGGGCTTCGCTATCCGGCGAGGGCAGCGGCTTGACCGAGACGATGCGGGGGACGCCCTTGTCGTAGGTCAGCACCGCCTCGGACTGGCGGCGGGGGGTGTCGAAGAGTTCGGTATAGCGGGCGGGAAGGTAGCGCCGGGCAGTCACGGTGCCGCTCGCCTGCGCGATGTAGCGGACGCGGCGGACGATGGCGACGAGGCCGTTGCTTTCGAGGTTTCCTTCCACGCGGTAGCGCCCGGCCTCCTCGGTCCCCGAAAGGGTCAGGGTCGCGGCGCGGATCCCGGCCAGCGTGATGGCATAGCTGTGCCGGTCGGTGACAGGCTCGGCATGGGCCGGCGGG
Source organism: uncultured Rhodobacterales bacterium (assembly GCA_964627355.1). Classification (GTDB taxonomy): domain Bacteria; phylum Pseudomonadota; class Alphaproteobacteria; order Rhodobacterales; family Rhodobacteraceae; genus JBBQXK01. The sequence goes on from CAZVIS010000048.1 coordinate 12,764, forward strand.
GCGGCAAGGAGCAAGGCGAGTGTGAGGGTGCGGAGCATGGCGCCCAAGGGCTACGGGTGGCGTGCGTCAGGCGCATGACAGGGCACTCCCCGGGCAGATCGTTGACTTTCTGCAAGCCTTCCCGTGTGTCTGGGCGAGAGACGGCCGGAGGGAACGGGTGGACGCAGAGGATCTGGCGGCACGGGTGATTGCGGGCGACCGGCGGGCGCTGGCGCGGGCGATCACGGTGGTGGAGAGCACGCGGGCCGAGGACCGGGCGGCGGCGCTGACCCTGGGCGAGCGGGCGGCGGCGACCGGGCGGCAGGCGCTGCGGATCGGGCTGACCGGGACGCCGGGGGTGGGCAAGTCCACCTTCATCGAGGCGTTCGGGCTGATGCTCACCGCGCAGGGCCTGCGGGTGGCGGTGCTGGCGGTGGACCCGACCTCGGCACGCTCGGGCGGGTCGATCCTTGGCGACAAGACGCGGATGGAGCGGTTGAGCCGGGACCCGCTTGCGTTCATCCGGCCCTCGCCGAGCCAGACCACACTTGGCGGTGTCGCGCGGCGGACGCGCGAGGTGGTGGGGCTGTGCGAGGGCGCGGGCTTTGACGTCGTTCTGATCGAGACGGTGGGGGTCGGGCAGTCCGAGACGATGGTGGCGGATCTGTCGGACCTGTTCGTCCTCTTGATGGCGCCGGGGGGCGGGGACGAGTTGCAGGGGGTCAAGCGGGGGATCATGGAACTTGCGGACCTGATCCTGGTGAACAAGGCCGATGGCGAGATGCGCGCGGGGGCCGAGCGGACGCGAGGCGACTATGCGGGCGCCCTGCGGCTGATGCGGGCAAGGGCCGAGGATCCGGAGGGGTTTCCGAAGGCACTGTGCGTTTCGGCCCTGACGGGCGAGGGGATCGCGGCGGCCTGGGTGGACATGCGGGTTCTGGCGGACTGGCGCCGGGCCGAAGGGCATCTGTCGCGCAGACGGGCCGAACAGGCGCGGCACTGGTTCGAGGCCGAGGTGCGCGCGGCGCTGCTTTCCACGCTGGAGACGCGCAGGGACCTGCGGGCAGCGATGGCGCGAGTCGGGCATGCGGTGGGAGAGGGCAGGCTTTCTGCCGCGCGCGGGCTGGCCGAGGTCCTGCCGCTGATCCGGGGCGCCTGAGCGGCTGCGGTCGGGACCAAATTCCTTGCTCAAGGAATTTGCAATTCTCTTGCGTAAGAAAATTGGCTCTCCCCGCCCTGCCGTTGCGCCCCGCTGCCCGGCTGCGCGCGCCCGCCTCAGCCGTCGTTAACATCCCGTTTGCTAGATCCCGGCCGGACACGGCGATCCTGCCTCCGAGAGGCGATGTCGCGGCGTGCGGGGTCGAGCAGGGGGAGTTCCCAGAGATGAACAAGGCGATTACCGACGGGCTTGTGCTGATGCCGCCGCCCTTTTCGGCCGGTCTGAACCTGTGGTCCAGCGGCAATGGCACGCCGGGATCGGCCAGCTATGCGGGCCTGCCGAATGCCGCCTTCGTCCCGGCCGATCAGGACTTTGCCGGGTGTCTGGAACTGCAGAAGACGCAGACGACGCAGCAACTGCGATCCTTTGCGCAGACCCCGATGCAGCCTGGCCTGTACCTGCGCGTCACGGCGAGGGTTAAGGCCATCTCGGGCAACCTGCCGTCGGTGCGCATTGCGGGATGGGCCGGCAGCCTTGGAGGCACGAACGTGGGCACGGTGCCGCAGATTGGGCCGTCGGTCGCGCTGACCGGATATGGCGAGGTCGTCACGGTCAGCGCCATCATCGGGCCGGGCAACCGCCAGGGTGTCGATCTGGTCTGGGGCCTGACGCCGGTTTACGGACATCTCGGGCTGGACCTGACGGGACCGAACGGCGGCATCGTCCGCATCGACGACATCGTCATCGAAGACGTGACAGAGGTCTTTCACCGCAAGTTGATGGACTGGGTCGATGTCCGGGACCATGGCGCGGTGGGCAATGGGGTAACCGATGACAGCGCCGCCTTTGCCGCGGCGGATGCGGCGGCGGCAGGGCGCGACGTGCTGGTTTCGGCGGGTTCGTACTTCCTTGGCTCGAACATAACCTTCAACAACAAGGTGCGCTTCGAAGGCACGGTCGTGATGCCATCGACGGCGCGGCTGGTCTGCACCCGCGACTACAACCTCGACACTTACGAGGCGGCCTTCGGCAGCGAAGAGGAGGGGTTCCGCCGTGCCATCCAGTCGCTGTTCTACTTCACCGACCATTCCGTGTTCGATCTGGGCGGCCGGCGGGTGGCGCTGACGCGTCCGATCAACGTGGCGACTGTGGCGGGACTGACCACGC
>CAZVIS010000049.1:0-15057 GCA_964627355.1 uncultured Rhodobacterales bacterium
ATCGACGTGCGCCGGGGGCAAAACGGGGCAGCACCCAGTCGGTCCACATCGTGCGCATCGCCGCGTAGTCATTCACTGCCCTGGGGTCGCGCGTTGGCTGCGTTCTGGCCAGCCACAGCCCGAGTCGCGCGCCGTAGATCATCCAGAGCCCGTTCCGCGCGTGACGTCCAAGGTTCGTCCACGCGGCCAGAATGCCGCGCAGCGCCGCCACCCGGTGGTTGTCGCTGCCAAAACGTGCCGCAAGCTCGGTCGAGATGTGATCGAGGTAGACCGCCTCGCGCAACCCGGAACGAAAGGCATGCTCGGGTGTGCGTGCGGGGTCGGTCGCGGCATGGATGCCTGGCATCACGACCGTCCGTGTAACCCCCGGGACGACATCCCCCAGATCATGATCGATCGACACCACCTCGGGCGGCGCCGCCTCGTGCGTGCGCATCGCCCGGACCAGGGCGCTTGGCCAGACTTTGAGCGAGCCATTGCCCGACGGCAGCCCGTTCACGACATTCCGGCTGTTCCAGAGCAGACGCACATGATCTGAGACAAGACTTTCCGGAACCGTGGCGGCCAGAAACGATGGATGCACGATCGTATCGGCATCGACCGTCACGAAAAAGTCTGTGCCTGCAGCCTCGGCGGCCGCCTTGTGGCAGGCGTCAAGACCCTTAACCCCATGAACCCGGATGAGGTCGGGCAAAAGCACGCGAAGCTGCGCGGCCGTTTCATCAGCCCAGGGTTCGTCATAGGACAAAAGGACCACAGGCAGGTCGCAGACGCGCATCACGGCGCCGTCACTCGTGGACAAGGTTGAAGTCCAAAAGCCCGTACTGCGCGATCCAGTCCTCGGCGATCGACTCGCCCTTCTCGCGTTCCTCCTCGCTCATGACAGGCAGAAGAGCCGCAATGCGGGCCTCGATCTCGGCCAGTTCCTTCTTCGAGTCGATGGTGTCCCGCAGGATCGCCGCCTCTCTGGCGATGATATAGTTTGCATATCCTTCGGGCACGTTGCGCTGATCCCCGCTGTCGGCAGCGGTCTGGATGTCGCCGATATAGGTGTAGGCCCCCAGGAAGTTGCGTTGCGCCGACAGACGGAAATAGGCAAGCGCCGTGCTCTTGTCGGGGGCAACGCCCCAGCCGGTCAGAAAGGCCCGGCCCAGATGAAAGGGGGCATAGGGGTTGCCAAGGTCGGTCGCCTCGGTCAGCCAACGGATCCCCTCGTCGGTATTCTGCTCGACGCCCTGCCCGCGCATGTAGGCCATGCCGATCGTGTTCATCGCATCCGTATGCCCCAGGGCAGCCGCCCGAATGTAGAACGGCATCGCCAGCGCCGGGTCGGCCGGCATCCCCTGTCCACGGCGGTACAGATCGCCAAGCGCGGTCAGCGCCGCCGGGCTGTTCGACAGGGCGGCTACCTCCATCCAGCGCCGCGCCTCGGTGAACGACTGCGGCACGCCCCAGCCTTCGCGATAATGCATCCCCATCAGCAGGCGCATCCCCGGTGCCCCCGTCATCGCGCCCTGCCGCGCTGCCTCGGCGGCCTGCACCGGGTCTGCGGGCACGCCGAGGCCCAGCCGGTAGATCTCGGAGATCGCCCCCCAGGCCATCGGATTGCCAAGATAGGCGGCCTGCTCGGCGTAGTGCAGCGCCTCGTCAAAACGGTTCTCCAACCGCAGGACGCGGCCCAGCAAACCGAGAAGCCGCGGATTCGACGGGTCGGCGGCTACAGCCGCGACGCAGGACCGCAAGGCCGCGCGGGTATTGACCAAGTCATGCGGCACCGCCGGAACAAGACCAAGCACATCGCTGACGCCGGTCGCCAGAATGTCGCACTCGGTAATCATGGACTGCAGTCCGTTTGGCACAGCGGGCTCGATATCGGGAAGGCTGACCTCCATCAGCGGGAAAGGCGGCTCGGCCCCCCCATTCATCAGCACGAGTTGGCGCGACGCGACCTCGGCAAGCGGTGTGCCGGGGAACAGCTCTGCAAAGGTCGCGAAATCCCGGGGGTCTGCGCTTTGCTCGATGTTGCGCCACGCGGTGGTGGCCAGGGTCAGTTCGCTGACCTCGTCACCCAGAAGGGCAAGGTCGATCGGCACGGGATCAAGCGGGTGGATCGTGATCTCACCCCGCGAGTTGTCGACATACCATGGTGTCTGCATTCCGCCGGTTGCAAGGCGAACACGCGCGCGAACCAGGCGCAGCACGTCGCGGATGTCCTGCTCCGGTCCCAGAAGGGCCGAGGCAAGCGCCGCAGTGTAGGGGCTGTTTGCGCCGGCCCCGTCCAGGGCAACCGCGCCCGGTTCGGTCGCATAGGCGATGATCGTATTCTCGGGCGCATCCACCAGCGCCAGACCGATCCCGCTTGCTGTGCGATCCGGGAAGGGCGAGTTGCGGCACGAATCCAGCACCACGACAAGGCTGTCCGTGCCGATCTGGCCCAGCCGAGCCACCAGATCCTGGATCGACACACCTTGCTGCACAAGGAAATCGTCCCCCTCCGGCCGCAGGTCCGACGGCAAGGCATAGTTGACGCCGTCAACCTGCAAGCCGTGCCCCGCGAAGTAGAAGAAGCCAAGTTCTGCGTCGCGCTGCTCGGCCTCGATCCGTGCGACCGTCGCGGCGATTTCGTCGCGCGTCGCATTTTCAAGGTAGTAGATCTGGAAGCCCATGTCGTTCAGCGACGCGGCCATGGTGCGCGAGTCGTTCACCGTGTTGTCCAGATCCGGCACGGCGTCGTCCGCATAGTCGGCGACGCCCAGCACGAAAGCCCACCGACCCTCGGCAAGGGCCTGATAGGGAAGCAAAATCGAGAATGCGACCGCGGAAAGAAGGGCTGGCACCTTGAAGCTGGGGTACGGACTCATGTCAGGCTCCGCGTGGAATGGCTCGGGATCAATCGTGCCCAGTGTGCGCCCTCTGCGCCGCCCGTCAAGGCCAGCCTCAAAAGCAGCCGCAACCGGACTTCCCGCCGCCGGTCGCAGGGTCCCGGCAAGGCCGTGCTGCCCCGGCGCCGCGGTGCCAAATGGCAGGTGTCCGCATCGCACCGGCAGTCCGTTCGACAGTCGGGCGTCAATCGCCTCCCGAGGCTGCCGTCCTCCTGCCTGACGCGGCGAACCCTCGCGACCGCGAACGGTGCCTTGGCACCGCCGATATCCGGGTCGCAAGGGTCGGCGCTCCCGAACCGGGACAACCGTCCCTAATCGATCGACCCGCGTTCCGCGGCCCTGTAACCGGCAATGTCGGAACAGGCCGCCAGACATCCCCCGCAGCGTCCCGAAAGACCCAGCAGCTGCAACCGTAACCGGGCCTCGCTGCGCAGGATTTGCGAAAGCGTCATGCCGCCCAGCACGTTGCCCATGGACGTGCGGCGCAGGAAGAAGCAGGGGAACGTGTTGCCTTTCACATCCACAAGGATAAAGCGGCCGGGCATTTGGCAGCCGCCGGCGGGAACGGGACGCTGCCCGTCGAACAGGTAGGGAACGAAGTGGCTGAACGCTGCCCGCGTATGGATCGCGACACCGACCCGGTCCGCCCTTTCCGCAAACCTGGCCAAGGCAGCCGAGACCGCACCTCGTGCGTGGGGTTCGAAAATGAACCGCCCATGGTCCCGGCCTGCGCCCGCAATCTCGGGCTGGAAGGGCTGGACCGAGGCGAAAGACAGCTGGAACCTTTCAGCAAGGTCAAGGACATGATCGAGGGTCGCTAGGGTCGGCGCCATCAGAACGGCAGAGACGCCGGTGGCGATGCCGTGATCGGCGGCGGCCTTCAGTCCCGCAAGGGCTTGATCGTAGGACCCATCTCCCCGCAACGCGTCATGCACCGCGCGCGGCCCGTCGATGCTGATGTTGAGCCGCAGTCCCGAGATTCGCGACAGCCTCGCGGCGACCTTTGGCACCAGCGCACCATTCGTCACCATCGCGATCTCGGCAAAGCCGAGGGCCGACGCCTCTTCAAGCAACTCGACCGTCGATTTCCGCATCAACGGCTCTGCCCCCGATGGGGTAAACGTCGTCGCTCCTAGAGAGCGACTTTCGTGCAAAAGCGACACGGCCGCAGCGTCGGGCACGCCATCGCGGCGCCCCTCCCACACGGCGCACATTGCGCAGGACAGGTTGCATCGCTGCGTCAGTTCGATGGACACCTCGTCCAGCGCCTGACCAAGCCCGCCGCGAGCGTCGCGGGCGCGCGGTTCGGGCCCGAGTGCCGCGTCAGACATCGGGCGGCTCGCGCCGCGTGCGGGGCAGCGCCTCACACATCAAGGTCCGCGTTGGAGGCCTTTGCATCGGCATGGTCAGACGGTCCTGCCGCCGATGGAACGGATGAGCCCGGCCCCCGGCGCCGTCAGTGTCCGACGCCTGCCTTCGAAGTCAACTGGTGTCTGCGGTCGCGCAGCACTTTGCCGTCCCTGCGCATGACAGCCGCAGCGCGCCGAGGCAGGCGGATCACCCGCGCGCGGCAGCGGTTCGCGCCGCCACTCCAGATCCCCTTCCGGTCAGCGGTAGGAAAAGGCGGCGTGGGATCCAGACCCATTCATCGCGAAAGCCAGAGCATGACAGCGGCAGAGGAGGTGTGGGCGGAGAGGACGGCGCCGGCGCATCTGTCTCTTGGGGTGCGATCCGGCACCAATCCTTCGGCCTGCCGGACTTGGTCTCGACGCGGTGGCTGCCGCAACGCCGACGCATGTCTTCACGGAAAGCTTTGCCGCACGACGTCCGACCGGGGATGCGGGGCGCATCCGCCTGTCCTTCAACCCCTCCTGAAACCTATCGGCGTTGCATGCCCGGATGACCGGCCGCGCGAAGGCGGCATCACGAGGGCAGCGCCGCGATGCTATCCGGCCTGTCAGGGAAGTGGATCGGAAAACCCACTTCTTTCATCCTCGGTTAACCGACTACACTCCCCGGCATGTTTGTTCTGCGGAGGCTGTTCAGGTGACAGACATCGCCAAGATTGCACGGCGCAGCCTGCTACTGGGAGGCGGGGCGGCAATCGGTTATGCCACCGGTCGCTCCTGGGCGCCGGGCGTATCGCAGACAGATGTGCCGCCGATTGCGGCACCCCAGACGGACGGGATTGTGCTCAACGATGCCAGCGAGTTGTCGGCGACGCCGGTTCACAGTCATGTGCGGCCCAAGGCTGCGGGTGATGCGCTGGTCGAGGCGCTCCGGGCCGAACTTGCCGCCAGCAGGGCCGATGGTCGTCCGGTGAATGTCGGGGCCGCGCGCCATTCGATGGGCGGGCAGGCCATCCCGCGCAACGGCAAGGCAATCACTGTGGACGATGCGCGGATCGATCCGGACACCGCGGGCAGGACCTACAGGGTCAACGGCGGCGCGCGGTGGGCGGATGTGATCGCGGCGCTCGACCCCTTGGGGTTCAGCCCTGCGGTGATGCAGTCGAACCACGACTTCGGCGTCGCCGCGACCTTCTCGGTCAATGCGCATGGGTGGCCGGTGCCGTTCGGGCCCATGGGGGCAACGGTCCGCGCGCTGCGGATGGTGCTGCCGGACGGCGAACTGGTGACGGCGTCGCGGGCAGAGAATGCCGAGCTTTTCGCGCTTGCCATGGGTGGCTACGGCCTGATCGGGTTGATCGTCGATCTTGAGGTCGAGATGGTGTCGAACCAGCGGCTGGCGCCCCGCTTTTCCGTCCTGACCGCCGGGGACTTCCCCGCAGCCTTCATGGCGGCTGTTAGGGATCCGGCTGTTCCCATGGCCTTCGGCCGCCTGAACGTGGACCGCGCGGCCCTGTTCGAAGAAGCGCTGCTGGTCACTTACAGCCCCACCGACGACCAGTCCGACCTGCCTGCGGCGACGGGATCGGGGTTAGCGTCACATCTCGCCTCGCACGTCTACCGCGCCCAGGTCGGGCGCGAAGGGATGAAGCGCTGGCGGTGGTGGGTCGAAAGCGGGCTGAGCCCCTCGATCGCCGGGGAAAGCACCCGCAATTCCCTGATGAACGAACCGGTCGTCACGCTGGACGACCGCACCCCCGGCCGCGTGGACATCCTGCATGAGTATTTCGTGCCGGTTGACGCCTTCGGCGGCTTTCTCGAGGCGTGCCGGGCGGTCATCCCCGATGCCTTCGCCGAGTTTCTCAACGTGACCCTGCGCTATGTCGAAGCCGATCCGGTCAGCCTGCTCGCGCATTCTCCAACGCCCCGGATTGCCGCCGTGATGTCCTTCACGCAGGAAAAGACCGCGCGCGGAGAGGCAGACCATGTCCGCCTGACGCAAGCGCTGATCGACCGCGTGCTGGCGATCGGGGGAAGCTACTACCTGCCCTACCGTCCCCATGCGCGGCGCGACCAGCTGGCGACGGCCTACCCGCGCGCCGCCGCGTTCGCAGCGGCCAAACGAGCGATTGATCCGGGGCTGATCCTGCGCAATGGCTTGTGGGACAACTATCTGGAAGGACTGTGACCTTGGAGCGCGCCCTTTGCCTCGGCTATGCGGCGGTCCTTCTGGCGGTGGCCGCGATCAACTACATCCCCGGCCTGACCGATCCCGAGGGGCTTGCCTTCGGCATCTTCGCCCTCGACCCGTTCGATGATGCGCTTCACCTTGCCTCGGCCCTGTGGGCACTGGCCGCCGCCTTCGTATCGCTCTCGGCGGCCCGCATCTTCCTCATCCTGTTCGGGGCGGCCTATCTCGCCGACGGGCTATTCGGGATCGCGACCGGCTGGGGTTTCCTGGACTTCGCCATCTTCACCACCGCCTCGCTCGGCTTGGACCTGTCGTTCCTGCGGATTGCGGCCAACCTGCCGCATATCGGGCTGGGCGGTCTTGCGCTGGCAGCGGGCATGCTGTCCCTGCGTCGCGGATGAGGCGCCTTGGCCGCATCCTGCGCCGGCTGCTGATCGGCCTGGCGCTGCTGGTCGCGTGCCTCGCAAGCCCTGTCCTCTACGTCGAAACCATGTGCCGGGGCGACGCCATTCCTGCGCCCTCGGCCCCCCTCGCCGGCGAGACGCGGCCCGAAATCCGCACGCTGCTGACCTATCCGGAATGGCACATCGTTCATGCCTATAACGACTACGCCGAGGTGATCCGCAACGGCGACCCCCACCAGTTCGGATATGTCGAAGCCGTAGGCGGCTATTGGACATCGCTCTGCACGCTGACCCGCGAAAGTGCGGCCCTGGGCAAGATCGACGGACCGACCCGGCAGCTTGTCTATGTGATCGGCGTGTCCTTCACCTTCGAGATGCTGATGAAAGCGGCCTACGAGGAGACCCTGGGCAGGGTTGCGACCTGGGTGCGCGGCGCGGATCGCGCCGCCCTCGACGACCTTTCGGCCCGACAGGCCGCAGCCTATGCCGTGTTCCTCCAGCAGGTCCCCTGGTACCGCTACGACTTCCGTGCCGATGCCGCGGCCCTTGCCCAAGGCTCCAAGGGTACCTTTCGGGATCGCGAGCGCGCCTTTGCCCTCGGCCTCGAACATCGCGCCCGCGCTGCCTATGCGGACCTGATCGGCCGCGCGGTCGCGGCGACCGGACAGGACGACCTGACGCTGCAGATGGTCGTGGCCGGCCTGACCCCCGATCAACTGACAGTGGCCGACGGGGTCACGGTCCTGCGCGAGACCGACAAGGGGCTGGAGGTCGAGACCCCCCGCTACCGCGCCCTGACCCGCATTTTGCAGGATTGGGCCCGCGCCGGGGCCACCTTTGTGGACATCGCCGGCAACGACCAGATCCTGTTCACCGCGCTGTCCGACGCCCCGCAGGCCGAGGGCGCGATGGCAAGCCTTCCCCGGCAAGGCCATGGCGACACGCGGCACCTGTTTCTGGTTCCCGTCGCCGATCTCGCCGACCGTCTGCGCGCCCTCGACGCTGCGGGGCTGCGGCTGGAGCATATCCATGACTACTAAGGGCCGGGGCGCCCAAGGCCTGATCGTCCGGCTGGTGCTGGCCCTCCCGATCCTGCTGGTCGCGTGGCTGGCAATCCTCGCGCTGGTTCTGCGCATGGGTGCGCCTGCGCCAGCGGTTCTGGTGCTTTTCCCGCCACGCTCCCTGATCGGCGCCCTCGGCGACGCATCCATCACGGGCGGATCCGCAATCTCTCTGACCCTGCGCAGCGATGCCCCGTACCTCGCGGCGCGGGCCTACGCCTCGGGCGCGTGGATGGTTCTGCCAGCCGGGCTGGAGGCGTGCATCCCGGCCTTTCTGCGGGAAACCGGACCGGCCGCCGAGATCCCGACCAACTGAGACGGCGCAATCTCATCCGACCTTGGGTTCCGACGGCAAGGTTCGGACACCGGCCCCGCGGGAGGCGGAGCTTCGTTCGGTGTAGGCCCCTCTTGGTACATCGATCAGTTGCTGTCCGGCACCGCGTAGCGGTCTAATATTCTGGAGTTGCAGCCGCAGGGCCGATTCGGGAAGCCGCAGATGTGCGGTCCGCCCGATCGGCATCCTGCCAGATGCCGGGGGCGCACGATGGGTGATTTCAAGGTCGAAGGCGGCGAGATCAAGAAGCTGGTGAAGTTGGCAAAGGACGCGCCTGTCGCCTTCGGCTTCGCGCCCGGCAAGTCCGAAGAGACCGGCTATCTTGCCATGGACAAGCTCAAGCCTGCGGCCGTCGTCGGCCGCGACGTGAAGGACAACGCCGAAGGCAAGTACGCCTTTGGCACCGCCACGGTCGCGGGCAAGGTCATCACGCTGACCTGCCTGCGCCAGATGCCGGGGCTGGCCAAGCAGCTGAAGAAGTACCTGAAGTCACAGAAGGTGATGCTGAACGTCGTGGTGCTGGACGAAGACGGCAATCCGCTGGAGTCCGACATCGAGGAAGGTCTGCCCGACGATCCCGAGATGATGGACGACACAGGCGCAAAGCCACAGGGCGATCCGCAGGCGCTCGACCAGGTTGCCGGGGCACCGGACGACCCGCGGGCCGCATTGCTCAAGCGGCTGCGCGACCTGCGCGACGCCATCGCGGCCCTGCCCGAGGCGGGTCGCGATCAGGTGTCGGCTCCCTTTGCCAAATGCCTGACTCTGGCGCGAGAGGGCGATCCCGCCGCCGCCGCATCGGCGATCGAAAAACTGGAAAAAGCCGTGCAGCTCTTGACTGGGCGCGGGGACGCGCCGCCCCCACCTCCGCCGCTGCCGGACCAGCAGACCCTCAAGCTCGTCCAGGCGCTGAAGGTTCTGCGCGAGCGCGTCGGGGCGCTTGACGACCCGGCCCTGCAGAAGACCCTTCTGGCGGAGCTGGGCCAAGCCGCCGCGCGCCTGCAGGCGCAAGAGATCGAGGCCGCGATGGGGATCGCGCGCCGCGTACAAGACGCGCTGGCTCTCGCGGCGCAGGGCGGCCCGGCCCCGCAGGACCAGCAGCAGATGTCGCCGGACGACCCGGGCGCCAACCATCCCGAAACGCCCGAGAAGGCCAAGTGGGACAAGGACTATGGTGCAGTCCAGCAGCAGCTGCTGACCGCGATGTCCCAAGGCCTCGTCGAGGACGTGGGAGAGTTGCGCCACCTGCACGACTTCGCCACCGGGCTGGCCGCGGACGGCGAGTATGCCAAGGCGCTTCTGATCCTGCCGCAGATGATCGACATGCTCGAGGCGGGGCGCAGCGACGGGCAGACCGCCTTCGAAAGCGATATCCCCGACGACGTCCAGCCTTTTGCCATAGCGCGGATCAATTGGGCACGCGCCCGCGGCAAGATGATGTCCGAGGTCGGCAAGGTGATTGCGGGCATCAAGGCCGCCGCCGCAGCGGAACCGCTGATCGCCCCGGTGCTCAGCAACCTTTCGATGCTGACTGACAAGGTCGCCGAACTGGACGAGAAGCTTGAAAAGGCGATGGACGACATCGTGTCCGCCGACACCATCGACCGCCCGCAACTCAAGGCCCGCGCAGCGGCCATCGCCACAGAGTTTCAGTCGAAGCTGGAGGACCCCTTTTTCCAAGACATCGACGCCAATTCCGGCTTTGGGTCGGTGGCGGTGGCCTCGACCGCGCGCGATGCGCTGAGCAGTGTCCAGGACGTGCTGGACCGCAACTGACGCGAGCCGGGGTTCCGGGCGACCGGGCCGGGGGGGGTAGGTCCACCCCGACCCTGACCCCGCCCCTGCCCTAGATGCGGACCGGTTCCTTCTCCTCGGACTCCTCTTCCTCGGACTCCTCTTCTTCGTCCTTGTCGTCCTCGGTGTCCTCGTCGTCGGTCTCGCTCAGGGTGTCCTCGAACGAGTCCTCGTCCTCGGCATCCGTCATGTCATCGTCGTTGATGCCGATCATCATCAGCTTCTGGAGATCGATCTCGTTCTCGACTTCCTTCTTTGCGCGCAACGCCTCGGCGACGGCCACTTGCGCCTTGGCCGAAAGCATGTCGCAATGGTCCTTGAAGTCCTTGTGATCCTTGCCTTCCTTGTCCAGCGGCTTGATCCGGTCCAGCACCGAGGCCAGCGCGCGCCCGGCGCTGATAAAGGCATCAAGCAGCGTTGTGTCCACTGATGCCGTGGCCGTCCAGCCCGGGTCCAGCATCTCGGCCACCGGTGCAAGCGTGCGTGCATACTCGCCCAGGGCCGCAGTAACCGCCGAGGAGTCGATCTTGTCGAGCTTCGGACTCGTGTCCTTTCTGGCGGCATCGATCGCCGCAACCCAGGCCGTGACCGTCAGCTGGTCCGCGCCTTTCGGGCACCATTTCCCGGGAACCTTCACAGCCCGCAACAGCACCGGATCCTCCTTGTAGAGGGTCTCCAGATACTTAACGACCTTTTCGACATTCGTGCCCGCGCTGCCCAGGGTCACCTCGTTCAGCCCGCAGGATTTCATCACCTTGACCGCGACAGGGTTCTTGTCGACCAGCGCCCCGTAGGCCATCGCGTATTTGGACAGGGTCGGGTTGGTCTGCAGGGCCTGCCGCGCCAGCTTGCGGTCCTTGGGAGTTTCCAGCGCCTTGCGGTAGATCTTCCAGGCCTTGGCCATTTCGACCTCGGTCTTGATCGTCTTGGCGACATCCATCGCGCCCTCGACAATCTTGGTCGAGGCGAGCATCGCGTCGCCCACCGGCGCCACCGGCCCGCCCGCCGTCTTGACCACCTGCGCGACGACGGCGACGGCCTTCAGCAGGACGACCACGTCGGCCTCGATCGCTTGACCCTTCTGCAGGCCATAGCGGTTCAGGATCGCATCCGCCTGCACCGACCCGGACTTTTTGGCATCCATCAGGTTGTCGCGCCAGACGATCAGCTGCTCGTGGTGGCGCACCGCGTCCATGAAGGCAAAGACCAGTTCCATGCCGGACGATACGATGCCAAAGGCCGGCAGCATCGACGCGACAAAGTTTGCTCCGCCGGTCAGGATTTGCTTGGCCAGCGCGATGGCCGCCTGATCCTTCTTGATGATCGTGATCATCTTCTCGATGCTTTGCGCCTGCACCTCAAGTTTCTTTTCGATGGCCTCGTCCGATTCGGTGGGATCGTCCTCGTCGCTGTCCCCGCCGGGCAAGCCCGACGCCAAGAGCAGCGCGAACTCCGGGTCCGGGGTCGAGCGATACTCCATCAAGGCCTTGGTCTGTTCCGCCTGGAACTTCTCGAACTCCTTCTTGACCTTCTCGGCATCGACACCCTTGTTTGCTTCCTCGGAGATCGAGGTCTGGAAGTCCTTCAGGTATTTCTTGGCGCCATCGCTCAGCTCCTTCAGGCCAGTCGCCTTGGTCGCGACGTTGGTCTTCAGGTAATTCTCGATCTCCTTGATCTCATCGGGATTGGCGGTGGGGTTTTTGGCCTTCACATCCTCGATGAACTTTGCTTGCACGCCCTTCAGGTACTGGCTGGCGCAAGTGTCGGCAAAGCCCTGCACCGAGCCGATCAGCCCCTCGAGCGCATCCTTCGGCTTGCCGGACTTGACGCCCTTGGCGACGCCGCCAAGGCCGGTCATGCTGCTCTTGATCAGGGATCCCAGCACGCCGATGTCGCCGACGAATGAACCGAGCTTTTCCTTGTCCCGCTCCTTTTCCTTCTTGTCGGTGGGTTTGAAGGCGCTCATGCCGCCTTCGACCGCCTCGCCCGCAGCCGTGAAGATGGCCTGAAGGTCGGGCGGGTCGGTCGCGATCAGCTTGACGACCTTGGCGCTGCGCGACGACATCGTGACGATCGATGTCCACTGGTTGATGGCGTCCTTGGCGTCGGGCATGGCCTGCAGCAGCACCCCTTTCAGCGCCGTGTTGAACAGGTCAACCACGCTGAAGACATCCTTGTCCTTCAGCCCCTTTTCCAGTCCCGTCTCCAGGCTGGTGACGCAAAGCAGCGCGTTGTCAAAGCCGCGCCGGACCTCGTCGATCTTGCGCGCCTCGGAACTCTGCGCGATCGCGTGCGAGCCTTCGGCGCCGTCGCCGATCGCGGTGATGTTGGCCCCGAGCGAGGCGCCACCGGACCCCATCTTCAACAGGCCCTTGGTCACGCTGAAGGCGGGCTTCAAATTGGCCAAAAGCTCGTCCGTCTTGGTCAACCCTTCGGAATACTTCTTCAGCCTTGTGTCGTAGGCCTCCGACGCGCCCTTGAACGTCCGATCCACCTCGGAATAGTCCGAAGGCACCGCGTTCTCGGGGATGATGCCTTGCCGCACGAGCGGCATGAACAGGTCCTCGCTGATCTTGCGGGTATCCTCGACCTTGTTTCCCTTGCTGTCCGTGATCCAGTAGGGCGAGTCCGGGTCCTTCAGCAGCTTGTCGCGCAGGTCCAGGACTTTCTTGAAGGCCTTCTGCACGCGCGCCACCTCTTCCGGCGGCAGGCCCTGCATCCCGGGCATGTCATGCCAGGTATCGATCTCCTTCATCGCGTCCCCCCCCTCGTCGAGGGAGTTCGATGTCTTCAACAAACCCAGCTTGTCCTTGATCGCGCCCCAGCGTCCGTCGGGCGCCTCGGTCATCGAATAGGTCATACCTTTCTTCAGCTCGTCGAGGTCAAGCGTCTTGGCGATTTCTTTCTGCGCCTCGGCGTGCTTGTCGATTTTCTCGCCGACCTCTTTCGAGGCCTTGGCGAGTCCGCTCATCCCCCGGATCCATTGGGTGACGTCGGGGGCGATCTTGCCTTCGGCTTCCTTGATCTTTTCTTCGTCTTTGGGCATCAGAGGGCTCTTCCCTGGGTCAGACGGTGACAAGTGCCTTCAGCTCGATTGAGCGCAGGCGCGCATAAAGCGGCGAGACCACATTTCCCTGACCGAAGGGATTGGCCTGCGCGGCCCGGATCACCGGGTCGTTCGAAATACGTTCCATCAGCAGTCGCACTTCCTGCAGCACGGCTTCGCGGGCGACCTTGAGCTCGCTGCTCTTGGCATCGGGCTTGGCGTAGATCTTCTGCGCCGCAGCAAAGCCGGGGGCCGACTTCAACGGCGCCGCCGCCGCCAGCAGCCGCTTCTCGACCCGGCCCGCAGAGTCCTTGAGTCTCGATCCCTTGGGCAGGTCCTTGACGGTGGCCGCCGCAACCTCGGCAAGCTTCTTCAGGCGGGTCTCCAGCGCTCCGCAGGCCTTTTGCCATTCATCGTCGATCTTTGCCAGATCGGACGGTTTCACCTGCAGTTTCTTCACGGCGGCTGCGATGCTCTTTCTGGCCCTGTCGAGCACGGACTGGGCCTTTGCCAGGTCATGGTCGCTTTCGAACAAGTCCTTCGCGTTCGTACCCATTGTGCCAAAGCCCTTGATCTCGTTCACGATCTCGGGCTTGCCGGTGGCCATCATAACCGCACTGTCGAGGTACATCTTGAAGCTCTTGTAGGCCTCCTTGAACGCCGCCTTGTCCTCTTCGCGCTTTTGCTTGTCAGCAATGCCCGTGGTCTGGCCCTGTACGGCGTCGGAAATGCTCTTGGTCTGTTCCGGGGTGCGCTTGTCCTTCTTTTCCTTCATCGCGGTCAGGATCTTCACACATTGCGCGATAACCTCGTCGATCTCCTTCACGGCGGTGTCCACGTCGGCGGGGGATTCCTCCTGGGCAAGTTCCACCGCGCTGGACAGTTTTGTCGCCAACGGGCCGTGGTACTTCTTGTAAAACTCCTTGTCGTCGGTTCCGGGCTGGCCCTTCGGCACCTCGTCCTTTAGGCCCTTCGCGATGTTCTCCAGCGCCTTCGTCGCTGATTTCTTCTTGTTCTCAAAGGTCTTCAGCTTCGTCTCTCGGGATAGCGCGTTGGTCTGAAGCTCGACCAGCTTGTCTTTGACCGACTGATAATCGGCAATCTGCTTGTCCACCGGCTTGCCCATCGACTTGGCGGCGACCTCGTCATGTGTCTTCTTGAGGGCCGCAAGCCCCTTGGGCATATATTTCTTGATCGTGGAATCGGTCAGCAGGCGGTCGCAGGCATCGATCAGATAGGTCAGCATGTCGATGTCGCCCGAATTCACGGCATTGCGGCGCTGGTCCAGCGACGTGGTGATCGACGTCAGCAGATCGCGCGCCGCCGTCAGCGATTTCATGTTCGCGCCATCGTTTAGGATCGAGCGGATCGCCTTGACCTCGCCATCGCACTTGTTCAGCAATTCCTGGTTCAGCTTGGTCAGGCCGCTGTCGCCGGTCCCGCCCAGCCCCGACTGGTCGATCGCATACTCGATGGCGACTTCCTTCAGCCGCTTCTCGACCTTCGCCAGATCGCCAAGTATCTTCTGCTTCTCCAGCTCAAAGGCGCCCTGGGCCGTCTTGATCTGCTCTTTCGCGTCGTCCTCAAGGGTTTTGGCCGCCTTGATGGCGGTGTCGTCCCCGGTCTTGTCGCCCTTCGGTTCGGTCAGACCCGAATACCGTCCGCGCAATCCAGATGCCGCCGGATCGGACCACCATTCCAGCTGCGCTATGGCCTTGTCGGCCGCAGCCCTGTGGTCAGCCCACTCCTTGCGCCGCGCAACCGCGTCATTGTCGGTCTTGACCTCGGCAATGATCTTGTTGAGGAGTCCAGGGTCCTCCATGATCGCGTTGATTTTATCGACAAGGTCGTCGCAATTAAGCTTAACCCGATCCACATGATCATCGAGACCTTCCTTGAGTGACTCCAGAATCTCTGGTGCCTTCCGGTCCTTGTCCCGAACCATGGTCGCGTGCAATTGCGCGGTGTTGATGAAATCCACGAACAGCGCTTTGCC
>CAZVIS010000050.1:0-5538 GCA_964627355.1 uncultured Rhodobacterales bacterium
GAAATGGTCCACCATGCCCCGCACGGCCCCGGCGTTCGAGAACCCGACGACATGCCCGATCGGCGCGTCGGGCAGGTCCCAGGTCTCGACCACCGGGATCTGTGCGCTCTCCAGCATCCGTCGCGCGCGGGGGGTGTGGCGTCCGCCGGTCACCACAATCGCCTCGGGACGGCGGCGGAGGAGTTGTTCGATCAGCCGCTCTTCCTCGGCCATGTCATAGCCGGTGGCGCCAAGCAGGATCTGCAAGCCCCGCTCGCGCAGGCCTTCGGACAGGCCGCCCACTGTTTCGGCGAAGTTCGCGTTGTTGAGCGAGGGGATGGTGACGGCAACGAAATCCGTCCGCTGCGACCGCAGGCTGGAGGCGGCGCTGTCAAGAACATAGTCCAGCGACTGCGCCGCCTCCAGGATCGCCGTCCGCGTCGCCTCGCTGACCGAACTGTCGCGGCGGAAGGCCCGGCTGACGGTCATGGGAGAGACACCCGCGATGCGGGCGACGTCGGCCATCGTGGGGGGCTTGGGCCTTGTCATGGAGGGGCGGCGAGAAGCGCCGCAATCGTGTCGGCGAGCGTAGCAAGGGGCTGATCGATCGGCACCGTCACCCCCTCTTCCGGCCCCGGGGCCTCCAGCGCCGCGAACTGGCTTTCGAGAAGGGAAAGCGGCATGTAATGCCCTGTCCGCGCGGCCATCCGCGCCGCAATCAGGTCGCGGCTGCCTGCCAGATGCACAAACCGCACCTCGCCCGCCCCCGCCCGCAGACGGTCACGGTAGATGCGCTTGAGGGCCGAGCATCCGACGATCAGGGGCGCGTCCCGCCGCAGCGCCTCGGCCACGCGGTCAAGCCAGGGCCAGCGATCCTCGTCCGTCAGCGGCACCCCCGCCCGCATTTTCGCGACATTCGCCGCCGGATGCAGGTCGTCGCCGTCGCGGTAGGGGATGCCCATGCGGTCCGACAGCGCCAGTCCGACGCTCGTCTTGCCGCTGCCCGCTACCCCCATCAGCACCACCCGCAAGGTCATAGCGAGGCCGTGATCCCGCCATCGACATAGAGGATATGCCCGTTCACGAAACTCGCGGCATCCGAGGCGAGGAAGATGCAGGCGCCCTGCAACTCCTCGACCTTTCCCCACCGTCCGGCGGGGGTCCGCTTTTCCAGCCAGGCTGTGAAGGCGGGGTCGGCCATCAGGGCGGCATTCAGCGGCGTCTCGAAGTATCCCGGCGCGATGGCGTTGCAGTTCAGGCCGTGCCGCGCCCAGTCGGTCGCCATCCCCTTGGTCAGGTTCGCGACCGCGCCCTTGGTCGCCGTGTAGGGCGCGATGGAGGGGCGGGCGAGCGCGCTTTGCACGCTGGCGATGTTGATGATGCGCCCCGCGCGGCGGGCGATCATGTGGCGGGCGACCGCTTGGCCGACATGAAAGACGCTGGCGATGTTCGTCTGGAGCAGACGCTCGAAGGCTTCGGCCGGGAAATCCTCCAGCATCCCACGATGCTGCATCCCGGCGTTGTTCACCAAGATGTCGATAGCGCCCACCTCGGCCTCGAACCCGTCCACGGCGCGGCGGGCTTCGCCATGCGAGGTGACGTCGAAGGGCAGGGTGCGCGCGCCGGGGATCCGGGCCGCTGCCGCCGCGAGTTTGCCCTCGTCCCGCCCGTTCAGAACCACCTCGGCCCCTGCCTCGGCCAGCCCCAGGGCCAGCGCGAACCCGATTCCCTGCGATGAGCCGGTAATCAGCGCCCTGCGCCCGGTCAGATCGAACAACCGATGCGCCATGGCTTTCTCCCTCGACAAGCGGTCCTCGGCCCGTTTATGTTATCGATAACACGTCAAGTCAAGCGCCGGAGCCTCCAAATGCCCAAGCCCGTGGTCCTGCAGATGGGGTCCTATCCGGACTGGGATCAGGCCCCGCTCGACGCGGCCTATACCGTCCATCGCCTGTTTGCCGCGCCTGACAAGGCCACTTTTCTTTCCAAGGTCGGGCCAGAGGTGCAGGCCATTGCCACGCGGGGGGATCTGGGCGCAAGTGCCGAGGTCATCGCGGCCTGTCCAAATCTGGAGATCATCTCGGTCTATGGCGTGGGCTATGACGCGGTGCATCTGCCCTCGGCCCTGGCGCGGGGGATCGCGGTCACGAACACGCCGGACGTGCTGACCGACGATGTGGCGGATCTGGCGGTGGGGATGATCCTTGCCCTGTCGCGGGGAATTGTCGCGGCAGAACGGTTCGTGCGCGACGGGTCGTGGCTCAAGGGGGGTTATCCCTTGCAACGCAAGGTCAGCGGGCGGCGGGCGGGGATCCTCGGCCTTGGCCGCATCGGGCACCAGATCGCGCGGCGGCTGGAGGCCTTCGGGATGCCCATCTCCTATTGCAGCCGCACGCCCAAGGCGGGGGCGGACGGCTGGACCTATGTGGACAGCCCCGTGGCGCTGGCGCGGGCCTGCGACATCTATGTGGTGGCGCTGGCCGCCACCGCCGAAACGCGGCACATCGTTGGGGCCGAAGTGATCGAGGCGCTTGGGCCACAGGGCATGATCGTCAACATCAGCCGTGCGGCGAATGTGGACGAAGAGGCGCTGCTTGACGCCTTGGAAGGGGGAAGGCTTGGCGGCGCCGCACTCGATGTATTCGAGGGCGAGCCTGCGCTGAACCCCCGCTTCCTGACTGCGCCGAATGTCCTCCTCCAGCCCCACCACGGCAGCGGCACCTTTGAGACACGCCGCGCCATGGGGCAACTCATGCGCGACAACCTGACCGCGCATTTCGCCGGGCAACCCCTGCTGACCCCGGTGACCTGATGCGCGCCCTCGTCATCCACGCCCCCCGCGACCTGCGCCTTGAGGAGCGCCCCGAAGAAGCCCTTGGCCCCGGTCAGGTGCGCCTGCGCCTCGCCACCGGCGGGGTCTGCGGGTCGGATCTGCACTACTACAACCACGGCGGTTTCGGCGCGGTCAGGCTGCGCGAGCCGATGATCCTTGGGCACGAGGTTTCGGCCCATGTCGAGGATCCTGGCACCTCGGCCCTCACAAAGGGCCAACTGGTGGCGGTCTCGCCAAGCCGCCCCTGCTGGACCTGCGCCTACTGCCTCGAGGGCCTCCCGAACCAGTGCCTCAACATGCGCTTCTACGGCAGCGCCATGCCCTTCCCCCACATCCAGGGCGCCTTTCGCGAAGTGCTGATCGCCGATGCCAGCCAATGCGTCGATGCCACCGGCCTGACGCCCGGAGAGGCCGCGATGGCCGAACCCCTCGCCGTGACGCTGCATGCGACCACGCGGGCGGGCGGGATGCTGGGCAAAAGGGTGCTGGTGACGGGATGCGGGCCGATTGGCGTTCTGTCGATCCTCGCCGCACGCCGGGCGGGGGCGGCAGAGATCGTGGCGACGGATCTGTCGGATTTCACGCTGGCGCTGG
The DNA here is from genome assembly GCA_964627355.1 of uncultured Rhodobacterales bacterium. GTDB lineage: Bacteria > Pseudomonadota > Alphaproteobacteria > Rhodobacterales > Rhodobacteraceae > JBBQXK01. Next base: position 3,407 of record CAZVIS010000050.1, read on the forward strand.
CGGCGAAGGCCGGGGCGGACCGGACGATCAACACAGGGACAGACCCTACGGCGCTGGAGAACTACGCCCCGAACAAGGGATACTTCGACGTCCTTTACGAATGCACCGGAGTCGCCGCCGCGCTGGCAGGCGGCATCGCCGTGATGCGGCCGCGCGGCGTGATCCTGCAACTGGGCCTCGGCGGCGACATGACCCTGCCGATTATGGCGATCACGGCCAAGGAACTCGACCTGCGCGGCAGCTTCCGCTTTCACGCGGAATTCGCGGTCGGAGTCGGCCTCATGCGCAAGGGGCTGATCGACGTCAAACCCCTCATCACGCACACCCTGCCGCTCGACCGCGCCGAGGATGCCTTCCGCCTTGCCAGCGACCGCAGCCGTGCGATGAAGGCGCAGATCGCATTCGCAACCTGAAAGAGTCCCCATGTCGTTCTTCGAGGTTCTGGACCCCCGCTTTTCCCGCTTCATCATGGGCAACGCACCCGTGAAGAAACTGGCGACAGGGTTCGACTGGGCCGAGGGGCCGGTCTGGTTCGGCGACCACGGGTGCCTTCTGTTCTCGGACATCCCCAACGACCGGATCCTGCGCTGGACGCCCGACGGGATTTCCACCTTCCGGGCGCCCGCGAACTACACCAACGGGCATACCCGCGACCGCGAGGGACGGCTGGTCAGTTGCGAGCATGGTGGCCGGCGCGTGACGCGGACCGAACATGACGGGCGGATCACCGTGGTTGCGGACGGCCACGCGGGCAAGCGGTTCAACTCGCCCAACGACGTGGTGGTGGCCAGCGACGGGGCGATCTGGTTCACCGATCCGCATTACGGGATCATGACGGATTACGAGGGGTACAAGGCCCCGTCCGAACAGTCCTGCAATGTCTACCGCGTTGACCCGTCGGGCAGCATCGAGGCGGTCATCACCGACATGAACTGCCCCAACGGCCTTGCCTTCAGCCCGGACGAAAGCCGCCTGTACGTCGCTGATACGGGCCGGATGTTCACCGACGACGCGCAACATATCCGGGTGTTCGACATGGTGGGGGGGCGGCCCCGGAACGGCCGGGTCTTCCACACGATCCGGCCCGGTTGCGCTGACGGGATCAGGGTGGATACCGATGGCAACCTTTGGTCCTCGGCCGGGGACGGGGTGCATTGCCTCTCGCCGGAGGGGGACCTGCTGGGAAAAATCCTCGTGCCCGAGGTGGTGTCGAACATCTGCTTCGGGGGGCGGGCGAAGCACCGGCTGTTCATCACGGCAACGACCAGCCTCTACGCCGTCACGCTAAACCGAAGCGGCATCCAGCAGCCCTAGGCCGTCTCGCCCGGCACCAGCCGCGTCGGCACCACCGTCACATCCGGCCCCGCGGCGCCCTTCAGCCTTGCGACCAGCGCCTCGGCTGCCAGCTTGCCGACTTGCGTGGTCGGCACCACCGTTGTCGTCAGCCTGCGCGGGAGGATCGAGGCCGCCTCCATTCCGCCCCAGCCGACAATCCCCAGATCGTCCGGCACGCGAAGCCCGCGCGCCGCGCAGTAGGCAAGGCCGCCGATCGCCATCTCGTCATTGTGGAAATAGACCACGTCGAGTGCTGCCCCCCGCGCAAGCAGCGTCTCGAGCCCATAGTACCCCGCATAGAACCCCGGACTGTCCAACAGCACCTCGCGGTCCGCCAGCGGATGCCCTGCCCGCGCCAGCGCCGTCTCGAACCCTTCCAGCCGCGCCTGTCCCATCACGTCCGAGCGGGACAGCGCGCCCACATAGCCCGCCCGCCGTCGGCCCCGCCTTATCAGGAACTGCGCCACCTCGACCCCGCAGTCGAAGTGCGAGAACCCCACCGACATGTCGATGGGGCTGGTCGTCAGGTCCCAGATCTCCACCACCGGCATCCCCGATTGCCGCAAGACCTCCACCGTCCCCGGCGTATGCGTCCGCCCCGACAGGATCACCCCCGCAGGCCGCCAGGTCACCACCTGCCGCAGCCAGGCCTCCTCCTCCTCGGCGGCATGGTTGTTCGAGCCAATCATCACCTGATAGCCAAGGCGCGAGAGGGCGCGGTCCACCCCCTCCAGCACCTGCCCGAAGAGGCCCGAGGTCAGGCGCGGCACGCAGATGCCGACGAGGGTCGAGGCTTG
>CAZVIS010000050.1:5638-6749 GCA_964627355.1 uncultured Rhodobacterales bacterium
GCTACGTTACCGGTAAACGTGCCGCAAGAGCCGTCCGGACCAGGGAGGAGCCACCATGCAGACCGCCGAAAGGGGGCTGTTCTTCGATCGCGTCGTCAAGTCCTTTGGCGGCACGCAGGCCCTGCGCGGCGTCTCGCTGCGTGTGGGGCCCGGCGAGATCGTGGCGCTTCTGGGTGAGAACGGCGCGGGCAAGTCCACCCTCATCAAGACACTTGGCGGGATCCACCGGCCCGACTCGGGCGGGGTCTTCATCGACGGGGCGCCCTATGCGCATGAGGCGGGACGGATGGGCGGGCAGAAGGTCGCCTTCATCCACCAGGACCTCGGCCTCATCGACTGGATGAGCGTGGCCGAAAACATCGCCCTTTCGCTCGGCTATGCGCGCCGGGGCCGCCGCATCGACTGGACCGCGACCGAAGCCGCCGCCGACCGCGCGCTGCGCCTTGTCGATGCCGAGTTTCCGGCGACCGCGCGGGTGTCCAGCCTGACGCGGACGCAGAAATCGCTGGTCGCCATCGCCCGCGCGCTGGCGGCGGATTGCGACTACCTTGTGCTGGACGAGCCCACAGCGAGCCTGCCCGCCGATGAGGTGGAGCGGCTGTTCGCCGCCCTTCGCCCTCTGAAATCCAAAGGCGTGGGGATGATCTATGTCAGCCACCGCCTCGACGAGATCTTTCGCATTGCGGATCGCGTGGCGGTCCTGCGCGACGGCCAGATGGTCGGCATGCGGCCGGTCGAGCATACGACGCCCGAGGAGCTTGTCTCGCTGATCGTCGGCCGCAAGGCGCGCGAGATCAACCGGCCCCCGGTGCAGGAAGGGCCTGCGATCCTTACCGTCCAAGGCCTCGCCACTCCGGCGGTCGGCCCGGTCAGCTTTGCCATCAGCCGGGGGGAACTGCTGGGCCTCGCCGGGCTGCGGGGGGCGGGGCATGAGGATATCGGGCGGGCGCTCTTTGGGGTGATCCCGCATGCGGGGGCGGTGACGCTGGACGGCCAGCGCCCGGACCTGCGCAGCGCGCAGACGGCAATGCGGTCGGGCATCGGCCTTGTCGCGCGCGACCGGGTGGGCGAGAGCGTGGCGCCCGGCCTTGCGATCCGCGAGAACGCCTAC
>CAZVIS010000050.1:6849-15052 GCA_964627355.1 uncultured Rhodobacterales bacterium
ATCGCCGCCATCTGCCACCGCGCCATCGTCTTCAGCCGCGGCCTGCCCGTGGCGGAACTCTCCGGCGTCGAATTGTCCACCGAATCCCTCATCCAGGCCGCCTCGGCCGGGGAAGCCGCGTGAAGGTCCCATGCCCGGAATAGAATCCAACGCCGTCGAGCCCACCAAGGACGAGCTTCGCGGCCTGTCCCCGCTGCAGAAGGCCGCGCGGCTGATCCCGACCTATGGCCTTGTCATCCTGATGTTCGGGCTGATCCTGTTCTTCTCGATCCTGCTGCCCGACACGTTCCCGACTGCGCTGAACGTCCGTTCGATCCTGTCGGACAAGGCGATCATCGCGCTTCTGTCGCTTGCCGCGATGATCCCGATGGTGGCGGGGCGGATCGACCTGACGGTGGGTTATGGGATCGTCCTGTGGCACATCCTCGCGATCAGCCTGCAGACGATGTACGGCTTTCCCTGGCCCTTGGCGGTGCTGGTCGTTCTGCTGCTTGGCGTCGGCGTGGGCTTCCTGAACGGCCTTCTGGTCGAGGTTGCCCGGATCGACAGCTTCATCGCGACGCTTGGCACGGGGACCATCGTCTATGCCATCGCGCTTTGGCACACGGGCGGGCGGCAGGTGGTTGGCGCGCTGCCGCCGGAGTTCTACGCGCTGTCCACCACGTTCATCTTCGGCCTGCCGATCACAGCCTTCTATGTGCTGGCGATCACGGTCGCCCTTTGGGTCGCGCTCGAATACACCCCGGTCGGCCGCTACCTCTATGCCATCGGCGCCAACCAGCGCGCGGCAGAGCTGAACGGGATCCCCACGCGGAAATTCGTCATCGGCGCCTTCGTCGCCTCGGGCCTCTTGACGGCGCTGGCCGGGGTTTTGCTCGCGTCCAAGCTGCGGATCGGGCAGGCCTCGGTGGGGCTGGAGTTCCTGCTACCGGCGCTCGTCGGCGCCTTCCTCGGGTCCACCACGATCAAGCCCGGGCGGGTGAACGTCTGGGGAACCATCGTCGGCGTGATGATCCTGGCCGTCGGAATCTCGGGCATCCAGCAGTTCGGCGGGTCCTTCTGGGTCGAGCCGATGTTCAACGGCACGACCCTTCTGATCGCGATCGGCATCGCCGGATACGCGCAGCGCAAGAAAGGCGCGAAATCGAAATGATACAGCATCTTAGGGAGGAACCACCATGCTGAAACGGACACTTTTGACCACGGCCCTGGCCGGCACGATCCTGGGCGCCATGGGCCTGTCGGCCTTTGCGCAAAGCGCCTTTGACGGCCCGACCACCGGCCCCAAGGCTGCCGAGGGCAAGACCATCGTCGTCCTTGCCGCCGATCTGAAGAACGGCGGCATCCTTGGCGTGACGACCGGGATCGAAGAGGCCGCGGCCAAGATCGGTTGGACGGTCAAGGTGCTGGACGGCGCAGGCTCCGTGCAAAGCCGGTCGGCGGCGGTCGGGCAGGCGCTGGCGCTGAACCCGGACGGCATCGTCATCAACGGCTTTGACGCGGCCGAGCAGCAAGCCGCGCTGGAAGGCGTGACGGCTGCGAAGATCCCGATGGTCTCCTGGCACTCGGGTCCCAAGATCGGCTGCGACGCGCCGGGCGGCATCTTCGCGAACGTCTCGACCGACGCGATGCAGGTTTCCGACGTGGCGGCGCAATGGGCGCTTGCCGATGCAGGCGGCAAGCCGGGCGTCGTGATCTTTACCGACTCGACCTATCAGATCGCCATCGACAAGGCCGACCGGATGAAGGCCGCCGTCGAGGCTGCGGGCGGCACGGTGCTGGAATATGTCGATACGCCGATTGCCGAGACATCCACCCGGATGGGTCCGCTGACCACCACGCTACTGCAAAAGTACGGGGCAAGCTGGACGCATTCGCTGGCGATCAACGACCTCTACTTCGACTTCATGGGGCCGGCGCTGGCGGCGGCCGGCATCGACGGCAAGGCCAATCCCAAGGCAGGCTCGGCCGGCGATGGGTCCGAGGCCGCGTTCCAGCGCATCCGCACCGGCCAGTATCAGGCCGTGACGGTGGCAGAACCCCTGAACCTGCAGGGCTGGCAACTGGTAGACGAACTGAACCGCGCGGTACAGGGCGAACCCTGCTCGGGCTACATCACCGCGCCTGCGCTGGTGACCGAAGAGGGTCTGGCAAAGATCGAAGGCAACGCCTTCGATCCCGACAACGGCTATCGCGAGGCCTATGCGGCGATCTGGGGCAAGTAAGGGCTTCGGCGGATGACCTGATGCGGGGCCGCGCAGGCGGCCCCGTTTCCTGACAGTTTTGACGGTGCATTGGCGTTTGGCGAAAACCGTTGCCAGATGACAGCGTTGTGATAATCATTCGCACAGGGCGGCGTTTTGTCGCCACCGATTGTTACGCATGTCGCGGCATTGCGGCCGCAGGATTTTCAGGAGAAGCTGGATTATGGCCTTGAAATCAAAGGGTAAAGGCGGCAAGGGCGGCGACGACGAGGACGATGGCGAAAGCCCGTTCATGCCGCTTGAAGAGGTGATGCGCAAGCTCAAGGCCGGGCCCTTGAACTTTGGCGTGTACCAGACGGGCGACAAGGACAATCCGGTCCTGATCGCGGCCCACAAGCGCAAGAACCCCACCGTCCTTGGCAAGCAGGCCAAGAAAGAGGCGGGCACGACCAAGGGCGCCTTTGGTCGGCTGTCGCTCGACTCGGGCGAGTTGAATTTCGAATGCGAGAATGACGACCCGCCGGCCAGCCTGAAGAAGAAGATCAAGACGATGCTCAAGCAGGCGGGCTATGCCAAGTTCAAGCCCCGCATCAAGCTGCCGGGCGGCGTCGAGCTGGGTGACAGCGACGACGACGACGAGGAAGACGACGAAGCCGCCGACGAGATCCTGGCACCCGGCGGTTCGGCCACCAAAACCACGCGCGGCGGCGGCGAAGAGCCGGAAAGCGATGAGGAGAAAGAGGCCAAGCGCCAAGAGGCGAAGGACACCTTCCTCAGCCGCGCGGCCTCGATGGCCGAAAAGATCGGCGGCGCAGGTCTCGGCGATGCGGGGGCCAAGGTCGAGAAGATGCTCGAGAAGGCGAAGGCCTTCGGAACGGCGATGAAGTTTGCGGATGCCACCGGCCTGCTGGACGCTGCCGAGGCGGCATTCGAAAAGGCCAAAAAGGCGGCCGAAAAGGATGGCGGCGGTGGCGCTGGCGGCGGGGCAGGTGGCGGTGCCACGGCCGACCCCGAAGAAGGCAAGCAAGGCATGGGTGTCGACGTGCCCGAGAAGCCCAAGAAGGGCGGCGCGGGCCTTGTCGATGGCAAGTTCGGCACGGGCGTCGACATCGGAGGCGCCGGGGGCGGTTCGATCGGCGGCTCTATCGGTGGCGCGATCGGCGGCGCGATTGGTGGCGGGATCGGGGGAAAGATCGGCGGGGCGATTGGCGGAGCCATCGGCGGCGCGATCAAGGGCGGCGTCAAGGGAGCCATCGAGGGCGGCATCAAGGTCGGCGGTCAGGTCGTGGACATGGCCGCCCAGGCCAAGGCCGCTGCCGAACTGAAGGGCCGCATCGAGGCCCTGATGAAGCTCATCAAGGCGAATGCGGGGGCGCTTGGCTCGCTGAATGCCTCGATCGAGATGATGCTCAAGACCGCGATGTCCTTCTGCATCTCGTTCAAGTTCGATGCGGCCGAAAAGCTGATCCTCGAGATCATCGCCAAGGTCGAGGGGATCATCGGCAAGATCGACCCCAAGAAGCCGGACAAGATCATCGAGCCTCCGAAACCGGTCGAGCCGAAGAAGCCCGAGCCGGGCAAGCCGGTGGACAAGCTCGAGAAGGAAGTCTGCGAGGCCTGGGAGGAGATGAAGGTCGTCCTCGAGGTGCTGGTCGAGACCGGCCCCGACGAGATCCGACCCCAGGGCGCAAAGCTTCTCAAGATGATGATCGAGGTTGTCGCGGCCAAGGACTGGAAGAAGGCCAGCGGCGTTCTGAAGGTCATCAAGGCCTATATCGAGCATGCGCTGAAAGATGTGGGCGACGTTGACGCCGATCGTGGCGACGACGATGCAACCGCAGGCGGTGGTGCTGCGGGCGGCGGTGGCGGTGGCGGTGGTGGCGGGGCCGGAGGAGCCGGTGGCGCAGGCGGGTCAGGCACGGGCACCGGAACCGGCACTGGAACCGGCACGGGGACCGGCACAGGAACGGGAACTGGCACGGGCGGCAACGCGACTGCCGGGGGCGGCACAGGCACGGGCGGCAAGGCCGAAGGAGGCTCGGCAAACTCGGGCGGAAACACCCAGAAGGTTGACGTTCACGTTAACGCCGGTGGTGGCGCCGGTGGCAACGCCAACGCGACAGGCGGCAAGGGTGGCGGTGGTGGTGGCGGCGGTGGCGGCGGCGGAGGGGGTGGCGGCGGCGGCGGCGGCACCAAGCCCGGTGGTGGCAAGGACGACGAGGCCGAAAAGTTCAAGAAGCAGGCCATCGAGATCTCGGCCACTGCCCAGGCCTCGGCCCAGGGCGCGGCGAAATCCGCCGCGGACGCCACGGCCAGCGCCGACGCGGCCGCCAAGGCTGCGGCCGAGGCTGACGCCGCTGCTCGTGAGGCAGAGGACAAGTGCGGCAAAGAGCGTGCCGGCGCTTGCCGCAAGGAGGCCGACGCCTGCAAGGCCGCGTCCGAAGCGGCTGCCAAGGCCAAGGCTGACGCCTCTGCCTCGTCCAATGCTGCGGCGCAGGCATCCTCGGCGGCAACTGCAACAGCCAGTGTCACCACGAACGAAGCAGGCGTAACTCAGGTGCAGGTTTCGGCCGATGCCGCCGCCAAGGCCAAGAGCGAGGCCGAACCCCACGCGCAGGCCGCCGCCAAGGCCGAGGCTGACGCCAAGGCCGCTCTTGAGCGCTGCAAGGCGGCCAAGGACAAGTGCATCGCCGACGCGACCAAGGAGAAAGAGGACGCCATCGCCAAGTCGCGCGCCATCATCGACAAGATGACAGCGCGGCTTGCGACGGTGGTCAGCGCTCCGGGCGGGGCGTTGCTTATGCTCAAGGCCCTGCTCGCCGAACAGCAGCAGATCGTCCAAGCAGCGACCCCGAACCGTGGCTCCATCGGCGAGGAGCAACGGACCGAACTGGAAAAGCAGGAGGACGAGGGCCAGAAGATCATCCTCAAGGCCACCGACCTTCTGCGCAAGCGCGCGGTCGAGCAGCACAAGGCCGCCGAAGCCCGCGCCAAGGAGGCCGAAAAGAGCTGGCTCGATCGGCTGAGCACCTTCGACAAGGCGCTGGTCGTGATGACCGGGCCGATCGGCCTGCTGCACGCCGCAGGAAAGCTGGTCGGGTCCTATGCCGCGGACCGGCTGAAGTCCAAGGAGACCGCGCTGAAATCCAAGGCCGACGCCGGCTCGCAGAAAAAGGCGGCGGCTTCGGGGATCCTCGGCGGCATGATGGGTGGCGTACAGTCGCTGGCGCAGGCCGTCGGCATGGCGGATTCGGGCCATGTCGATACCGAAAGCGCGGGCAAGGTCGACAGCCATGCCGCAGAGCTTGGCACCGCAGCGAGCGAGATCGAGACCCACGCCAACGAGATCACCCAACATGCGCAGGAGCTCGAGCAGGAAACCAAGGCGGTCGAGACCGAGGCCAAGAGCGAGGCCGAGAAGATGAAGGCCACCTCGACCGCCGTCGTCGCGCCGGTCGAAGCCAAGGCAGCCAAGGCCACCAGCGTCACCGGCCCCGAGGCCGTCGCGCTGTTCGAAGAAGCGATGAAGGGCCCGATCACGGTGATCTCGGCGCTGAACCCGCTGCTCGGAAAGGCGCTGGAATGGGGCGGCGACCTGTTCGCAGACGCCGCCAAGTCGATGGAGGGTGACAAGACCAAGGTCGAGGGGCACTTCAAGTCGATGGTCGAGACGCTGACCAGCCGCCGCGATGCCTATCAGGCGCAGCACACGGCCAAGGCGGACGAGATCAAGAGCCAAGCCGAGACCGAGATCCGGACTGCGGCGCCCATTGTCAGCGAGGCCAAGGCCAAGGCCGAGAAGGAGACCGAGGCCGAGACCGGCTTTGCCAAGCTGTTCGAGGAGTTCGGCGAATTCGCCAACAAGATCGCCAAGCCCAAGGTTGATGAGGTCAAGACCGTGCGCACCGGCCTTGGCACCGAGGCGGGCGCCGCAGAGACGGTCCTGTCGGCCCTGCCGGGCCTTCTGGGCGGATTGCCGGGCAAGGCGATGGATCTGGCCAAAAACTTCATCCCCGACTTCGTGGACGATCAGGTCGCACCCAAGGTGAAGGAGGCGACCGAGAAGAAAACGGCAGTCGAGGCCAAGTCCAAGGAGCTTGAAGCGAAAACCGGCGAGGCGACCTCGGCCTTCGACACGGTCAAGAAGACCGCCGATGAGTGGCTGAAGAAGATCAAGGAAGAGGTCAAGGCGAAGGTGGAAGAGGCCAAGGCCATCTCCAAGAAGGCCAGTTCTGGCCAGCTTGAGGATGGCATGCTGGGTCAGATCAAGGCCAAGCGGGACGAGCTTGACAAGCACGCCGCCGATATTTCCGCCAACGGCGGCACCATCGGTAACGATGCGCAGCAAGAGGTCGACGAGGGCAAGAAGGAAACCGAACAGGAAGAAAAGGCCACCAAGGAGGCGATCCAGAAGGCCCAGCAGGAACTGAAGGCCGAAATCGACCTTGCCCAGCAGAAGTCCAAGGGCATGAGCGAGAAGTGGAAGGCCACCGAGGCGACCCTGAACTCGGTCAAAGAGCAGGGCCTCAAGACTCTCGCCGACGTCAAGTCCAAGTACGGCACGCATGGCGAGGAATTTGTCGCGAAACAGGGCCAGGCCGCGACCGACGCCGCCGAACGCTTCGAGAAGGCGAAGGTCGAGCACGAGAACGCGATTGCCGACTTCGTTGCGGTCATCGAGGAAGCCGCGAAGATCGTCAATGAAGAGGATCGTGGCGCGGCCATGAACGACGCGCGCAAAAAGCTGTCGGAACTGACGGTCACCATCGAGCGGTCGAACGAGAGGATGTTGACCGTGCAGAAGGACCTGCAGACCGGCCTTGCGGCGCTGCAACAGTCCGCGGCCGCCTATCCGGGCCACTTTGCCAGCTATGAGAAGCGCGAAGTCGCCGAGGCCAAGGCGATGGAGGCGGAATCCGCCGCCAACATGAAGGCTGCAATCGCGGCGGCCGAGGGCGGTGACCTCAAGGCCTTGGAGATGTACATCGTCCGGATGGGCGAACACACCTCAAAGGTCGCTGGCGAAGTGGACTTCTGCCAGCAGTCTGGCGGCAGCGAGCATCTCCGTGTTGCCGCACTCCTTGGCAACTCGGTGAACAAGTGCCTCGACGACGCCAAGATCGCACAGAAGAAGCTGGAGGAGTTGAAGGCCAAGCAGGAAGCCGGGGCAGGAAACTGATCTACGGGTCGGGCGAGGCGGGACAGCCCCGCCCGCCCGGCAACGCTCAGTTGTTCCGACATCCCGGCACGTTGAGGTCACGGCAGAAGTAACCTGCGGCGCCGCCGATTGCGGCGCCCGTCACCGGGCTGCCGCCCGTCGCGCTGCCGATGACCGCGCCGCCTGCTGCCCCGGCAAGGCCGCGCTCGGTGTCGGATGACAGGCAGCCCGAAAGGGCGGCGACCAGCGTCGCCAGAAGAAGGAATGGTTTGAACGGCATCGGGGCCTCCACGTCGGGGGTTCTGTTTTTGGCATCCACCAAAGGAACGCGCCCGGGACGGCGGGGTTCCGGGACGGCCGGGGCGATGGCGGCTTGTCGCCTGACCCCGGGCGCTCGGGCGCCGATTCGACCCTCATGCCGAACATCGCGCCGCATTGCTGTGCAGATCCCCCGCAGTCTGCCGAAATTCCCGGCGTCGGCTTGTTCGGTTCCGGTGCTGCTGCAACCGGCTTTGACTCCGCCCCGCCGCCCGCCGACCCTGACCGCGAGACAGAGCGCTAGGGTTCCGGGGCGACCGCCCGTCTGGTCCGCGAGCACTCACCGCGCGGGGAGACATCCTGCGCGGACACACGGCGGGACAAAAGCCCGGGAGACCTCGTGAAAGCCAAGGGATTCGCCGGACCCGGGTCTGCACCAATCCCCAACACCGTTGAACAGGGGATGACGATGACCGCACGACGCCTGCTTGCCGCCCTTGCCGTGATCGGACTGGCCCTCGCCAGCCCCGCCGCCGCGCAAGAGAAGAAGGACTTCAAGGTCGCCTGGTCGATCTATGTGGGC
>CAZVIS010000051.1:0-9216 GCA_964627355.1 uncultured Rhodobacterales bacterium
ACGCTCGCAGAAGCGACGCCCGAGATGGCGGACATGCGGACGGTGGTGATCGTGGGGTCAAGCGCCACGCGGCGGGTGGGTCGGTGGGTCTATACGCCCCGCTCGGCCGGGGGGGTGGCATGAAGCCAGCGCATCACCTCGGCGACCGAATGGGCCAAGGGCCGCGCGGGCAGCGTGGGCCGGTCGATCAGGATCACCGGCAGGCCAAGAGCGCGCGCGGCGTCCAGCTTGGCCCGCGCCCCCTCGCCGCCCGCGTTCTTGGCGACGATGAGGTCCGCCGCATGGGCCTCCAGAAGGGCGCGGTCGCCTTCGACATCGAAAGGCCCCCGCGCGATGATTGTCGTGGCATGCGGCAGGGGAAGCGGGCCTTCGGGCGGATCGACGAGGCGGAGGAGGTAGTGGTGCTGGGGCCGCGCGACAAAGGGGTGCAGGCCCTGCCGCCCGATGGCGAGGAAGATGGTCGCGGGCGCCTCTGGCAGGGCGGCGACGGCGGCCTCGGTGTGGGGGACATGGGTCCAGCGGTCGCCCGGGGTGGGGGTCCAGGGCGCGCGTTCGAACGCAATGAGGGGGGTTCGTTCCAGCCGCGCCGCCTCGACCGCATTCGCGCTGATCTGCGCAGCGAAGGGGTGGGTCGCGTCGATGAGGTGGGTGAAGCCTTCGGCGCGCAGGAATGCCGCCAGCCCCTCGGCGCCGCCGAACCCGCCGGTGCGCACGGGGATCGGCTGGCCGACTGGCGCCCCGGTGCGGCCCGCATAGGAATAGACCGCGTCGATTCCCGCCCCGGCCAGCGCCTGCGCCAGCGCGCCCGCCTCGGTCGTGCCGCCCAGAAGAAGAACGCGGAAGCCCATGGCGCGCAGGTTTGCCTGCTGCGCGGGGGGGCTGCAACCCCGGCAGCGGCACGGGTGACGGCGGCGGACGCCTCCGGCGGGGGGATATTTGGGCAGGAAAGAAGGGCGCACCATGGTTGAGCCCTGGCTGACCTTCGTCGGCATCAACGAGGACGGCCTCGCCGGGCTGTCCGAGGCGGCGCGGGCGGCGCTGGACGCGGCGGAGGTGGTGTTCGGGGGCCCCCGGCATCTGGCGCTGGCGGGGGTGGCGGGGCGGGCCTGGCCGGTGCCGTTCGATCCCTTGCCCGTGATGGAGTGGCGGGGGCGGCGGGTGGTGGTGCTCGCCTCGGGTGATCCCTTCTGGCATGGCGCAGGGGGCAGCCTGCTGCCGCATCTGGCGCCGGACGAATGGGTCAGCCTGCCCGCGCCTTCGACTTTTCAGCTGGTGGCGAACCGGCTGGGGTGGCGGATGGAGGAGGTGATATGTCTGGGGCTGCATGCAGCCCCCTTCGAGCGGCTGGTGCCGCACCTTCACCGGGGCGCGCGGGTGATCGCGCTGGTGCGAGATGGGGACGCTCCGGCGGCGCTGGCGGCATGGCTGGTGGCGCAGGGACAGGGCGACAGCGTCATGCATGTGCTCGAAGCAGTCGGCGGGCCGTCCGAGAGGGTAAGGACGGCGGTGGCAGCAGCGTTTGACTTGCGGGGGATCGCGGCACCGGTGGCTGTGGCCTTCGTCGCGGCGGCGCCGGGGATGGCGCGCAGCGGGGGCCTTCCAGACGACGGCTTTGCCCATGACGGGCAGATCACCAAGGCGCCGATCCGGGCGATGACGCTCTCTGCCCTGGCGCCGCAGCCGGGGCTGCACCTGTGGGACATCGGGGCGGGGTCGGGGTCGGTGTCGGTGGAATTCTGTCTGGCAGGCGGGCGGGCGTCGGCGGTAGAGGCAAAGCCCTCGCGCGCCGCCAACATCCGCGCGAACGCCGAGGCCTTCGGCGTTGCGCACCGGATGGCGGTGGTGGAAGGGCGCGCGCCCGACGCGGTGGCGGGGCTCGCGCTGCCCGATGCGGTGTTCATCGGCGGGGGGTGCGATGCCGGGCTGCTCGACCATCTGTGGGGTATCGTACCCCCCGGGACACGCGTCGTGGCCAATGCCGTTACGCTGGAGACCGAGGCGCTGCTGATCGCGCGTCACGCCGCGCAGGGCGGCACGCTGATGCGGCTGGACGTGGCTGTGGCGGGGCCTTTGGGGCGGGGACGCGGCTGGTCGCCCGCCCGGCCCGTCGTACAATGGAGCGTGCTGCGATGAGGGTGGCAGGGTTCGGGTTCCGGGAGAAGGTGACCGAGGGCGCGCTGGAGGCGGCGCTGCACGCCGCCGGGGGGGCCGGGGCTGTGCAGGCGCTGGCCACGGCTGCGGACAAGGCGGGGCATCCGGCGCTGGCGGCGCTTGCCCTGCGGTTGGCCGTGCCGGTGCGCGCCGTGCCCCTGCCCGCGATCGCCGCCGCTGATGCCGCGCGCGCTTCGCGCGCCCCCGCGCGGTATGCCGGGAAAAGCCTGGCCGAGGCGGCGGCGCTGGCGGCGGCGGGACCCGGCGCGCGGCTGCTTGCCCCCCGCGCGGTCAGCCCCGACCGCACGGCCACCTGTGCCATCGCAGAGGCCACCCCATGACCGTCCATTTCATCGGCGCAGGCCCTGGCGCACCCGACCTTCTGACGCTCCGCGCCCGCGACCTGATCGCGCGCTGCCCGGTGTGCCTCTATGCCGGTTCGCTGGTGCCAGAGGCGATCCTAGCCCACTGCCCGCCCGGCGCGCGGATCGTGAACACCGCGCCGCTCAGCCTCGACGCCATCATCGCCGAGATCGCGGCGGCCCATGGGGCGGGGCTGGACGTGGCGCGGCTGCATTCGGGGGATCTGTCGGTCTGGTCCGCGATGGGGGAACAGGTGCGGCGGCTGCGCGCCCTGGGCATCCCCTTTGACGTGACACCGGGCGTGCCCTCTTTCGCCGCTGCCGCCGCTGCGCTGGAGGTAGAGCTAACGCTGCCGGGGCTGGCGCAATCGGTCGTCCTGACCCGCACGCCGGGCCGGGCGAGTGCGATGCCCGAGCGGGAAACGCTGGCCGCCTTTGCCGCGACGGGGGCGACCTTGGCGATCCACCTGTCGGTGCATCGGCTGGCGGATGTACTGGCGGAACTGGTGCCGTTCTATGGGGCGGATGGCCCCGTGGCGGTCGTCTGGCGGGCAAGTTGGCCGGATCAGCGGATCGTGCGGGGGACCTTGTCCTCGCTGGACGCGGGTGTGGCCGGAGAGATGGAGCGGACGGCGCTGATCCTTGTTGGCCCGGCGCTGGCGGCGGAAGGTTTCGAGGAAAGCCGCCTTTACGCCGCCGACTACGACCGCCGCTATCGCCCAGTCGGCACGGACCCGAGGTTTCCGGAATGACGCCGGGTCTGGTGATCTCGGCGCCTTCCTCGGGCGCGGGTAAGACGACGGTCACGCTTGGGCTGCTGGCGGCGTTCCGGGCGCAGGGGGTGGCGGTGCAGCCGTTCAAATGCGGGCCGGACTACATCGACCCGGCCTTTCACGCGGCGGCGGCGGGGCGGGCGTCGTTCAACCTGGATTCGTGGGCGATGACCGGGGCGGATATCGCGTCGCGGATTGCCGTTCCGGCGGACCTTGCGATTGCCGAAGGGGCGATGGGCCTGTTCGACGGGGTGCGGGAGCGCGGTGCTTTGGGAACCGGGGCCAGCGCCGATATCGCGGCGCTGACGGGGTGGCCGGTGGTGCTGGTGCTAGACGCCGGGGGCCAGGCGCAGTCGGCGGGGGCGGTGGCGGCGGGGTTCGCGCGGTTTCGGGCGGGGGTGCGGCTGGCCGGGGTCATCCTGAACCGTGTGGCCAGCCCCCGGCACGAGGCGATGCTGCGGGCGGGGATGGAGGAGGCGGGGATCGCGACCCTCGGCGCCCTGCCCCGCCGCGCGGACCTTGCCCTGCCCGAGCGGCATCTGGGTCTAGTGCAGGCGCAGGAGACGGGGGATCTGCCCGGCTACCTTGCCCGCGCGGCGGCCTTTGTCACCGACCATTGCGACCTGCACGCCATCCGCGCCGCCGCCCATCGCTTTGACGCCGGGGGAGACCCCCGCCGCCTGCCGCCGCCCGGCCAGCGGATCGCCCTGGCACGGGATGAGGCCTTCAGCTTCACCTATCCCCATCTTCTAGCCGACTGGCGCGTGCAGGGGGCCGAGGTGCTGCCCTTCTCTCCCCTCGCCGACGAAGGCCCCGACGAGCGCGCCGACACCTGCTGGCTGCCGGGCGGCTACCCCGAGTTGCACGCCGGGCGGCTTGCCGCCGCCGGGACGTTCCGCACCCGCCTGCGGGGCTTCGCGCAGACGCGGCCGGTGCACGGCGAGTGCGGGGGATACATGGCGATGGGCGAGGCCCTCGTGGACAAGGACGGCACCCGCCACCGGATGGCGGGGCTTCTCGGCCTCGTCACCAGCTATGCCGCGCGGAAGATGCACCTCGGCTACCGCCGCGCCACGCTGACGGCGCCTGCGGCGGGGCTGGCGCAAGGGGCGGCACTGGTGGGGCACGAGTTCCACTACTCGACCATTCTCGAGCAGCCCGACGCCCCCCTCGCCACCGTCACCGACGCCTATGGCGCCCCCGTGCCCGAGACCGGCAGTCGTCGCGGCCACGCCACCGGCACCTTCTTCCACCTGATCGGGCCAGCAACATGAGGGGGGCGGCATGAGCGGTTTCGTCTCCTTCGTCTCCTCCGGCCCCGGCGACCCGGAACTCTTGACGCTGAAGGCCGTTGACCGGCTGGCGCGGGCCGATGCGGTGCTGTTCGACGACCTCTCTTCTGGCCCGATCCTGAGCCACGCACGGCCGGGAGCGGACCTTGTGGCGGTGGGGAAACGGGCGGGACGGCCCTCGCCAAAGCAGGACCATGTAAGTCGGTTGCTGGTGGATTATGCGAGGACCGGCATCCGCGTGGTGCGGCTGAAATCCGGGGACGCGGGGCTGTTCGGTCGGCTGGAGGAGGAGACGACGGCGCTTGCGCAGGCGGGCATCCCCTTCGAGATCATCCCCGGCGTCACCTCGGCCTCAGCCGCTGCCGCCGCCGCGATGATTCCCTTGACGCGCCGCCTGACGGCCCGGCGTGTCCAGTTCGTGACCGGCGCCGATACTTCGGGCGGGCTGCCCGAGGGGCTGAACTGGGCGGCGCTGGCCGACCCGCAGGCCACCACCGTGGTCTATATGGGCAAGCGCACCTGGGCCGCGATGGCGGACCACCTCATCGCCCACGGCCTGCCCCCCGACACCCCGGCCCTGTTGGCCGAGGCGGTCAGCCACCCGGGCGCCTCCCTCGCCCGCGCGACCGTCGCCACCCTCGGCCAGCACCCCGCGCTGGCCGCCGCCACCCGCCCGGCCCTGATCCTTTACGGCCCCCTCGCGCCTGAGGTCGCAACCGACCCCCTGCCCGCCGCAGACGGCGCTTGACGGCGGCCCACGTCGCGCGCCACATGGACAGGCAAGGTGTTCCACATGGCCAAGCCATCGGGACTCAATCGGGAACGGGGAAGGGCGGACCCAATCGCGGCGCCCTAGTCCCCGGCCGCCCCCGCGACTGTATGCGGCGAGCGGCCTTTCAGAGGGCCACTGGGGGCAACCCCGGGAAGGCGAAAGGCACGCAGCGACCCGCAAGCCAGGAGACCGGCCTTGCCCGGACGAAACCCCGAAAGCCGTCGGTGGGACGGCGAAAGGACCAAAGATGACGACGATCCAGACGACCCGCACCGCTTCCTCCGCCCTCGCCTCGGTCACGGCGGTGGCGATGCTGGGAATCGTGCTCCTGTTCCTTGCAGGCCACGCGCAGTCGGCCACGCTGCACGACGCGGCGCATGACACGCGCCACGCGACCGGCTTCCCCTGCCACTGAGTCCCGGGGGGCTTCCATGATACGGAACATTCTGACCAGCGCCCTTGGCGCTGGCCTTGTCGCGGGCATTCTGGCAGCAATCCTGCATTTCGCCTTCATCCAGAACCTGATCCTGACAGGCGAGACCTATGAGACGGGAGCGGTCGTGCATTTCGGCGGCGTGGCCGAAGAGCATGATCATGCCGGCTCCGGGCACGACCACGGGACAGAGGCGGGGCACGACCATTCCGCACATGCACACGGGGCGCCTGCGGGCGACCTGCAGCGCAACGGGCTGACGGTGGTGTTCTACATCCTGACGCAGGTGTCGTTTGCGCTGCTGCTCGTCGCGGGCTTTGGCCTTGCCCGCATCTTCGGGCATCAGGTCACCGCGCGGGACGGGATCCTTTGGGGCATCGCGGGTTTTGCGGCCCTGCAGCTTGCCCCCGCCATGGGCCTGCCGCCCGAGCTTCCGGGCACGATGGCGGCGGATCTTGGCGCGCGGCAGATGTGGTGGACGGGGACGGTGCTGGCGACAGCCGGGGGGCTGGCGCTGCTGGCCTTCGGGCGCAGCCCGTGGACGGCAATTGCCGCCGTGGTCCTCGTCGCCCTGCCCCATGTCATCGGTGCGCCTGTGCCCGAGGGGTTCAGCGGCGTCGCCCCGCCGGAACTCGCGGGCAGCTTTGCCGCGCGGGCGCTTGGCGTGGGGCTGGCGGTCTGGGCCATCCTCGGGTGGACGGCGGGGCGGCTCTGGTCCGCGACCCCGGCTTGAGCGTGGTGCCGATCCGACATCTGTCCCTTGTCGGCATCGGCACCGGCAATCCCGACCATCTGACCCGCGCCGCCATCGCCGCCCTCAACGCCGCCGAAGTGATCCTGATCCCGCGCAAGGGCGAGACGAAGGCCGACCTTGCCGACCTGCGCCGCGCCATCTGTGCGGGCGTGGTGACGAACCCCGCCACGCGGATCGTCGAGTTCGACCTGCCGGTGCGGGATGAGGCTGTGGCGGACTATGTGCAACGGGTCGAGGACTGGCACGACGCCATCGCCGCCGCCTGGGTCGAGGCGCTTGGCCGGACCGCGGGCCGGGTCGCGCTGCTCGTCTGGGGCGACCCCTCGCTTTACGACAGCACGCTGCGCATCGCCGCCCGCCTTAGCCCCGCGCCGCAGGTCGAGGTGATCCCCGGCATCACCGCCCTGCAAGCCCTCACCGCCGCCCATGCAATCCCGCTGAATACACTGGCGGGCAGCGTCACCATCACCACCGGCCGCCGCCTGCGCGAGCATGGCTGGCCTGCGGGGATCGACCGCCTTGCTGTGATGCTCGACGGTGACTGCGCCTTTCAGCACCTTGACCCTGCGGGCCTCACCATCTGGTGGGGCGCCTACCTCGGCATGCCCGAACAGGCGCTGGAGGCGGGGCCGCTGGCCGAGGCCGGTCCCCGTATCCTGTCCCGTCGCCCCGCCTTGCGCGCGGCGCATGGCTGGATCATGGACACCTACCTTCTGGCCCGCTGAGGTTTCCCCCGGCCCCCGCCCATGCTATGGGCCGCGCGAGCAAAAGGATCCCCCATGACCGCGCCGAACCCCACCGTCACCGTCCGCAACGTGACCTTCGCCAACGCTGCGCCCGTCGCCTTCATCCTCGGCCCCTGCCAGATGGAAAGCCGGGCCCATGCGCTGGAGGTGGCGGCGGCGGTGAAGGAGATTGCGGCGGCGGCCGACGTCGGCGCCGTGTTCAAGACCAGCTTCGACAAGGCCAACCGCACCAGTCTTGGCGGCAAGCGCGGCATGGGCCTGCACGCCGCCCTCGACGTCTTTGCCGAGATCGGCGAGAGCCTTGGCCTGCCCTGCCTGACCGACGTCCACGAACCCGCCCAATGCGCCCTCGTCGCCCGCGTGGTGGACATCCTGCAGATCCCCGCCTTCCTCTGCCGCCAGACCGACCTGCTGGTCGCCGCCGCCGAGACGGGCCGCGTGGTGAACGTGAAAAAGGGCCAGTTCCTCGCCCCCTGGGACATGGCGAACGTCGCGGCCAAGATCACCGGGTCGGGCAACCCGAACGTGATGCTGACCGAGCGGGGGGTGAGCTTTGGCTACAACACCCTCGTCAACGACTTCCGCGCCCTGCCGATCATGGCCGCGACGGGCGCACCGGTGATCTTTGACGCGACCCATTCGGTGCAGGAACCGGGCGGAGAGGGCACCTCGTCGGGCGGCAAGCGGGAGTATGTCCCGGTGCTGGCGCGGGCGGCGGTGGCCGTGGGCGTCGCGGGCGTGTTCATCGAGACGCATCCCGACCCCGACCATGCCCCCTCGGACGGGCCGAACATGGTGCCGCTTGCGCAACTCGGCAAACTCCTGCGCGACCTCAAGGCCATCGACGCTCTCGTCAAGACGGGCCTTGCCTGACCGGGCCCACTGCGCCACACGCAGGGCCTACAACCCCGCTGACGCCAACGCTATACTGCATCCGCCGGTGTAAACCGCCCCGCGCAGGAGATGGAATGACCGGCAGTCCCCACTCTCCCCGCGACATGGCCGCCGAGGTTGAAGCCTTCGACTGGTCGGCGACTCCACTCGGGCCAAAGGCCAACTGGCCCGTCGCCCTCAAGGTCATCGTCGATCTCGTCCTGCGCTCTCACTTCCCCAAGCTGATCTGCTGGGGGCCCGAGATGACGATGATCTACAACGACGGCTATGCCCCCATGCTGGGCGTGAAGCCCTTCGCCCTGGGCCAGCCGGTGCATGAAGTGTGGAGCGACGTCTGGTCGGACGTCCGCCCCTTGGCCGAGCAGGCGATGGCGGGCCACTCCACCTTCGTCGAGAACATGTGCCTCACGACGACCCGGGACGGCGCCGAACGGCAGGCCTACTTCACCTTCTGTTACACGCCCTTGCTGGACGAGCACGGGGTCATTCACGGCTTCCTGGATACGGTGATCGAGACGACGGCCACGGTGCAAGCCGAGCGTCGGCTGAAGATCGTCGCGGGGGAACTTCAGCATCGCATGAAGAACGCCTATGCGATGGCCTCGGTCATCGCGCGACAGACGCTGAAGGCGGCCGACAGCCTGCAGGACGCCTCCCGCACCATCTCGGCCCGCCTGCAACGGTTGAGCCTTGCGCAGGCGACGCTGCTCGACGAGGCGGGAGAGGCCGAGGTCGGCGCGCTGATCGAGCGGCTGCTCGCCCCCTTCGCCATCCCGCCCGATCGGCTGCAGATCACCGGGCACCCCATCCTCTTGCCGCCCGCCCATATCTTCCCCCTATCGCTGGCCGTGGGAGAGCTGGCGACCAACGCCGCCAAGCACGGGGCCCTGTCGAACGACACCGGGCGGATCGAGATTGGCTGGTCGATGGACGGCGACGTCTTCCGCTTCGGCTGGCACGAGCAGGGCGGCCCCCCGGTCATGGCCCCCACACGGCGCGGCTTTGGCAGTTTCCTCATCGAGGATGCCCTGCGCGAGGC
>CAZVIS010000051.1:9316-14780 GCA_964627355.1 uncultured Rhodobacterales bacterium
CCCCCACACGGCGCGGCTTTGGCAGTTTCCTCATCGAGGATGCCCTGCGCGAGGCTTTCGGCGGCGAGGCGCGCATCGCCTTCCCGCCCGAGGGGGTGACCTTCACCCTGCGCGCGGGTCAGTAGGTCGCGCGCCCCCCCGACAGGTCGAACGTCGCCCCGGTGGTGAAGCTGTTCGCCTTGGTGCACATCCAGGCGATCATCTGCGCCGCCTCGTCCACCTCGAGAAACCGCCCGCGCGGGATCTTCGACAGCATGAAGTCGATGTGGCTCTGCGCCATCTGGTCGAAGATGCGGGTGCGCGCAGCGGCGGGGGTCACGCAGTTCACGGCGATGTCCATATCCGCGTGTTCCTTGCCAAGCGATTTCGTCAGGGCGATCACCCCGGCCTTCGACGCCGAATAGGCGGCGGCATTGGGGTTGCCCTCCTTGCCTGCCACGCTCGCGATGTTCACCACCCGGCCATAGCCCGCCCGGACCATATGTGGCAGCACCGCCCGGCAGGTGTGGAAGGTCCCGTGCAGGTTCACCGCGACGATGCGGTGAAACTCCTCGACCGGGTAGTCCACGACCTTGCCGTTCGACCCCGCAATCCCCGCCGAATTCACCAGCACGTCGATCCGCCCCAGCCGCCGCGCCGTGGCATCGGCCAGCGCCGCCACCGCCACCGCATCCGTCACATCCACCCCAGCCCCCTCGGCCCCAGATCCGAACGCCTCGGCCGAACCTGCCGCCAGCCCGGCATCCATGTCCCACAGACAGACCCGCGCCCCGCCCCGGTGCAGCTCTCGCGCGACTGCCAACCCGATCCCCTGCGCCCCCCCGGTCACCACCGCAACCTGTCCTGCCAGATCATAGGAATTCACGGCCCGCCCCTTCCTTGCGTGCGGGGGATAAGCGCCCCCCGCATCCCCCTCAGCCTTCCGCCACCACGTCCTGCCGCTGCGCCCCCAGCCCCGCGATGCCCAGTTCCACCACATCCCCGGCCTTCAGGAAGCGCGGCGGCTTCATCCCCATGCCCACGCCCGGCGGCGTCCCGGTCGAGATGACGTCCCCCGGATGCAGCGTGAAAAACTGCGAGAGGTAGCTGACCAGGAACGCCACCCCGTAGACCATCGTCCGGGTCGATCCGTTCTGCATCGTCTGGCCGTTCACTTTCAGCCACATCGACAGGTCCTGCGGATCGGCCACCTCGTCCCTTGTGACCAGCCACGGCCCAATCTGACCAAAGTTGTCGCAGCTTTTCCCCTTGGTCCACTGGCCCGAGCGTTCCGTCTGGAAGGCCCGCTCGCTGACGTCGTTCGTCACGGCAAAGCCTGCCACATGGTGCAGCGCCTCAGCCTCGGTCACATGCTTGGCGCGGGTTCCGATGATGACCGCCAGTTCCACCTCCCAGTCGGTTTTCTGCGACCCCCGCGGCATCACGATCGGATCGTTCGGCCCCACGATGGCGGAATTCGCCTTCATGAAGATGATCGGCTCCGGCGGCACCTTCAGACCGGACTCCTCGGCATGATCGGCGTAGTTGAGGCCGATGCAGATGAACTTGCCCGTGCCCCCGACACAAGGCCCAAGCCGCGCGCCCGCAGGCACCTTCGGCAGCGCCGCGGCATCCACACCCCGCAGCATCGCCATGCCGGCATCCGACAGCACCACCCCCGCGATATCCGGCACGAACCCCGTCAGGTCGCGCGCGACCCCTTCGGCATCCAGCATCCCCGGGCGTTCCGCCCCCGCCTCGCCCCACCGCAACAGTTTCATCGCTCAGATCCTTCTCACGTATTCGACCAGCCGCCATCGATCACGATGGCCGCACCGGTGGTAAAGCTGCTTTCGTCCGACGCCAGATAGACGGCCAGCGCCGCCACCTCTGCCGCCGTGCCAAGGCGCCCCGAGGGCTGGCGGGCGAGGAACAGCTTCCGCGCCTCCTCCACGCCGCCCATCTTCTTGCCCAGATCCTCCATCCGGCCCATCAGGCTGGGGCTCTCGATGGTGCCGGGGCAGATCGCGTTGCAGCGGATGCCGCGCGCCACGAAATCGGCGGCGACGGCCTTGGTCAGACCGATCACCCCCGCCTTCGTGGCGCCATAGACGAACCGGTTCGGCGCCGCCTGAATGGATCCCACCGCCGAGGCCACGTTGACGATCGACCCCGCCCCCTTCTCCAGCATCCCCGGCAGGAAGGCCCGCGTCAGGCGGTACATCGCCGTCAGGTTCAGATCGACCGAGAACGCCCAGGACTCCTCGTCACACTCCAGAATGGTGCCATGCGCGACGTAACCGGCAGCGTTGAAAAGCACATCCACCGTCCCCGTGGCCGCCACGACCCCCGCCACCGCATCCCGGTCCCGCACGTCCAGCACCTGCGTCGCCATCCCCGAAAGGGTGCCAAGCGTCACCGGATTGATATCCGCCGCGATCACCTCGGCCCCCTCGCGGGCAAAGGCCTCGGCCACCGCCCGCCCGATCCCCTGACCCGCCGCCGTCACGAAGGCCCGCTTGCCGTCCAGCCGTCCCATCTGCCTGTCCTCCTGCGAAGGGCGCCTCTTGCCCCCTTCTTCTGTTCACAAATATCCCACGGGGGTGCGGGCGTGTGAAACCCCCGCTGCCGACAGGTCAGCCTAGACCAACGCCCCCAGCACCGCCTCCGTTGTCGTCACCAGCGCCACGTTCTGCAAGGCATAGTTGACGCTCGCCCGGTGCCAATCCGCATTCATCGTACTGCACCCGTCCTCGGGGATCACCATGACATAGCCCTTGTCCGCCCCCGTCCGCGCCGTGTGCTCGATCGACATGTTCGTCCAGGCCCCGGTCTCGATGATCATGTCGCGGCCAAGCGATTTCAGGATCGTCTCCAGCTGCGTGCCCTCCCAGGCGCTCATCCGGTTCTTCTCGACGACGAAATCCCCCGCCTCCACCTCGGCCCCCGGGGCCGGGGCCGCCCCCCATGTGCCCCGTACCAAGGCGTTGTTGTCCAGAACCCCCTCGAACAGCGGCGCGTTCAGCGTCAGGCCAGCGGCACCCGGGGGCACCACGAAATGCACATGGATCACCGGCACGCCCAATTCGCGGCACCGCCGGGCGAGGCGCGCGACATTCCCAAGCGCATTCTGTTCGCGGCAATGCTGCGGGCTGCCGCTGGCGGCAAAGGCGCCCCCCTCCATCACCACATCGTTCTGCATGTCCTGGATGATGAGCGCGCAGCGCGAGGCGTCCAATCGCAGCCCCTCACCCGCCGCGACCGGAGCCCCCTTGGCCCGCATGAAGGGCTCACCCCGCGGCCCCACCTTCACGTCCACCGCGTAGACGCTGGTGGTGGCGCAGACATAAAGGGTCCGCCAGTCCGGCCCACCCCAGTGCAGGTTCGCAGGCATCTCGGGGATCGCCACATGGCCCAACTGCTTCCCCGAAGGTGCAAAGACCCAGATCCCCCCCGGCCCCGTGCACCAGATGTTCCCCTCGGCGTCGCACTTCATCCCGTCGGGCAGACCGGGGCGCAAGGAATCCCGCAACCCGCTCGCAAAGATCCGCCCGTTCCGCAGCGCGCCGTCCCGGCCCACCTCGAAAACCCGGATGTTCGCTTGCTCGGTGTCGTTCACATACAGCTTTGATTCGTAGGGACAAAAGGTGATCCCGTTCGGCTGGGTGAACAGATAGCGGTCCACCATCAGCTCGGGCTGCCCGCCGGGACGCAAGCGATACACCCCTTGAAACCCCAACTCCCTCGGCCGCTCTACCCCGTAATGCGGCATCCGGCCGTACCATGGGTCGGTGAACCAGATCGACCCGTCCGACTTCACGCAGAGGTCGTTCGGCGAGTTCAGCTCCCGCCCCTCGAAATGACTGGCCAGCACCTCGCGCGACCCATCCGGGCGGAATCGGGCCAGCGACGACGTCGCGTGCTCGCAGACCAGCAGGTTCAGGTCCGCGTCATAGGTCATGCCGTTGCCCTTGTGACTGGGCTTCATCACCTCACGCATCCCGGCGCGGTCCAGCCTGCGGCGCGTGTCGGCGGGCATGTCGGAGAACAGCAGGTAGTGATCGACCGGATGCCAGATCGGCCCCTCGGTAAAGGTGCAGCCATGGGCGGCCTGACGGACGGGCGCGTGCTCGTCGATCAGGCGGCGGAAGGCGGGGTCATGGGCGATGTGGGCCATGGGTCACGCCGGGAACCAGTCGCGGCGCGGCACGGTCTGCACCGTCGGCCCCGGCACCTGCATGTCCAGCCGCGCGACCACCTGCCCGCGCTCGATCTTCGCCGGCTTGTCGTGAACGGGCAGCAGGAAGCGCGAGGAGTTCAGGAGCTTCTTGATCTGCGCCTTCTCGTTCCGTTTCGACCCGCCATGGTTGCCCGTCGCCTGCGGCTCATGCGCCATCAGCTGGTAGAGAGGCTCCACGATCTGGTCGTTGAAGTCATAGATCACGTCGCCGCAGATCGTGGCCCGCCCCTCTGCCGTCTCGACATGCACGTTCATCGACCCTTCCGTGTGCGCCCCCGCCGCCTCCAGCACCACGCCCGGGATAATCTCCACCGGCCCCGAGATCTCCAGATCCTCCAGCCGCAGGGCGTGGCGGGTGTGCAGACGCTCGATCAGGTGGATGATGTCGGGCTTGGGATACTGCGGGTGCATCAGGCCCGAGACGGAGTACTCCAGCTCGCGCCGGTTGATGACCACCGTTGTGTTCATCGGGAAATGGTCGTCCTTGCCCGCATGGTCGATGTGAAGGTGCGTGTGCAGGACGTAGCGGACGTCCCCCGGCTTGACCCCGTGCTTGGCCAGTTGCCGCTCGATCATGTTCTCATGGAATTGCAGCCCCCGCATCCCGAGGGTCTCCATGATCGCGTTGTCGCGGTAGCCTGTGTCCACCACGATCGGATACTGCCCGCCCAGGATCAGGAACCCATAGACCGGCACCCGCCGCGTCCGCCCGCAATCCCTCGCAAGCACGAGGAACGAGCTTTCCAGTTCGATATCGCCATAGTCGAGCAGTCGGATCTCGAGGGCCATCGGTTCCTCCCTTACAGCCGGTACACCCGGGCAGCCGTGTCGTTGAAGATCGCGCGGCGTTCCGCGTCGGATAGTCCCCCCGCCGCCGCGACATGCGCGGTGTGCAGGGCGGAATAGTCGGTCCACAGCTTCTCGATGGGGAAGTTCGATCCCCAGAGGCAGCGGTCAGCGCCGAACAGCGCCACCGTCTCGGTCACCAGCCAGGCGATATGGGCGGGGTCGTTGCGGTGGAGGAAGGTGCCAAAGCCAGAGAGCTTGACGAACGCATTGGGCCGCAGCGCCAAGTCGGCCATCGCCGCGCGCCATGCCGCGCGGCCTGCAACCGAGGTATCCTCAAGCATTCCGGCATGTTGCAGGACGAAGCTCACTTGCGGGCAGGCATCTACCAGCGCCAGCGCATGGGCCATCTGCCCGGTGAAAACCTGCAGGTCAAACGCCCAGCCATAGTCCGCCAGC
>CAZVIS010000052.1:0-7907 GCA_964627355.1 uncultured Rhodobacterales bacterium
TCTATGACGACGTGGACGAATTGCCCGAGGCGATCCGCGCGCAGTGGCAGAACCTGGCCTTCGACCATGCCAAATTCCTCGGCAGCGTGGGCCTGTCGCAGCCTGCGGGCGAGGTGGACCGGACGCCCTTGGAAATGCTGTGGTCCCGCCCGACGGCCGAGATCAACGGGATCTGGGGCGGCTATACCGGCGAGGGGTTCAAGACGGTGCTGCCGGCCGAGGCGCATGCCAAGGTGTCCTTCCGCCTCGTCTCGCGGCAGGACCCGCTCAAGCTGCGCGCGTCCTTCCGCGCATGGGTCGAGGCGCAGTTGCCCCCCGATTGCCGGATCGCGTGGAAGGACCACGGCACCTCTGCCGCCGGTCACATGCAGATCGACCACCCGGCCTTTGAACAGGCGCGCGCGGCCCTGACCGAGGAATGGGGGCGGCCCGCCGCCTATATCGGCTGCGGCGGGTCGATCCCGATTGCGGGATACTTCAAGACCGTCCTCGGCATGGACGCCATGCTGATCGGGTTTGGGCGGGATGACGACCAGATCCACAGCCCCAACGAAAAGTACGACATCGACTGCTTTCACAAGGGAACCCGGTCCTGGGCGCGAATCCTGGCGCGTCTGGCTTGTTGACCGCGCAAGAGCGGGGGCCACCCCCCCACCCCCGTAGCACTTGCACCAAGGTGAAGAGGACCAGATGACGGCAATTCGCACGGCAACGGCGGCAGACGAAGCCGCGTGGCGCAGGTTGTGGGTGGAGTATCTTGCGTTCTACGAGGTCACGCTTGACCCCGCCGTCACCGACCGGACCTGGGCCCGAATCCTCGACCCGATGTCGCCCCTGACTGCCCGTCTGGCCGAGGTGGAGGGGCGCGTGGTAGGCTTTGCGCTGCACCATTGGCACCTGTCCACCTGGGGCTTGGGCGCCGACGGCTATCTGGAAGATCTGTTCCTGTCGCCTGAGGCGCGCGGGCACGGCCTAGGCCGACTGCTCATCGAGGATCTCATCGCCATCGGTCGCGCGGCGGGGTGGTCGCGTCTGTACTGGATGACCGACGAGGGGAATGCGCAGGCGCGTGCGCTTTATGATCGCTTCACGCCCTCGGACGGTCATGTGCGCTATCGGCTGACGCTCTAGGGAAACACATCCGGGACGGGCGGGCGGTGGCGAGGTTGACGGGGCTCGAACCCGCGACCCCCGGCGTGACAGGCCGGTACTCTAACCAACTGAGCTACAACCCCGTAGCCGCCGCCCGGGCCCGGCCCGGATGTCCGGTGCGTTTAAGCCGCCCGTTCGGAGAGGTCAAGCGGGCTGAGAGGGAAAATCCGCAGATGTCGCACAGCCGGGCTGTCACTCGGGCAGCCCCGCCTTTCGGTAGCCCTCGACGAAATGCGCCAGCGTCGCCGGGTCCTGAAAATGCAGCGAACCGGTCCAGTGCCCGATGGTGAAGTGGGGATTGCTGGCAAGGTAGAGCGCGGCCTCCTTGCGCGCCTCATCGACCTCGCCCGCCTGCGCAAGGCTTGCCGCGAGATAGCGGCGCGAGACCGAGCGGTAGGTCACCGGATGGCGCAGCGTGCGGATCGCTTCGCCATAGCGGCGAAGGGCATAGAGGATCTTGCCCTGCGCCATGTAATACCACGCGGCAGGAAGGGGGTTGATGCGCAGGGCACGCTGCACCAGCGCCTGGGCCTCGGCGTGACGACCCGCGAACAGCAGGAAATCAGCGTACATCACCATCGCGTCGGCATTGTTGGGATCGAGCGTCAGCGCCTGCCGGTGCGCGCGCCCCGCAGCCTCCCACTCGCCGGCATAATCCAGCAGCAGCGCGTGGGTCGCATGACAGGACGAATCGTCGGGCGACAGGGTCACGGCCCGCTCGGCCATCTGCAGGGGCATGCCGCGCGCCGGGTCCATGGGAATGCCACAATGCATCCAGGCATCGTTCCGCGTCATCGCAAGACAGCGCCACGCCTCGGCATAACCGGGGTCGAGGTCGAGCGCGCGTTCCAAGAGCACCATCGCCTCGCGCAGCGCATCGGCCGAGCCAAAAGAGCTGTCGAGCAGCGCCCTGCCCCGCGCGCAAAGGTCATAGGCCTCCATGCTGCGGGGCCGGTTGCGGGGAGGCGGGGTCACGAGCTGCCCCACCAGCGCATCACGGATCCGCGCCGTCACCTCGTCCTGCAGCTCGAAGATGTCGGACAGCTGCCGGTCGAACCGCTCGGCCCACAGATGCCCGCCGCCCACGCTGTCGATCAGCTGCACATTGATGCGCACGCGGTCGCCCGACCGGCGGGCCGAGCCTTCCAGCAGATAGCGCACCCCCAGATCCCGCGCGATCTGGCGCGCATCGACCGCGCGCCCCTTATAGGCAAAGACCGAATTCCGGGCGATCACGAACAGGCCCGGATGGCGCGACAGGTCGGTGATGAGGTCCTCGGTCAGCCCGTCCACGAAGAACTCGTCTTCGGGGTTGGCGCTCATGTTGACAAAGGGCAGGATGGCGATCGAGGGGATGTCCGGCAGGGGCAGCGGCGCCGGGGCCTGTTCTGCAGCCGGGCTGCCCTCGCAGTGCACGCGGTAGACCTGCACGGGTTGGGCCATGTTCTTCAGAAGGCGCGGCCCAAGGTCGTCAAAGCCTGCGTCAAGCTTGCGCCACACCTGTTCGTGCACGCTGGCCGAGATGAAGATGCCGCCGGGATCGGCGATCCCTTCCAGCCGGGCGGCCAGGTTCACGCCATCGCCGAACAGGTCTGCCCCCTCGACGATGACATCTCCAAGGTTGATCCCGATGCGCAGGCGGATGCGCAGCGCATCCTCGACCGCGGCGTTCACCGCCGCAAGCCCGCCTTGCACCGCCATCGCACATTCGACGGCATCGACGGCCGAGGCGAACTCGACCAGGGCGCCATCGCCCAGAAGCTTGACCACCCGGCCCCGGTGCCGCGCGACGCCCGGCGCCAGCAGGTCGCGCCACAGCACCTTGAGCCGGTCGAGCGTCCCCTCCTCGTCCGCCTGCATCAGCCGCGTGTAACCCACCACATCCGCCACCAGAATGGCGGCAAGGCGGCGCTGGATGCGGGGGTCGGACATGCGCGCGAAATTTCCGTGGGGTGCGGATGACCCTAGGGCAAGGCGCCCCGCCTGTCCATCAAGGGCCCCTAGCGTTCCGGCGCCGGAATGAACTCTCCATCGTCGCCCGGCGGCAGGCGGAACCGGCCATGCGCCCAGTCGCCCGCGCGCCACGCCTCGCGCGCCGCATCGATGCGCTCGCGCGAGGAGGCGACGAAGTTCCACCAGATGAAGCGGGGGCCGTCCATCGTGGCGCCGCCAAGCAGCATCACCCGCGCACCCTGGTCCCCCGCCTTTAGCGAAATCCGGTCGCCCGGGCGAAAGACCAGCATCTGGCCCGCGGGGAAGGTCTGGCCCGCCACCGTGACCTCTCCGGTCAGGACATAGGCGCCGCGATCCTCGTGGTCGTCGGGCAAGGGGATCGCCGCACCAGCCTCCAGCACCGCATCGGCATAGAACATCTCGAACGGCACATCGACGGGCGACCGCCCGCCCCAAGCTGTGCCAAGGATCAGGCGGACATCCTTGCCCTCTCCCTCCATCTCGGGCAGGCGGGCGGCGGGGGTGTGGATGAAGGCCGCCGGGTCATCCTCGCGGTCCTTGGGCAGGGCAAGCCAGGTCTGCAGGCCGAACAGGCTGAAGGGTTTCGCGCGGGCGTCACCATCGGTCCGCTCGGAATGCGTGATCCCCTGCCCCGCCAGCATCCAGTTCACCGCGCCGGGTTCGATCCACTGGTCGGATCCCAAAGAGTCGCGGTGGTGGATGCGGCCCTTGAGCAGATAGGTCACGGTGCCCAGCCCGATGTGCGGATGCGGCCGCACGTCGATCCCCTGCCCGGTCAGGAACTCTGCCGGACCCATCTGGTCGAAGAAGATGAACGGGCCGACCATCTGCCGCGCCGCCGAGGGCAGCGCGCGACGAACCTCGAACCCGCCAAGGTCACGGGCGCGGGGGACGATCACCGTCTCGATCAGGTCCACGGCATCGCCGGTTGGAATGTCGGGGTCGAGGGCGGGGTTCCAGCTCATCCTAGCCTCCATTCGGTCAAGTAAAGGGTAGGGCAACCGCCCCGGGCTGTCACCCCATCCCTCCGGCCATTTCCTGTGCATCCGCGCAGCCCAGGCTTGCCAGCTTGCAGGGATCGTCACCCGAACGCCAGAAGTTCAACGTTTTTACATTGGAAGTTTCCGTGGAGGCTTGACCTCCGCGTCACCTTTGCTATCTGCTGAATGAACGTTCATTCTTGCCGCAGTGCGGCGCCAGCGCCCCATGAAACACGCCATGCCCGATACGGCCTACATCGCCCATGCCGACCAGCGCACCGCCGATATCCTGGCCAGCGCCCGCCGCGCCTTTGTCGAAAAGGGCTTTGACGGCGCATCCATGCAGGACCTGGCCCGCAACGCTGGGATGAGCGTGGGGAACTTCTATCGCTACTTTCCGTCCAAGGCCGCAATTGTCGAGGCGCTGATCGCGCAGGACATGGCAGAGATGTCGCATGCCTTCGGCGCCATCCTGACCGCGCCGAACCCGATGGAGGCGCTGCGCCGCACCGTCCACGCCCGCATCACCGAGGCCGCCTGCGAAAGCGAAGGCGCTCTTTGGGCCGAGATCAACGCAGCTTCGCTGCGCAAGCCGGAAATCGCGGCCATCACCCAGCAGATGGAAACCAGCATCGTCGAGAACCTGACCAAGGTCTTCGCGCTGGCCCATGGCTGGCCCGAGGCCGAGACGCATGCCCGCTTTGCCTCGCAGGCGGCGCTGATGGTGCTTCTGGTGCAGGCGGCGGCGATGCAATCCACCTCGCCGGTCGCGGGCCGCACCGATCTGAACGACCTCATCATCCGTATGATCGACCAAATCCTTGACGCCATCGCCGCGTCCGCCCCCCAGGAAAGCTGATCCCGATGTCCCGCCTCGCCCTTGCGATTGCCGCAGCCCTTCTGATCCC
Organism: uncultured Rhodobacterales bacterium; assembly: GCA_964627355.1. Lineage (GTDB taxonomy): Bacteria > Pseudomonadota > Alphaproteobacteria > Rhodobacterales > Rhodobacteraceae > JBBQXK01. The sequence goes on from CAZVIS010000052.1 coordinate 5,015, forward strand.
CGGCGGCGTCCTTGCCGAAACCGCCACACCCGAACCTGTGGCGGCCCCCACGCTGCCCGCCATCTCGGTCTCGACCGTGGGCACGCGGGTCTTGCGCGACCGGGTGATCGCCTCGGGCCTTGTCGGGCCGGTGGAGCGGGTCGAGGTGCAGCCCCTGATCGACGGGCAACCGATCGAGACGCTGCTGGCCGATGTGGGCGACCGGGTGTCCGAGGGGCAGGTGCTGGCGCGGCTGTCTACCACCTCGCTTGAGCTTCAGAAAAGCCAGTCGCTGGCGTCCCTCGCCTCGGCACAGGCGAATGTGGCGCAGGGCGAGGCGCTGGTGCTCGAGGCCAAGGCCACGGCCGAGGATGCCGCGCGCACCAATGAACGCACGCAGGCCCTGCGCGCGCAGGGCAATTCCTCGCAAGCCGCCGCCGATACCGCCGCCGCGAATGCCGCCACTGCCCGGGCGCGTGTCGCCTCGGCCGAACAATCCCTGGTCGCTGCAAAGGCGCAGGTGACACTGGCCGAAGCTCAACTGGCCAACATCGACCTGCAACTCTCGCGGGCCGAGGTGAAGGCCCCCGTCGCGGGCGAGATTGTCGAGCGGAACGCCCGTGTCGGTGCCATCGCTGCGGCGGGCAGCAACACAATGTTCGTCCTGATCCGCGACGGCGCTCTGGAAGTGAATGCCGACGTTGCCGAGGCCGACCTGATGCGCCTTGCCCCCGGACAGACGGCTGTGATGCGGGGAGTGGGGGCGAGCGAACCGCTGCGTGGAACAATCCGGCTAGTCGAACCCACCATCGACACCACCAGCCGCCTGGGCCGCGTCCGCATCTCGATCGAAGACAGCGGGCGGGTCGTCGCAGGGATGTTCATCGATGCCGAGATCCTGGTGACCGAGCATGAGGCAGTTGCGGTTCCCGTGACAGCCGTCGGCGCCTCGCCCGCCGGGGCCACGGTGATGAAGGTGGTGGACGGCCTTGTGTCGCGCGTGCCCGTCAAGACGGGCATCCGCGACGGCGGCTGGGTCGAGGTGATCGAGGGGATCGCGGCGGGCGATACCGTGGTGACCAAGGCAGGGGCTTTTGTCCGCGATGGCGACCGGATCAACCCGGTCCCCTTTGTGACGAACTGACAGGAAGGCTGCGATGAACTTTTCCGCCTGGTCGATCCGCAACCCCATCGCGCCGCTGCTGGCCTTCGTCCTGCTGATGATCCTCGGCTGGCAAAGCTTCAACGCCCTGCCGATCACCCGCTTCCCGAACATCGACGTGCCCCTCGTCGCGATCAGCGTGGCCCAGTCGGGCGCGGCACCAGCCGAACTTGAAACGCAGGTGACGAAGGAAATCGAGGATGCCGTGGCGGGCATCACGGGGGTCAAGAACGTCTCCTCCACCGTGACCGACGGCGTCTCGACCACCGCCGTCGAATTCCGCATGGAAGTGCCCACCGACAAGGCGGTGCAGGACGTCAAGGACGCCATCGACCAGATCCGCGGCGACCTGCCCGGCGACATCGAAGCGCCCATCGTCACCCGCATCGACGTCGAGGGGCAGGCGATCATGACCTTCGCCGTCTCGGCCCCGAACCTGTCCATCGAAGAGATCTCGTGGTTCGTGGACGACACGATCACCCGTTCGCTGCAGGGCAAGCCGGGCGTAGGCCGCGTGGATCGCTATGGCGGGGCCGAGCGCGAGATCCGCATCGAGCTCGACCCGGTGAAACTCGACAGTTTCGGCATCACCGCGCAGGCGGTCAGCGCGCAACTGTCGGCGACGAACACCAACCTCGGCTCGGGCCGTTCGGAACTGGGCGCGGGCGAACAGGCGATCCGCACGCTTGGCGATGCGGGCACGGTCGAGGACCTTGCCGCGACGACCATCGCCCTGCCTTCGGGCCAGCACGTCCGGCTGACCGAGCTTGGCCAGATCATCGACACCTATGAGGAGCTGCGGTCCTTCTCGCGCCTCAACGGCGATCAGGTGGTGACCTTTGCCGTGTTCCGCGCCAAGGGCGCATCCGAGGTTTCGGTGGCCGAGGTGGTGAACACCACGCTCGACACGATCCGCGCCGAGAATCCCGATGTCGGCATCACGCTGGTTGATGACACCGTTTTCTACACCTATGGCAACTACGAGGCCGCGATCCACACGCTGCTGGAAGGCGCCCTGCTGGCCGTGCTGGTGGTGTTCGCCTTCCTGCGCAACTGGCGCGCCACGCTGATCACCGCCGTTGCCCTGCCGCTGTCCGCCGTGCCAACGTTCTGGGTCATGGACATGCTGGGCTTCTCGCTGAACCTGGTGTCCTTCCTCGCCATCACGCTGGCCACCGGCATCCTTGTCGATGACGCCATCGTGGAAATCGAGAACATCGCCCGGCACATCCGCATGGGCAAGACCCCCTACCGCGCCTCGATCGAGGCGGCGGACGAGATCGGCCTTGCCGTCATCGCCACCACCTTCACCATCGTCGCGGTCTTTGTCCCCGTCAGCTTCATGCCCGGGATCCCGGGGCAGTACTTCCGACAATTTGGCCTGACGGTCGCCATTGCCGTCCTGTTCTCGTTGCTTGTCGCGCGCCTCATCACCCCGATGATGGCCGCCTACCTGATGAGCGCCAAGGACGCCGAGCACAAGCATACGGGAGACGGCCCGATGATGCGCGGCTACCTCTGGGCCGTGGAGCGGACGACGGGCGGTCATCTGCCCATCCCCAACCCATTGTGGCTGCTGTTTCCGCTGCGCCGTCTGGGCCTGATCTTCCGCGCAGCGTTCATCCGGTTGCCCGCGCGTTACGTCACCCTGAGCGGGGCGCTCGGCATCCTGGCCGTATCGCTCTACTTCATGGCGCAGATCCCCGGCAGCTTCATCCCGCCCGAGGATGTCAGCCGCATCCCGATCTCGGT
>CAZVIS010000052.1:8007-14706 GCA_964627355.1 uncultured Rhodobacterales bacterium
AGATCCCCGGCAGCTTCATCCCGCCCGAGGATGTCAGCCGCATCCCGATCTCGGTCGAACTGCCCCCCGGGACGACGCTGGAGGAAACCGACCGCACCACCCAAGCCATGGTCGATCAGATCAAGGACATCCCCGGCGTGCGCGCCGTCTTCGTCCTCGGCGGGTCGTCCCCCACCGGCGACATCGACATTCGCCGTGCTTCGGTCACTGTGCTGCTCGACAAACTCGACCACTCGCTGTTCCTGAAGCTCAGCCAGGTCGGACGCCAGATCCCGCTTCTCGGCGCGCTGGTGCCCGAGGTCGAGAACAAGGGCCGCACCGTCCCGCAGAACGAGATCGAGGCGCAGATCTTCGACCGCCTGAAGTCCGTCCCCGACATCCGCGCCTTCAAGCTGAACGACCGGGGAGAGCGTGACATCTCCTTCTCGATCCTCGCCAACAACGAGGCCGACCTGAACACCGCCGTGGCGCGGCTGGAAGAGGCGCTGTCGGGCGATCCCCTGCTGGCCAACGTCGCCTCCGAAGGTGCCCTGCCCCGGCCCGAGATCCAGATCACCCCCCGCGCCGAAGAGGCCGCGCGCCTTGGCGTCACCACGCAAGCCATCGCCTCCATCGTCCGCGTGGCCACCATCGGCGACGTCGATGCGGCGCTGGCGAAACTGTCCATCGACAACCGCCTGATCCCCGTCCGCGTCCGCCTCAACGACGCCGCGCGCGAGGATCTGACGCGCATCGCCGCCTTGCGCATCACCACCGCGTCGGGCGCCACCGTGCCCCTGTCCGCCGTGGCCGATATCGAAATCGCCGAAGGCCCCGCCACGGTCGAGCGCCTGAACCGAGAGCGTCTGGCCACCATCGGCGCGAACCTGCCCGTGGGCGTGGCCCTTGGCACCGCCTCGGCCCGCGTGAACGAGGTTGTCTTCGGCGATCCCGCCAATGGCGTGCCGCCCTTGGTGACGCTGCCGCCCGGGGTCCGCGTGGCCGAGGCGGGCGATGCCGAGGTGCAGCAAGAGCTTATGGCCAGCTTTGGCAACGCGATGCTGCTGGGGCTTCTGCTGGTGCTGACGGTGCTGATCCTTCTGTTCCGGTCGGTCATCCAGCCCTTCACCATCCTCTTCTCGCTGCCGCTTGCCATCGGCGGGGTGGCAGCGGCGCTGATCCTGACGAATTCGGCGGTGTCGATGCCGGTTCTGATCGGCATCCTGATGCTGATGGGGATCGTGACCAAGAACGCCATCCTGCTGATCGACTTTGCCATCGAGATGCGGGACCGTGGCCTTGACCGTCTGCATGCGGTGATGGAGGCGGGCCACAAGCGCGCGCAGCCCATCGTGATGACCTCGATCGCGATGTCAGCCGGGATGCTGCCTTCGGCCCTTGGTGTGGGCGAGGGCGGGTCGTTCCGCGCGCCGATGGCCACCGCGGTGATCGGCGGGATCATCGTGTCCACCGTCCTCAGCCTTGTCGTCGTGCCGGCCTTCTACCTCATCATGGACGACCTCTCCTGGCTTCTGGGCCGCATCTTCCGCGGCGTCGTGGGCCAGAAGGAGGTCGAGCCGGCAGAGGTGGATACCGCCGCGCTGAAGTCGCAGGTCGAGACGCTTGTGGTGGACACAAGCCTGCTGTCCGGCCGCGTCGGCGACCTCGAATCCGCACTGGCGCCGAAGCGATTGCCCACGCCCCACGCGGCGGAATAAGAAACGCCGCCGGGATGACCGGCGGCGTTTTCTGGTGGGCGATGACGGGCTCGAACCGCCGACATCTTCGGTGTAAACGAAGCGCTCTACCAACTGAGCTAATCGCCCTACGCGTGGCGGGATACCCGATCGCCCGCCCCCCGGCAAGCGTGGGCGAATTGCCATTCCCGGCCCGCCGGGCTATCGGGGGCAAAACGGGGGACGCATGCGGGTTCTGGTCATCGGGGCGGGGTCGATCGGGCGGCGTCATGCCGCGAACCTTGTTACCCTGGGGGCCGATGCGGTGCTGCTGCCGTGGCGCGAGACCAGCGGCGGGGATGTGGCGGCGCGACTGCCGGACTTCGACGCCGCCGTGATCGCCACCGCCACCGACATCCGCCTGCCCCTGATCGCCGCCTGTGGGACAGCTGGCGTCCCCTTCTATTGCGAAAAGCCGCTGGCCTTCCGTACCGCTGACCTCGACGCCATTGCGCAAGCCGCCGCCCCTGTCGCCGCGCGGTCGGCGGTCGGCTTCATGATGCGCTACCACGCAGGCTTTCGCCGACTGGCCGAGGCGGACCTCTCCACCGCCTTCCGATTTGCCTTTGCCATCGGCCATGACGTCACCCAATGGCGCGCGAACTGGCGCTTTTCCGACAGCTATGCTGCAAGGCCCGAAGGCGGCGGCGTCCTCCTCGACCTTTGCCACGAGATCGACATGGCCGCCAGCCTTCTGCCCGGGCTCTCGCTGATTGCCACCGAATCCCTCGGCCATGCTGCCTATCCGGGTGTGGACATGGCCAGCCACCTGACCCTGCGCGCCGGGAACGCCGTCGGGACCGTCGCGATGGACTACCTTGCCCCCTCCCTCATCCGCCACGCCCGCATCGACACCCTGTCAGGACCCGTCACAATGGACTTCGCCGCCAGCCGCTTTGGCGAGGAAGCCATCGAGCAGGACCGCAACGCGATGTTCTTGGCGCTCATGCAGGAGTTCCTGACCCACGCGCAGGGCACCACCGTCACCACCCCCTTTTTCCCCGCCTTCGCCACCGTGCAACCCACCTGCCGCCTGATCGCCTCCGCCTGGGAAGCGCGGCGCTTCCACGGCCACACCCCTAAGGTGATCCCATGATCCTCGGCCATATCGGCGCGCGCAAAGGCTCCAAGGGCGTGCCGCGCAAGAACTTCCGCCTGATCGCGGGCAAGCCGCTGATCGACTGGTCTCTCGACGAGCTGTTCGCCCACCCGAGGGTCGATGCCGTCGTCGTCTCGACCGATGACGAGGAGATCTATGCCCATGCGGTGCAGAAGGGCGCCCTGTCCATCGGCCTCCGCCCCGCGCATCTGGCCACCGACACCGCCGGAAAATGGGGCGTGTGGCAGCATGCGCTTGCGGCCAGCGAGCCCCTGACGGGCCCCGTCACCGCCTTCCTCGACCTCGACTGCACCTCGCCTCTGCGCCTGCCCTCGGACATCACCGGGGCGCTGGACCTCTTTGCCGCCAAGTCCCCCGACATGGTCATGTCCTGCTGCGAGGCCCGCAAGAACCCCTACTTCAACCTCGTGGAGCCTGACGCAACCGGCGCCCTCCACGTCTCCAAACCCCTGCCCGGCGGCGTCGTTGCCCGCCAGCAGGCGCCCACGGTCTATGAGCATGCAGCCTCGACCTATGTCGTGGCACCCGATTACCTGCGGCGGTCGGACAGCCTCTGGGGGGGGCGCGTGATCCCCTACCTCATGCCGCCCGAACGCTGCGTCGATATCGACACGCCTTTCGACTTCGAAATGGTCGAGTGGCTCATGACAAGGGGACTGCGATGACCGACCTTTCCGCCCGCACCATCTTCATCACCGGATCGGGCGGCGTGCTCGGGTCCACCTATGTGCGGCGGATGCTGGCGGCGGGGGCCAAGGTCGTTGCGTCCGACCTGCCGGGCCATCGCGCCGAGGCCCTGATGACCGCGCATGGCGAGCACCCGAACTTCCGCTTCTATCCGCTTGATGTCGCAGACGAAACGGCTGTCACGGGGATCTTCCAGACGATCCTTTCCGACGGCTGGTACCCCAACGTCGTGCTGAACAACGCCGCCATCACAGGGGAACTTCTGATGGGCGCAGGCAAGCCCTTCCCCGACTTTGCGAACACCTCTGTCGATGACTGGGAGCGCACCTTGCGCACCAACCTCACCGGCGCCTTCATGATCGCCCGCCAGATGGACCGCGACATTGTCGGCAAATGGCCCTGCAGCCTGATCAACGTGGCATCGATGTATGCCCTCAACGGCCCCCACCACGCGATCTACGAGGGGATGCCCTTCCGGTCCTTCAGCGCCTATTCGACAACCAAGGCGGGGATCCATGGCCTCACGCTATGGCTCGCGGGTTACTGGGCGCCAAGGCAAGCCACGGTCAATACCATCGCGCCGGGGGCGGTGTTCAACAGCCATTCCGAGGAATTCCAGCGCCGCGTCGGCGCCCTCATCATGCAAGGCCGGATGGCGCAGCCGGACGAGATTGCGGATGCGATGCTGTTCCTGTGCAGCCCGCAGGCGGGGTACATGACGGGGCAACTCGTCAACGTGGACGGCGGCTTCAGCGGCTGGTGAGGCGGTCGAGCGCAGCGATGGTCCGCGCCGCCGCACCGGAATGGGCCGCGATGAAGGCGGCAATGGCCTCGGGCGCGGGGTCCTGCGGGTGGCGCAGCGCATTTGCCAGCGCCGCGGCGTCGGGGACCGACCGCGCAAGGCCCGCCGCCTGCGCCTCGACGAACGGGTACTCGATCGGCCAGGTGACGGGGCCGGTCAAGACGGGTTTGCCAAGCGCCAAAGGCTCGATGATGTTGTGCGCGCCCTTGTCGGTGAAGCCACCGCCCACGACGGCCCGGTCGGCCATGGACAGGTAGAAGTACATCTCGCCAAGCGAGTCCCCCAGCAGGACATCGATCTGCAGGGGCGCGCCTTGCGGGGAGAGGTTGGCGTCGAAAAGGTCCGACCGCGCGCCGACCCGCAGCCTTGCTTCGACAAGCGCCTCGCGCACCTCGGCAAAGCGTTCGGGGCGGCGGGGGACATAGACGAAGAGCGTTGCAGGATCACCACGCAACGCCTTGATCGCGCTGATATAGGTCGCATCTTCTCCCTCAACCGCGCTGGCGATGGTCACCACGCTTTGTGCCCCCAGCCAGGCCCGCGCGGCAAGACCCGCCTGCACCTGCGCCGCCGGGATCGGCTGGTCAAAGCGCGTCTCTCCCTTCACCTCCACCTGCGTCAGCCCTGTTGCGCGGAACCGCTGTGCCTGCAGGTCCGACTTCACAAAAGCCCCCGCATAGCGCCCGATCACCTGAAACCGCCAGCGGCGTCGGTCGCGGTCGGCGGTGAAGCTGCGCAGGGGGTATTGGGCATTGGTGGGATAGAGGGGGATGGCGTGGGCGTGCGCGGCGAGGATCATGCGCGGCCAGTGCTCGACCTCCATCACCAACCCGGCGCGGGGATGGAAGGACTTGAAGAATCCGGTGTAAGTCCATGATGTCTCAAACGGAACCCAGACAGCAGCCACCTGCCCCGCCGCAATTTCGGGCGCCAGTACCCGCTCCGTCTCGCGCCGACCGGCGGGGGTGAAATGGGTGACGACGACCCGCTCCCCCCGCGCCAGCAGCGCACGGATCAGGGGGACGGCCGAGCGGACCTCGCCCAGGCTTACGGCATGGATCCAGACCGACCGCTCCATCCGCTGGGAATAGCGGCCAAAGCGTTCGGCCAGATTCTGCGCGTAGAGAGGGTCCTTGCGCCCCCGCCACCACAGATAGACCAGCGCGAGCGGCAATCCCAAATGCCACAGAAGGCCATAAAGCGGCAGGAACCAGCGCAGGTTCATCGGACCATCCCGCACAGCCTTTGCGCCAGTCCGGCAAGGTCGCCTGCCCGCGACAGGGCCAGCGCCTGCCCGCGTGTGGCCATCGCGGGCAGGTCGGGGTCGTCCAGCGCGGCGAGAAGGTCCTGCGGGCCTGTCACCTCACGCGCCGCAGCATTTGCGTGCAGATCCCTGTAATCCTGCGTGAAATTCGCGACTTCCGGCCCGTGCAGGACGGCGCAGCCCAACCGCGCCGCCTCCCACGGATTGTGCCCTCCGATCCCGAAACCGCCGCCCACCAGCGCCACCGGCGCCAGCCGATACCACAGCCCCATCTCGCCGATGGTATCCGCCAGATAGACGCCCGGACCCGGCACTTCTCCGGCCGAACGGCGGGCGCCCGGTGCTGCCGCAATCGCCCGGCCCGGATCGCGGGGGGCGAGGATCAGGACGGCGCCGGGATCCCGCTCCATCACCCAGGCGTGGGCGGCCAGCGCCACCGCCTCGTCCCCCGGGTGGCTCGATGCGGCGAGCCAGACGCGCCGCCCGGCCAGAACCCCGCGCAACCGAGCAAGCTCGATTTCGTTCACAGCCAAAGGCGGTGCCGCCGCCTTCAGCGTCCCCGTCACCGCAACCGCCCCCGCGCCAAGCGCCCGCAAATGCGCCGCCGTCCCGTCATCCTGCGCGGCGATCAGCGCGAACCGGCGGAAGAGGTCGCGGTACAACCCCGCCGCCCGCCGCCGCCGCGCAAAGGCCTGATCGTTCATCCGCGCATTCACAAGCGCCAAAGGCACCCCCCGCGCCGCCGCTGCCACCACCGCGCGGGGCCAAAGATCCTGCTCGGCCCAGATCGACAGATCGGGGCGCCAGTGGTCCAGAAACCTTGCGACCGGCCCCGGCAGGTCAAGCGGCAGGAACTGGTGCTGCGTGCGCGGCGGCTTCTGGCCCGCAAAGGCGCGGGCCGAGGTCAGTGCCGACGACGTGACAAGGAACGACAGATCCCCCCGAACCGCCGCCATCGCCCCGATCAGCCCACGCAGGGCCAGCACCTCGCCCAACCCCACCGCATGCATCCAGACCAAGGGGCCTTCGGGACGCGCCGCCCCTGCCTCTCCCAGCTTCTCGCGCCAGCGGGCGGGGTCCTCCTTGCCCTTGGCGAGCCTGCGCTGCAGGT
>CAZVIS010000053.1:0-3588 GCA_964627355.1 uncultured Rhodobacterales bacterium
TGGTGCCCGCCGCGATGGTGGCCCCGCCCGACTGGGTGAAGGTCGCCGCGTTGATGTCCACCGTGCCGCCGGTGGTGGTGGTGGCGCCCGACTGGGTGAAGGCGCCGCTCGAGGTCAGGCTGGCGCTGCCGTTGATCGTGCCGCCGGTCTGGGTCAGCACGGCCACCGTATCTGCCCCGGTGACGGTCAGCGTGCCGGTGCCGGACACGGTCACCGTCTCGCCGTCGGCGATGCCGTTGCCATCCGTGGACAGCGTGCCGGAACTGACGTTGACTGCGTTCGTGCTGGTATCCACGCTGCCCGCGCCGGTCAGGTTCACCGTGCCGCCCGAGACCGTCAGGCTCGCCGCGTTTGTGACGGTGCCGGTGATGCCGGTGGTGCCGCTTGCCGCCGTGATCGCGCCCGCGCCGTCGAGGTTGCCCGCGATGGTGCCGCCCTGCAGGGACTGCGCGCCAGAAGATGTGACCGTGGTGCCCGAGGCGATGGTGCCGCCGGTCTGGGTGAAGGTGGCCGTGTTGATGTCAACCGATCCGCCCGTGGTGCCGCCCGATTGCTGGAAGGCGCCCGACAGGGTCAGCACGCCCGTCCCGTTCACCGTGCCCCCACTCTGCGTCAGCGCGGTAAAGCTGTCGGTGCCAGATGACGTGAACGTGCCGGTGCCGGAAACGGTCACCGTCGCCCCCGCCGCCAGCGCGTCCGCGTCCGTGTTCAGCGTGCCGCCCGAGGTCGACACGGCGGTCGAAGCGACCGAGCCCGTCCCGGTGATGTTCAGCGTCCCGCCGGTGACCGAGGTTGCCCCGGTATAGGTGTTGACGGCGGTCGTCGTTGCCGCACCGCCCGCGATGGTCAGCCCGCCGGAGCCATCGATCACGCCATCAAGCGCGGGCGTGCCGGGGCCACTCAGGGTCAAGGTCGTTGACGCGCCGGTCAGCGTCGCCGTGGCGGTCGAGGCCAGATTCAGGACGGCAATCGACTCGCTGCCCGTGATCGTGAAGGACGAGGTTCCCGACACGTCGATCCCGGCGCCCGTATCAAAGGCGCCGCCATCCGACGTCAGGGTTCCCGCGACGACGTCGATGTCGGTCTTGTCCGTCGCACCTGCGCCGGTAAAGGCCAGCCCGCCCGCGTCGATGTCGAGCGAGCCGGTGTGCGTGCTGTCGCCGGTCAGGGTCAGCGTCGAGGCGCCCTCCTTGATAAACAGCCCATTGCCCGTCATCGACCCGGCAAAGCTGCCATTCGCAGCCTGCACCACGGTCAGCGTGGCAGGGGCCACGACACTGATCGTGCCGCCGGTGCCCGACAGCGTTCCCACGCTTTCGACGAGGTTCACGTTCAACGTGCCGCCGTTGACCGTCAGCGCCTCCGTATCGTCGATGTTGCTGCCGGCATTCAGGTCCAGCGTCCCGCCCGAAACGGTGATCGCGCCGGTCACGACCCCGGCGTTCGTGGCCGTACCGCCCGATACCGCCAGCGTGCCGGTGATCGTGCCGTTGTTGGTCAAGGTGCCGCCGCTGACCGTCAGCGCCGTGTCGGTGGGCGTGCTGCTGCCGCGCACCTCGCCCCCGGCGTTGATCGTCAGGGTTCCACCGGTCGACACCGTCACGGTGCCCGAGTTCAGGATGCTGCCCACCGTCACCGTGCCGCCCGAGATCGCGGTCGATGCCACGTTGTTGGTCGCCGCGTTCACGTTCGGGTTGGCGTTGGCGCCGCCTGCGCCATTGATGATGACCGCGCCGCCGTTCGCAGGAACCGCATCGGCGTTCCAGTTCGTTCCGGTGTTCCAGAAGGCATCCGCCCCGCCGCCGTCCCAGGTCTGCGCCTCTGCCGCGCCGCCCAGGCTCAGCACTGCGCCGCTGGTCAGGATGAAGACGAGTTCCGTTGCCCGCCCCATCCGGCAACGTCGCGCAAGGCTGCGCTGGCGGATCCCGACCTGACGGTAGACGGTGTCGACAAAATTCAACATCGGACATTCCTGATCTTGCCGGCGGGAAGTCGCCGGTCGGCTAAGCAAATTGAAGAAAACCCTAGGTAAGGTGTGTTTCCCGGGCAACTGGAAAGCGTGGCCGCTAGCTTTTGGGGTGGTTGCCCGTTGCGACCTGTTCCATTTCCGACACGCTTGTCCGCCCCGCCGGGCCTGTCCCCGCCTCGCGTTGCAACCCAGGGTTGAGCGCAGCGTAGCGGGCGACTCGCAGGCGCACAGCATGATGGGGCCGCGCTCGCTCGACGTCTTGCACGATTCCACTCAGGACATCGGCGGCGACGGCACCGCATCCAGGATCAGTTCGCGAACACGCTCGGCCGCCGGTGTCAGCCCTGGCCCCTCGCGCGTCAGAAGGCCAAAGGGCGCCACCTCGATCTGCAGATCAACCGGAAGAACCGCGAATTCGGCCCGCTCTGTCGTCGCAAACAGGGCTGCGACGGCGCGCGCTAGCGGGGCAATGGCATCCGACCGGCGCAGCATGGCCAGGGTGAACAGAAAGGACGACGTGGCAATGCGAAGCGGCGGATCGGGCAGGCGCAGGGCGCGCAGTCGGGCCAGGACCGTCCGGGTCAGGATCGCCTCTGGTCCGGGCATGATCCACTCGAACGCCATCAGCGCGCCGGGCTCCAGCGCCTCCTGCGCCATCAGGGGATGGTCCCGCCGCGTCATCAGGCAAACCGGCTCTGGCGCGATGAAGTCGAACCGAAGGCGCGCGCCCTCTCCCGTCTCGGGCAGGCGGGCCAGCGCGAAGTCCAGCCGCCCGGCCAAAAGCTGCGCACACAGGACGTCGCTGGTGGCGACCACCACCTCGACCTGAATCTGCGGCAGCCGGTCGCGCGCGGCCACCAGCGCGGGCAGCACGCGGTCCATCGCAGGCCCCGTCACCGCGCCGACTCGGACTTGCCCCCCCGTGCCGCCCGCCCGCTCGGCCAATTCGCGCTCGGCAAGTTCCAGTTCCAGCAGCATCCGCGCCGCCCGCGCGGCCAGCGCCGCGCCCTCGGCGGTCAGCGCCACGCCCCGCCCGGTCCGGGTGTAAAGCAGGGCACCCGCCATCCGCTCGACCTCGGCCAGAAGGCGCGAGGCGGCGGGCTGCGTGATCCCCACCATCTCGGCGGCAAGCCCGACCTGCCCGGTCGCCGCCAAGGCCGCAAGCAGGCGCAGATGGGCAATCTTGATCCCGCGCCGCAACTGCATGATGTAATCCTTCTGGTATATCTGCCTTCCCAAACCTGATTTGACAGATATGGCACTGCTTGTCACTTCTGACGCGTGAAACGCCGGGCGGAACAGCCCGGCGCCACGACAGGGAGCGGGGGCGCGCGCATATCGCGACCCACAAGGGAGGAGACACAGATGAAATTCTTCGCAACGGCGCTTTCGGCGCTGGCGATCGTCGCTGGACTGGGGTTCGCCCCGGCCGTGGCGCAGGACAAGGGCACGGTCGGCATCGCGATGCCCACCAAATCGTCAGCGCGCTGGATCGCCGACGGCGACGCGATGGTGCAGCAGTTCACGGCCGCAGGCTATGCCACCGACCTGCAATATGCCGAGGATGACATCCCGAACCAGCTGGCCCAGATCGAGAACATGATCACCAAGGGCGTCAA
>CAZVIS010000053.1:3688-14596 GCA_964627355.1 uncultured Rhodobacterales bacterium
GGGCGTCAATGTCCTGGTGATCGCGGCCATCGACGGCACCACGCTGTCGAACGCGCTGGAGAATGCGGCGGCGAGCGGCATCAAGGTCATCGCCTATGACCGCCTGATCCGCGAGTCGGGCAACGTCGACTACTACGCCACCTTCGACAACTTCCAGGTGGGCGTGCTGCAGGCGGAATCGCTGGTGGCTGGGCTCAAGGAGCGCTTCCCCGACGTGAAGCCGTGGAATGTTGAACTCTTTGGCGGCAGCCCGGACGACAACAACGCCTTCTTCTTCTACAACGGCGCGATGAGCGTCCTCGACCCGCTGATCGCCTCGGGCGACATCGCGATCCCTTCGGGCCAGATGGGCATGGACGTCGTCGGCACGCTTCGCTGGGATGGCGCCGTGGCGCAGGCCCGGATGGACAACCTTCTGTCCACCTACTACGGCGACAAGCCGCTGCATGGCGCGCTCTCGCCCTATGACGGCCTGTCCATCGGGATCCTGTCCTCGGTCAAGGGTGTGGGCTACGGCTCGGGCGACCTGAAGATGCCGGTCGTGACCGGTCAGGACGCCGAGGTTCCCTCGGTCAAGTCGATGATCGCGGGCGAGCAGTATTCGACCGTCTTCAAGGACACCCGCGAACTCGCCCGCGTCACCGTGGGCATGGTCGAGGCGCTGCTGGGTGGCGGTACGCCGGAAATCAACGACACCTCGACCTATGACAACGGCGTCAAGGTCGTGCCGTCCTACCTGCTCAAGCCGGTGTCGGTGGACATCTCGAACTACGAGGCCACCCTCGTCGGTTCGGGCTACTACACCGCCGACCAGCTGAAGTAAGCTGATCCGCAAACCGTGTCTGCGCCGGGTCCCGATGGGGCCCGGCGCAAGCATCCGCGAAAGGGGGGGCGATGGCGACCATTCTGGACATGCGCGGGATCGGCAAATCCTTCCCCGGCGTCCGCGCGCTCGACAACGTGAACCTCACGGTCGAGGCGGGCGAAATCCACGCGATCTGCGGCGAGAACGGGGCAGGGAAATCCACCCTGATGAAGGTCCTTTCAGGCGTCTATCCGCATGGGAGTTACGACGGCGAGATCGTCTATGAGGGCCAGCCCGCGCGGTTCCGCACCATCAGCGACAGTGAGGCCGCGGGCATCGTCATCATCCATCAGGAACTGGCGCTCGTGCCGCTCCTCTCCATCGCCGAGAACCTGTTTCTCGGCAACGAACGCGCCAAGGGTGGCGTCGTGAACTGGCCCCAGACCTTCGCCGAAACCGAACGCCTGCTTCGCAAGGTCGGTCTGGTAGAGCCCCCCACCACCGAGGTCGGCAAGATCGGCGTCGGCAAACAGCAACTCGTTGAAATCGCCAAGGCACTGGCCAAGGACGTGCGCCTGCTGATCCTGGACGAGCCGACAGCGGCCTTGCAGGAAAACGACAGCCAGAAGCTCCTCGACCTGCTGCTGGAGTTGAAGGGGCAGGGGATCACCTCGATCCTCATCAGCCATAAGCTGAACGAGATCGGCCGCGTTGCCGACCGCATCACCATCCTGCGTGATGGCGCCACCGTCAGCACCATCCCCCGCACCGAAATCACCGAGGACCGCATCATCCGCGACATGGTCGGCCGCGACATGGCGCACCGTTACCCCGAGCGGGTGCCGCAGATCGGCGAGACGCTGATGGAGGTCTCGGCGTGGTGCGTCTGGCACCCCGAACAGAAAACCCGCCAGATGATCCGCAACGCCGCCTTCACCGTCCGCGCGGGCGAGATCGTGGGCATCGCGGGCCTGATGGGATCGGGCCGCACCGAACTCGCCATGAGCCTTTTTGGCCGCAGCTACGGCACCAACATCACGGGCGAGGTCCGCATGAAGGGCCGGCCCGTGGACACCTCCACCGTCCCCGCCGCCATCGCCGCAGGCCTCGCCTACGTCACCGAGGACCGCAAGGCCCTCGGGTTGGTGCTAGAGGAACCGATCCTGCGCAACGTCAGCATGGCGAACCTGCCGGGCGTGGCTGCCAAGGGCATCCTCAACACCGCCAAGGAACAGACGGTGGCCGAGGGCTACCGGAAAGCAATGAACATCCGCACGCCGAGCGTGTTCCAGAAGGTCGTGAACCTGTCGGGCGGCAATCAGCAGAAGGTCGTGCTGTCCAAATGGCTCTTCACCGACCCGCAGGTCCTGATCCTGGATGAGCCTACGCGCGGCATCGACGTCGGCGCCAAGTTCGAGATCTACAACATCATGAACGAGCTTGCGGGGCAGGGCAGGGGGATCGTGATGATCTCGTCCGAAATGCCCGAGCTTCTGGGCATGTGCGACCGCATCTATGTGATGAACGAGGGGCGGCTGGTGGGAGAGCTTTCGCGCGACCAGGCCAGCCAGGAACGCATCATGGCGCTGATCCTGCAGGGGAGGGCGGCATGAGCCAACGTTTTCAAGGGGTAGGGGAATGACCGACGCGACCCAGGGCCGCGCCAGTGCGGGCAACGCAGCGCTGACCGCGAACTTCCGCGAATACGGGATGATGATGGCGCTGATCGCCATCGTCGCCTTCTTCACCATCATCGTGCGGGTGACGATCGACGTCGATTTCCTGTCGGCGCAGAACATCACCAACATCTTCCTGCAGAATTCCTACGTCGTCATCATGGCGCTCGGCATGCTGCTCATCATCGTGGCGGGGCATATCGATCTGAGCGTCGGGTCCGTCGCCGCCTTTACCGGCGCCGTCTCGGCGGTGCTGACGGTAAACGTGGGGCTGCCTTTCTATGCGGTGATCCCGATTGTCCTCGTGACAGGGGCGCTGATCGGGGCCGCGCAGGGCTACTGGATCGCCTATTGGCGCATCCCTTCTTTCATCGTGACGCTGGCCGGGATGCTGGTGTTCCGGGGGCTGACCCTCTGGATCCTCGACGGTCAAAACATCGGGCCCTTCCCCAAGGAGTTCCAGTCCCTCTCCACCGGCTTCATCCCTGATGCGCTTGGCGACTGGGATCAGGCCCTGATGGGGGTCGAGCGGCTGAACGGAACGGCGATCCTGATCGTCACCGCCGTCGCCGCCGTCATGGTCTGGGCGGGCTGGCGCACGCGGGTCAGGGGAGAGGCCTACGGGATCGTGCAGGAGCCGATGGCTTTCTTCGTCGTGCGCAACCTGATCGTCACCGCCGCTTTGGTCTTCGTCGCCTGGAAACTCGCGCAGTTCCGGGGCCTGCCGAATGTGCTGATCGTTATGGCCGTCCTTATCGCGATCTACGCCTTCTTCACCGAGAACACGACGACCGGCCGCCGCATCTATGCCATCGGCGGCAACCTCAAGGCCGCGCGGCTGTCGGGCATCAATGCCGACCGTCTGACTTTCCTGTGTTTCGTCAACATGGGGGCGCTGGCAGCGCTTGCGGGGATGATCGTCACCGCGCGCCTGAACAGCGCCACCCCCAAGGCGGGCGTGGGGTTCGAGCTGGACGTCATCGCCGCCGTCTTCATCGGCGGGGCGTCCATGGCGGGCGGGTCGGGCAAGATCGTGGGCGCCATCGTCGGGGCCTTCATCATGGGGGTGATGAACAACGGTATGTCGATCATGGGCATCGGCATCGACTACCAGCAGGTCATCAAGGGGCTCGTCCTTCTCGCCGCCGTGATCTTCGACGTCTACAACAAATCCAAGTGAGTTTCATGCACCTGAGCCAGATCCGCGACGGCGACAGCCTCGCCGTCGTCGCCCGCGAGGGCAATGCCGCCCACATCGTCCCCGGCGCCGCCAGCACCTATGCCCTGGCGACCGAGGCTGCCGTCACGGGCCGCAGCCTTGCCGAAATCATCGCCGCACGGGGGCAGGGGGCCAGCGTTGACCTTCCCGCACTGGCCGCCGCAGGCCGCCTGACCCTGCCCGTCACCCACCCCGACCCTGCGCACCTGCACCTGACAGGAACCGGCCTGACCCATCTCGGCTCGGCCTCCACCCGCGACGCGATGCATGCCAAGGCGACGGCGGCGGATGCGACCGACAGCATGAAGATGTTCCGCATGGGGCTGGAGAACGGCAAGCCAGCCACCCTGCCGGGCGTCCAGCCCGAGTGGTTCTACAAGGGCAACGGCCACTCCGCGACCGCCCCCGGGGAACCCCTCCTGTCCCCCGCCTTCGCGCTGGACGCCGGCGAAGAGCCTGAAATCGCGGGGCTTTACCTCATCGCGCCCGACGGCAGCCCCTGCCGCATCGGCTGGACGCTCGCCAACGAATTCTCGGACCATGTGACGGAACGCATGAACTACCTCTACCTCGCCCATTCCAAGCTGCGGGTGGCCTCCTTCGGCCCCGAAATCCTCGTCGGAGACCTCCCCGCCGATATCCGCGGCACCAGCCGCATCCGCCGTGCAGGCGCAGTGATCTGGGAAAAGCCGTTCCTGAGCGGCGAGGCGAACATGTCCCACAGCTTCGCCAATCTCGAACACCATCACTTCAAGTACACCGTCTTCCGCCAGCCCGGCGACCTGCACGTCCACATGTTCGGAACCGCCACGCTCTCAGTCGCCGACGGCATCAAGCCCGAACCGGGCGACGTCTTCGAGATCGAGGCCGCCCCCTTCGGCCTGCCGCTTACAAACCCCCTCGCCATCGCCGCGCCGGAAGGCGTGGTCACCGTGCAAGCCCTGTAAAGGACCGCCATGCCCTTCAAACCCGCCCCCTGGCCCCGCAAACTCCGCTCGCAGGAATGGTTCGGGGGCACGTCCAAGGACGCGATCTACCATCGCGGCTGGACGCGCAATCAGGGCCTGCCCGCCGACCTCTTCGACGGGCGCCCGGTCATCGGCATCCTGAACACCTGGTCCGAACTGACCCCCTGCAACGCCCACCTCAATGACCTCGCGCAAAAGGTGAAATACGGGATCTACGAGGCCGGGGGCTTCCCGGTCGAGGTGCCCGTCTTCTCGGTCAGCGAATCCTCTTTCCGCCCGACGGCCATGATGTTCCGCAACCTTGGCGCTCTGGCGGTGGAAGAGGCGATAAGGGGCCAGCCGATGGACGGCTGCGTCCTGCTGGTGGGCTGCGACAAGACCACGCCCAGCCTCATCATGGGCGCCGCCTCTTGCGACCTGCCCTCCATCGTCGTCTCTGGCGGCCCCATGCTCAACGGCCGCTTCCGGGGCGAGGTCACAGGCTCTGGCACCCACATCTGGCGCTTCTCCGAGGCGGTGAAGGCCGGGACCATGACCACCGAGGAATTCGTCGAGGCCGAGGGGGGCATGTCGCGCAGCGCGGGCTCCTGCAACACCATGGGCACCGCCAGCACGATGGCCTCGATGGCCGAGGCTTTGGGAATGGCCCTCTCCGGCAACGCCGCGATCCCGGCGGTGGACAGCCGCCGCCGCGTCATGGCGCATGTTACAGGCCGCAGGATCGTGCAGATGGTGAAGGACGACCTGAAACCGTCCGACATCATGACCCGCGATGCCTTCATGAACGCGATCCGTACCAATGCGGCGATCGGCGGGTCCACCAACGCGGTGATCCATCTGCTGGCGATTGCGGGCCGCGTCGGCATCGACCTGACGCTGGACGACTGGGATACATGGGGCCGCGACGTGCCGACCATCGTGAACCTCATGCCCTCGGGCAAATACCTGATGGAGGAGTTCTTCTATGCCGGCGGCCTGCCCGTCGTCATCAAGCGTCTGGGCGAGGCGGGCTTGCTCGCCAAAGACGCCCTGACCGTCAGCGGCCAGACCGCCTGGGAGCAGGTCAAGGACGTCCAGAACCACAACCCCGACGTCATCCTGCCCGCCGAGAAGGCGTTGGCGAAGTCCGGCGGGATCGTCGTCCTTCGGGGGAACCTGGCACCGAAAGGCGCCGTCCTGAAACCTTCTGCCGCGAGCCCCCACCTGATGACCCACAAGGGCCGCGCGGTCGTGTTCGAAGATATCGACGACTACAAGGCCCGCATCAACGACGAGGCGCTCGACATCGACGAGACCTGCGTGATGGTGCTCAAGAACTGCGGGCCCAAGGGCTATCCGGGGATGGCCGAGGTGGGGAACATGGGCCTGCCGCCGAAGATCCTGCGCAAAGGGATCACCGACATGGTGCGGATTTCGGACGCGCGGATGTCGGGGACGGCCTATGGCACCGTAGTCCTGCATACCTCGCCCGAGGCTGCCGCCGGTGGCCCCCTGGCCATCGTGAAAACCGGCGACATGATCGAGTTGGACGTGCCCAACCGCCGCCTGCACCTCGACATCTCCGAGGCCGAGATGACCGCGCGCCTTGCTGCCTGGGTCCCGCCTGTGCCGGAGCCGGCCTCCGGCTACGCGATGCTTCACCATCGCCACGTCATGGGGGCGGATACGGGGGCCGACCTCGACTTCCTGCTGGGGCAAAGGGGCGCCGCCGTGGGGAGGGAATCGCATTGAAGGTCGCCCTGGTCGGTATCGGGAAAATCGCGCGAGATCAGCATGTTCCGGCGATCTCTTCAAGTGATGAGTGGGAGCTTGCGGCGACCGTTTCGCGCAGCGGCACCATTGACGGCATCGAAGCCTTCACCGACTTCGCCACGTTCCTCAAGGCCCGCCCCGACGTTCCCGTCGTCAGCCTCTGCATGCCCCCCCAACCCCGCTATCCCTATGCCGAGGCGGCGCTGTGTGCGGGTCGGCATGTCATGCTGGAAAAGCCCCCGGGACAGACCCTCGCCGAGGTCCACGCGCTGGAGGCGCTGGCGAAAGCGAACGGCGTCACCCTCTACGCCACCTGGCACAGCCGCATGGCCCATGCCGTGGCCGCCGCCAAAGCGTGGCTAGCCGATACCACGGTCACCAAAGCCCACATCACCTGGCGCGAGGATGTGCGGCACTGGCACCCCGGTCAGGACTGGGTCTTCGAGCCCGGCGGGATGGGCGTCTTCGACCCCGGCATCAATGCCCTGTCGATCTTGACCGAGATCCTGCCCGCCCCGGTTCACCTGACCGCAGCCGATCTCGAATTCCCCGCGAACCGCCAGACCCCCATCGCCACGCGCCTGACCTTCTCGGGCGGCGTGACGGCCGATTTCGACTGGCGCCAGACCGGCCCGCAGACATGGGACATCGAGGTGGACACCCCGAAAGGGGCGATTGCCTTGCGCATGGGCGGGAACCGGCTGGAGGTGGGCGGGGTCCATCAGACGGGCGAGGACAGCACGATGGGCGAGTACCCGGCGCTGTACGCTCGGATGGCGGAATTGGTGCGGGAAGGCCGGTCCGAGGTGGACCTGTCGCCAATGGTGCATGTGGCGGACGCCCTGACCCTCGGGCGCCGGGTCGAGACCGAGGCGTTTCACTTCTAGCGTAACAACGGCAGCATGGCCAAGGCCATCGCCTTGGCCACGCGAGACGCCGCCCGGTGACCGCCGGGACGCATCGGCGTTCCGGCCTGCGCCTGCCTGCCCCCGGGCAGGCGCAGATGCGCCAGCCCAGGCAGGCGCAGGCCTCTGTCGCGCTTGTGGTGGGGGTCGGGTGGCGCCGTCGCGCGACGGGCGGGGAAAGGCAGTGCCTTTCCTGATCCGCCCGAATGCCGCGCCATAAGGTGCCCGCCTAAACCCTCAACACCGGCGCCTTGCCCGTCGCATGGACAAACCCCGCCAGCACCGGCTCGGCCCCATGCGTGGCCGCCAGCCGCATCAGGCCAAACCGCACCGCCGCCATCTCGCGGTAGTACCCGAGGTAAGCCGCGTTCAATGCGGCCCCCGTCACCGCCCCAAGCACCGGCACCGCCTGCGCGGCCAGCCTGCGCGTCAGCAGCGAGGCCACCGCAGGCGCCACCGTCGCAATCAGCTTCTGCACCGCCCCCCCGGTCAAAGCCAACCGCGCGCCAAGGAAACTCGTGTCCACCCCGTCGTCGTCCGCCAAGGGCGTCCCCGAGGCGAGCACCCGCAGACACTCGGCCTGCACAGCGGGATCCTCAGGATCAAACCCCGCCGCAGCCGCCTCGCGCGCGATCACATGCAGGAACACCGTCACCGTCACCGGGATCTCGGCCATCGCCGTCACCAGCCCGCCAGCCCCCCCCGCCGCCCCCGTGACCGCCGCCAGCACCCGCGCCCCCGCAGGCCCCGTCTCGGGCGCAAACCGCCCCAGCCGCGCCACCCGGAACGCCCGCGCCAGCCCATCGGCCACCGCCCCCTCGACCCGCGCGCGGAACGCAGGCTGCAGCATCCGCATCTGCTCTTCCAGCCGCAACCCCAGCCGGTTCACCAGCGCAATCACCGGCCCGTTCGCCCGCCGATAGCGCAAGGCAAGCCGGGCAATCTCGGGCGCCGGATCATCCCGCAGGGCAGGCAGGGCAGGGGCATCATGGTCCATCTGCTGAATATGGGCCCGCCCCGCCCCCACGCAATCAGCCGGGCAAGAAATCCTGCCCCCGCTTCATCTTTGCCCAAATACCCAAATCCCACGCCCCCTCAGGTCGTGGCCTTCGTCACCGGTCCCCTGACCCCATCCCAGGCTCCCGGCCGCAGGGCCAGTCCCAGCACCCGTTCGGGGTTCGTCGGCGGTGGCATCACCACCCCCTCCAGCTTGCGGAACCCGAACCGCCCGTAATACGGCGCATCCCCCACCAGCATCACCCGCTCCCACCCCAGGCGGCGCGCCTCGGCCAGGCTTTCCAGCATCAACAGCCCCCCCAGCCCCTCGCCCTGCCGCGTCGGGTGAACCGCCACGGGGCCCAGAAGCAGCGCATCCTGCCCCCCCGCCTCGACCGGCCAATAGCGGATCGCCCCGGCCAGAACCCCGTCCCCGTCCCGCAGCACCAGACAGAGCGGCGCCACCGTCGCCACCCCGTCCCGCAGCCGATAGGACGACAAGGCCGTCCGCCCCGGCGCAAAGCACAGGTCATAGAGCGCCTCGACCTCCCACCAGTCGGCCTCGGTCTCTTCCTCGAGCTGGTACATGCGCTTGAACCGATCAGGGGGAATCGTCTGGCAGCGCGCGTAACATGCAGGTACGTCAGGATCAAACCCGCAGGAGGCCCCATGTTCTACCGCCCCGCCGACGGCCACGGCCTGCCGCACAACCCCTTCAACGCCATCGTCACCCCCCGCCCCATCGGCTGGATCTCGACCACCGGCCCCATGGGCGACAACCTCGCCCCCTATTCCTTCTTCAACGCCGTGGCCTACACGCCGCCGCAGGTCATGTTCGCCTCGGTCGGAGTCAAGGACAGCCTGCTGAACATCCGCGAAACCGGGGTCTTTGCGGTGAACATCGTGGGCGAGGCGATGCTGATGCAGATGAGCGAGACCTCCGCCATGCTGCCCCGCGGCACCGACGAGTTCATGCACGCCGGCGTCGAGAAGACCGACTGCACCACCATCCCCTGTCCCCGCGTCAAGGACGCCCCCGCCACCCTCGAATGCCGCCTGACGTCCGAGGTGCCGCTCCTCGGCCGCGACAACATCCTGATCCTGGGAGAAGTGACAGGCATCCACCTCAACGACGCCTGCCTCAGAAACGGCCGCTTCGACCCCACCCTCTACCACCCCGTCGCCCGCATGGGCTACCGCGACTATACCGTGGTGCGGGAGGTTATTGAGGTGCTGCGGCCGGGGGAGAGGTAGGCGAAGGCTGCTCTCACGCCCGGCGGCGCCGCACAAGACCGAATGCGCCAAGGCCCAGCCCCAGTAGCCACGCCGTGGCGGGAACGGGCACCGGAGCGGTGGGGAAGGTAACCGTCGGCAGAATGTCGTTCCGCACGAAACTGCTGCCGTCAGACCCGAAGATGAAGGTCGAGATCGTGCCCCCCGCAATCGCCCAATCCTCAATGAAGGTCAGCGATCCGATGGTGGCGCCCTGCCCGTCGCGGACCGAGACCTTGATCCAGGACACCGAGCCTGCGACGCTCAGGATCATCTGGTCAAACAGACTGGCGGCGGTCGAGTTGGTCGTAAACAACACGTTACTGCCGATGGCCCCATTCCGCAGGTCGATGATGTCGTTCCCGAAGCTGATCGAGTCGGTCACGATGTAAGTGTTTAACCCGCTGCCGCCGTCAAGATAGTCGTCATCGGCGCCGCCGTCGATGTTATCAAATCCCGAGCCGCCAAAAATGTAGTCCGAACCGCCAAAGCCGCGCAACGTATCGTTTCCGGCATTGGCGATGATGACATCATCTCCGGATCCGCCGTTGATGTTCATGTTGGTCGTCAGCGGAATGCCATAGGCCTCGGACAGATCGATGATGTCATTCCCGGCGCCCAGGACCACGAATTCGACGTTCCGCAGCACATCGCCCTGCGATTGGCTGAGCACGTCGTTCGCCGAGGTCATGACCAGCGTGTCTATGCCCGCCAGACCGTCGTAGGTCGTGTTGTTCACATTGTAGGTGCCGGCGGGCAACGTAACGGTCGTGCCGGAGGGCGTGTTGATCGTGGTCGGGGCTGCAAACGCGGTTGACGTGCCGCCAAAGCTCAGGGCGTCATTTCCGAGCGTCGCAGCAGCGGCGCGCATCGGGACCAATCCCGCCATTCCGATGGAAGTGAGCACGAAGAGCAGGACAATTGCCGCAATACTTCTCATCTTGCAGATCCTTAACAGAACACACCCGAAACAGAAACGATCGGTCCCTGCTCTGTCAAGTGAAGCTTCGATGAACCCTAGGCTGCTACATCCTGGCAGCGATTTGAAGAACGCGTGACACCGCTCCTGGATGAATGTGGCTGTTTTTTGACCCGTCTGAAAGCGCTGCGCTGAAAGCAAGCGTAGGGTGGGGTTCTAACCCACCATGTGTCCACGTCTCACGCAAACGGAGGGGTGAAACCCCACCCTACAGGGCGGCCTTGCGTTGCCCTAGACCCCTCCCCGTGCGCACTCCTTAACAAACCCTGAATCCACCCCCCTCAACCCCTTGATATCATTCGTCCCACATCCGTCGCACGTGTGGACGCCCCCTCT